>CAYMTQ010000088.1:0-8347 GCA_964393395.1 uncultured Sangeribacter sp.
CGTCAGTGAAGTATGACCTTATCGGGCAGGTTGCGAAAGGTGCCAACATCACCCGACGCACCGCCGCCAAAATCCTTCAGGGATTGCGCCCGGCGAAACTCGCCTTGTTCCGCAACAACCCCGAAGAATTTATCCGTAAGGTCGTGCAGATAATCCGCGAGCAGAAAGCCACGATGATAGTTGACCACATCCACTATCATCTGACCGACGGCAAATATGACTCCGACATATTCACCGCCGCGAGTCGTGCCGACTTCGACAAGGCTATTCAGACCTCGAAGCATATCACCGACTATGTTGTCTCCGACAGCAAGGGTGAGCGCGACTTCGCTCATGACCTCGACGAGGCGGAGGAAGTGGTAGTATATGCCAAACTGCCTCGCTCATTCCAAATCCCCACGCCTGTAGGCAACTATGCCCCCGACTGGGCGATAGCGATGCAGAAAGGCGCAGTCAAACACATTTTCTTCATTGCCGAAACCAAAGGCTCGCTCCTGTCCATGCAGCTTAACGCAATAGAAAATGCCAAGATTGACTGCTGCGCTCAGCTGTTCAACGAAATATCAACCGACCAGGTCAAGTATCATAAGGTCACTTGCTATCAAGACCTTATTGACGCTATGACCGCAGCAAAGTAACTTTCTCCGTCCGGAGGTCTGTGTGTCAAAATTCATTTTTATGACACATCCTCTTTCAATGTGGTATATGACATAAATTTTTGATTTCTGATGTTACGTTTGATGTTCTTGATCGTATTATTAGTAGAACACAATGAAAAAGGACGTACTGACATCAGCATTTCTTGATATTCGGAGCAAAATGCACCGTATTGCAATGAGGCTTCTTCACAACGATGAAGATGCGAAGGATGCTGTTCAGGACACTTTTGAAAAGTTGTGGTCGAAGACTGAAATTGAATCTGACGAGGAGGCTCGAAATAAATTTGTTCATATCCTTCGCAACACCTGTATAGATCATCTGCGGGGTAAGCATACTGTTCATATGGAGGCTTCGGATCTGGAGCATGCCGAGAGTTATGAAATGCAAACTGAGAATACAGAAGATTACGAGCGACTGATTACCGCCGGTTTGACAGACCTTCAAAGAAGGATTTACGACCTTGTCACTCACGAATGCCTCGAATATGAAGAGGTCGCTTCTCGTCTTAATATGACAGTTGAGGCTGTGAGAATGAATATGAGCCGAGCCCGAAGAAGGATTTCAGAAAACATTCAAAAACTTGACCGATGAATACTGTAGAATCGAACTTGACGATAGAAGAACTGGATAAGCTTTGCCGCCTGTATATGGACTGTAAACTCACTGTCCTGGAAGAGAAAGAACTGGAATATATTCTTTCACAAACATCGCTTACTTCTGCTTCGATTGAGGAGGTTAAAGGTCTCATAGGAATTCAGACAATGAAGTCTCCCTTATCAAAACCAATCAAACGAAGGAAGTTTATTAAGTGGTGGATTCCTACCGGGATAGCAGCGAGTGTTGCCATGATACTCTGCGTCTGGGGTGGATTCCTTAAGTCGGGAAATTCCGGTTCCTCAGTTTCTAATAATTACATAGCTTATGTCAATGGTAAAGAGATCCGGGGTGAAGCAGCCAAGGCCCGGATTGAGTCAGAGTCACGTAAGGCCGAGGATTTCATAAGCAGAATGGCGGAATTAGAAGAAGAGGAGCAAAACAAGATTGAACAATTCATGAACCATCAAAAAGATATAAAATGAGACGATTAGCAACCTTTATAGCCATAATCTTTCTTTCGGTAGTCGCTTACGCCAAAGCTCCAAATTTGGCTGCGGAGAAACTTTTTGATGGTCGGTACAACAAAACCGCCGGTGTCACTTCACACGTATATAAAAATAATGGGACATACTATCGCAGCCTAACTATCGAGAATCATCCGGAGGTTCTGAAAGCTATCATAGAAACCATTAAAGCCGATACTCCGAAAGCATCCAATTACTCAGATCATCAGGACAAAGACGGACAGTACACTTCAATCCAGGTGCGAAATAATGGAGAAACCATTTTCATAGGTCTTCAACAGGATAACAAAGGAGGCGGATACTTCTTTATTCAGGGAAAAGAATCTGCTTTTAAATAACTTTTAATTATACTTTTATGAAAACTATCTGTAAGCTGCTCTTCGGAGCGGCCATACTCCCTGCGTCCCTATACGCACAGGAAGCCACAGACTCTGTGGCGAATTCTTGGGAGAAAGAGCTTAAACTTAACGAAGTTGTCGTCGTGGCCAAACGCCCCGTGGTAAAGCAACAGGAGGGTAAACTCGTATATCTCGTAAAAAACGACCCTTATGCCAAAGGGCTTGACGGAGTCAGTTTGCTTGACCGCATCCCTCGCGTTTCTGTAAACAACGGTGCCGTAAGTGTGGCCGGAAAAGGTAGCATACGATACATCATTGACGGAGTTTTGATGGAACTCGATGCCTCCGCCATGTCGATGCGCTTGCAAAATCTCCGAGCAGAGGATATTGAGAAAATTGAGCTTCTTTCGACACCCCCTTCTCGTTACGCTGTTGAACCTAACGCTGTGTATATTTCCATCACAACGCGCAACGAGACCCTTGGAACACGTGGCAGCATTTATGGCTCACTTAATCAAGGAGACAGACTCCGTGAATATTTCAGCGGGAGCATCAGTCATACCACACGCAAGGTAGACCTGTCGCTCGATGCGAGTGTGTCTAACTACTTTAATACCAACGACAACCGTATTGAATATTCGTTTGCGGACGGAACGTCCCGTATCTCTTCAACCCGCACACGGTCACATCTTTTTGATGCGGGATTTAATGCAATGTTCCGATACAAGTTTACACCGAATATGAATTTGGGAGTTATCGCAAACTATAACTATGAGACCATATCAAGCCGCGGAACGAACCTTACCGATTATGGCGGGTATTCCTCTTCATCTCAATCTCTTACGAAATCACGCCCCAACAATTCCCTTACACTTACCGGCTTTTACGACTGGAACTTCGGAGACAAGGGAGAATCAATGCAGTTAACCTACAATCACTTCAACAGACACAGTCCTACATCATCTGATATCACAACATCATATAACAATGGCACTGCTGATTTTAGCATAGCAGAGAATGGCGAAACGGATTACCGATTTAATAGTGGAAAAGCGGACTTCAAACTTCCCTATCCTTGGGCCCTGGTGGAGACCGGAATGGCCTATACTGACATCGTCAACTCCTCCGCTAACTCACTGAAACGTACATCCGGTAACATCCCCGCCCCCGGCAGCGAATCAAATAATTTTGACTATTCAGAGCGCATTGCTGCTGCATATATTACAGCATCACGCAGTCTCGGCTCGGGCTTGTGGGGTAAAGTCGGGTTGAGATGTGAATATACTTGGACGAAAGGAGAACAAAAATCCATACCTCAAATTGACCGTGATAATTACGGCCATCTTTTCCCAACGGTAAATCTCTCATGGAATAAAGGCCGGATAGGGTCTTTCAACATCACCTATTCAATGGGAATGGGGCGTCCAAATCTTTGGGAACTGAATCCTTTTAAATATTACTCCACAACAGATGAATATGCCGTCGGAAATCCCGCCCTCAAACCAACTATCTACAACAACGCCGAGATTAATTACTTTGGACTCGGAGGATTGTACGCTGTGCTGTATACTTCATTTGCTTCAGACGCAATCGGCTATGTAAGAAGGATAGAAGCTGATGGCATAATCAGCACCAGACCGTATAATTGCCTCTCTACAAATAAGACCGGGCTGTATGCCAGTTTTAAGCGAACTTTTTTTGACCGATGGGAAATGAAAGCCGGCGGTGAGGTATTCCGAACATACTCAAAAAGCGACATGCCGGATTTCAAGATCAGAAACGTGCATGATTGGTCAGGTAAACTTGAGCTTTCAACCGACGTAATGCTCAATCGACAGAAAACGTTGATATTCAGTGCACAGTTTACACATTACTTCCCTTATCAACAGAATCTCATAAGTTACGAATCGTTCCAGCTTTTCAATCTCTCGCTAAGATATTCAATGCTAAATAATCGTCTTAATCTGCAGCTTAAGGCTAACGACATATTCGGATGGAACAAGACCCGCTCAAAAGAGAACTACGCAGATTATACTATACGGCACACATTCGACTCACATTCATCTTACGTCTTGTTTGGTGTAAGCTATCGGTTTGGTCGCGACAAGGTCAACGGAGTGTATCGCGCTTCTAAGGAAGAGCACTCCGGCAGAACAAAATAACCTTCTAATCTCTTTCATGCAAGAAAGGAAGCCCTTGGCAGTGATGTCAGGGGCTTCCTTTTGGGCGTTATGATATTCGTTTTTCTTGAGCTACGGTAATCGGGCTTGAATGTCCTGAGAGCAGAACAGTGTCGTCAGGGAGGGTGAATATTTTGTTGATAATCGACGCTTCCAGTACGCTTCGATTTCCGCCGGGAAAGTTTGTCAGCCCCGGACCGTGGTCGTAGAAGAGGTCACCGACAAAAGCGGCTTTTTCTTTCTCGGAGTAGTAAGTGACCGACCCGGGAGTGTGGCCCGGAGTGTGGATGACCTTAAGATAGAACCCTGAATTTTCTTTCAGACGTATTATCTCTCCGTCGTACAACTCCTCATAATGCGGCACCGTGATGATTTGAGGAGAGTTGGCACTCAGATTAAGCCGAGGATCGGTAAGATACCGCGAATCATCGGGGTAAACATATATCGGGGCGACCAATTTTTCACGTAAGATTTCTGCAGCGCCGAGATGGTCAAAATGTCCGTGGGTCAGCAGGATTTTCTCGATTTTCCAGCCATTACGGTTGACGACATCCAAGATGACTCCGGCTTGAGCTCCAGGGTCAATGATGAAACCGGCCTTGCTTACTTCGTCAATGTAAAAGTAGCAATTCTCGGCATAAACGCCATAGACTGTCAATTCCTTTATCATGATTTCTGCGATTTAAAGTAACTGACAACCATCGGGACCACAGACGTGAGGACGTTCGGCCGGCTTTTCTTCGGCCTCCTTGTCCGCTTTTCTCTTAAGAGCACGTTCAAGGGCTGATCTGAACCCTTCAACTGTCATTGCTCCCGGCACGGCAAACTCGCCGTCGAATACGATGTAAGGAACACCTCTAACGCCGCGCATTGCAGCCTCGCGCTCATCGAAACGCACTTCGTCGTCATACATGTTTGAGTCGAGGACTTCCTTTACGTCCGCCTCTTTCATGCCTACAGATAGAGCCTTGTCCATAAGGACTTTGTGGTCGGCCAGAACGAGGTTTTCGGTGAAGTATGCGGCAAAGAGAGCCTTGTTGAGCTTATCAACAGTGGCGCGGTCATACTTTGCGTCGGCAAGTTTCATAAGGCGGTGAGCGTCGCGGGTGTTGGTGTATTGAGTGGTAGCATAGCGGAAGTCAATGCCAAGCTCACGGCCTAAGGCAGAGATCTGTTCGATTTGTTCTTTTGCACCTTCCAGTGAAAGGCGATACTTCATCGCGAAGCGTTCAGGAGTGCCGGAAACCACTTCCTTTGGAGCTGCTGGGTCAAGCTCGAATGCTCGGTAGTCGATCTGAACGTCGTCAGTGAGTTTCATTTCCTCGATTGCTTTTTCGAGTCTTGTTTCGCCGATGTAGCAGTAGGGGCAAGCGAAGTCGCTCCAGATAGTGAGTGTCATCATAGTGTTTATCCTTTCTATTTTTTATTTGATTATTAATTCAAGTATTTCTCGCAGTTTTTGCATCTGTTCATGTGTAATCTTGGATGACAGAGTTTGATGCAGCTTGTCTGCAACCTCCAGAAGGGGTTGTTTTAGAGAATAGCCTTCCTCAGTCAAAGATATTATGCTGCATTTGTAGCTGACAGGGGTTGCGTCGACATATCCCTTCTTTGCTAAGGATTGCACACCACGGCTTATGGATGCCTTATCCTTGACGAGGATTTTTCCGATGTCGCATTGCTGTATTTTATCATGATTAAACAGCACCCGTAAGATCAAATACTCGGCTGCTGTAACGTCGAGATTTGCCTCGGCCAAAGCCTGTGTCAATCTTGCAACCTCTGTCTGATAGGCTATTCCAAGCAGGCAGCCTACGTTTGGGATTCCGTATGTAGATTCTTTTGTTGTCATATCAACCATTAAACAAGCCCAATCACAAAAAGGTTGACTTGACAACTATTTTTATTAGAAGCTTTTCTCATTGTCAAAAAAAATGCAGTTGCCGGAACTTTTTCAGACAACTGCTTGAAATCATGGTTAAATTCCTTAAGGAAAGATATTTTCCGGTTAAGTGTAAGGGTAGAACATTATTTACTTCAAATTCTTATATTCATCATCGGTGACGGGTTCGAGCCATTCGTTGGAGGTGTTTTCTCCGTCAAGTTCAAAGGCAAGATGAGAGAACCAGCTGTCGGCGGATGCGCCATGCCAGTGTTTTACATTGGCAGGAATGTGGATGACAGTGCCGGGAAGAATCTCTACGGCAGGTTTTCCTTCTTCCTGATACCATCCTCGTCCTGCTACTCCGACCAGCATCTGACCTCCGCCTTTTGTTGCACGATGGATATGCCAGTTGTTGCGGCATCCCGGTTCAAACGTCACATTGAAGAATTTGACCTGTTCAGTAGAGATCGGAGCGAGATAACTCTGACCGATGAAGTATTGTGCGTAAGCGTTGTTGGGTTCGCCAATGGGGAAGATCATCTGTTTCTGAAATTCGGCTTTGGCATCGTTGCCCTTTATATCGTCATTCCATACGTCTTTAGCCAGTCGGAGGGCTGCCCATGCTTTGGGCCAACCTGCATAGAAAGCTATATGGGTGATGATTTCTGCAGCTTCAGTGCGAGTGATACCATTCTTTTTTGCTTCCTGAAGATGGAAGGTGAGCGATGAATCGGTTATACCCTGTGAGATGAGAGAGGTGATGGTGACCAGGCTGCGGTCGCGTAATGAAAGCAGATCATTGCGACTCCATACTTCGCCGAAAAGGACATCATCGTTGAGGTGGGCGAACTCAGGAGCAAACTCACCAAGTTGATCACGCCCTGCAGTCTGTACGATTTTCTGTTGTGCCATAATATTGAGTGTTAATGTCATTACTAACGAAAGGATGAAGAATCTTTTGAAACACGCTCTTAGCAACCATGCTATATTCTTTCCAAGGTTTCGCATCGTTGCCACACCTTCTTCATCTTTCAGAGCCTCTCCCGGAAGCCGTCCGTAGGCGAGGTTCCAATAGGTAGAGCCGACAACGAACATCTCTTTGTTGAGAAAGAAATGATTTATGCTGTCGAGAGCATTCATGGTTCCGGCGCGGCGTCCGACCACAAGTCCTGCACCCACTTTGTGAGTAAACATTCCGGGGTTCACGTCACTGACCACACTTGCCCTTTCAAAAAGGGCTTTAAGAGTTGATGAAACGTCAGCTGAATAAGTTGGACTGCCTATTATGATACAATCCGCTGCCACCATCTTGTCGTAGATGTCACAGAAACTGTCATTGTGCCAGATGCAGTTTCCCTTTCCTGCACACGCAAAACAAGCACGGCAGGGATTGATTGTTGCTGACTCAAGATTTATTATCTCGATTTCGTACTCTTCTGGCAATTCCTTAACCACGACATCAATCATGTCGCCGGTATTGCTTTGTTTACGGGCACTGCCGTTAATTGCGAGTATCTTTATTTCAGTACCAGTCATGTTTTTCATTTCGGTTAAGGGCTTCAATACGGGCCATCTCTTCATCTGAAAGATTGAAATCAAAGATAGAGATATTCTCTTCCATGTGGGCTGGATTGCTTGAACCGGGAATGACCACGACGCCACGTTGCAAGTCCCAACGCAGTATTACTTGAGCTACTGACTTACCGTGTTTCTGAGCAATCTCAGTCAGCACCGGGTCACTGAGCAATTCCTTCTGATGACCACGGCCTCCGAGGGGATACCAAGCCTCGACTGCAATTCCGAGAGATTGGATATGAGGCACTACATCCAAATCCTGATAATACGGATGTACTTCGTTTTGAACGAGCACCGGCTTGATGTCAACCTGTTTGATGAAATCATCAATTTCCTTTATATAGTAGCAAGATACTCCAAGTGAACGGATTTTACCTTCCTTGACAAATTTTTCCATAGCCTTGTATGCCTTGACATCGTTTGTTCCGGGGTGGTGAAGAAGCATCAGGTCAACATACCCGATGTTGAGCTTGTTGATGCATTCCTCGATTGCCTTTTCAGGGTCGGAATATTGGTTGGGATATATCTTTGTCGCCACGAAAATTTCCTCGCGGGGAACGCCGGATTCCCTGACACCTCGACCGACTT
>CAYMTQ010000089.1:0-8307 GCA_964393395.1 uncultured Sangeribacter sp.
AGGGCGACTCTCGTAATCCACCGCCTTTGGATCTATTGAACTGTTAATTATTAATAAGTTCCGCGAGATTCCGCCTGTTCCAATCAGGCTCGCCAGAGCCACCAACCACTTCCGTAACTTCTTTTTCCTATCCGGTTCCATCGTTTGCGTCAGCCCTTTGCGCCTTTGCGCCTTTGCGTGATATGTGTGATTCCCCAAAAAAACAAAATTTTTCAAAAAAATTCCCTCAGAAATATCAATGAATTAGGATAAAATGCTAATTTTGTAAGCATCAAAGACCGGAATGCGCCCGATTTCAAACGCCTCGGCGTCTAACTTCGTGTGCTTCAGTGTTTTTGCCAGGCGCAATACATCGCGCCAACACGTTCGGCTCCGTGCAATTCCCATAATACGCATAAATCAAATAACAACTTAATTATATCATGAAGAGAGTTTTACTCTGGCTCATTACCGCCGTCTTCACGGTCGTCTGCAGCCAAGCAGAAGACTATCCGACGACCATCAACCTCAATTTGTTGAAGGACGCCGGTGGCGTGACGAAAAGCGAAAATTTTAATTCTCCGGTTTATATGGAGAATAACAAGAACACCCTGACTTATGTCAAGAAAATTGATCTGAGCGGGGTGAGCGACATTCAGGTATGCTACAACTCGGAGACCTACGGAAAAGCTTCGACTCTTGCGCTTGACGGAGTGTATGTCACACTCGAAAAGTCAGGCTCCTATCTGACTGTACCTGCAGCTGCTCAGAAAGAGGTTAACGTCGTAATTAAGCTTCAGAAGCAAGCCGACGGTACCTATAGCTACCAGCTAAAACTTGCTCCGATCGAGCGCACTTCTACCCCTAAGAAAGTGTATGGTGTCGGAGAAAACATGGGTGGTTGGAATAAAGATGAAGATTATCAAATGTATTATATCGGTGATAATACATTTATCATGAGAGCCGAAAAACTCACTGGTGAGTTCAAGTTCTGGCAAGGCGATTGGTCTTGGAATAGGGGGGGGGCCGGAACTGCTCTCGGTTCGAAAGGCGATGTGGAGGTAACCCAAGGCGGTGGAAACATGGCCTTTGCCGCAAATTTCACCGGTTCTTTGAAAGTCTATCAGAGTGGTGACGACTGGAAATTTGCGTGGATCTCAGACAGCTGTAAGGAATTCGATCCGAATAAAGACTATTATATAGATCCCTCCGCTTGTGATTGGTTCTTAAATGATGTCGATAAAGGCACAACTGTGATTAGAATCTGGGATGGTTCTCAGAATATAACTGGCGAAATAATAACTAATGGTGGCAAGGATTATGTAAAATTCCGTCCGACTGTATGGACAGATAAAATTTTAGTGAAGAGAACTGCCTCCAATAGTACCGAAGCGTACAACGACGGTAATAAGTGCGAGTTTTCTGCTCCTTCAGATCTGTTTAACTGTCTGCATATTAACTCCAGTTTCAACGGATGGACAAGCTGGACAGAGTTTAAGCCTCAGACAGGGATAACTAAGAAAAATATCTATCTCAAGGGTGTCGACGGATGGACTAACAACACTCCGTTTGTTTACGATGCGGCTGCTTCCGAAGAGGGAACTAAGCATGTCTACAAAATCGACAATATAACTATCCCGAAAGACAGCCATTTCCGCCTGGGTGATCAGAGCGGTTACAATGATGTTTGTCTGAGTCTTCAGAACAGTAATGATACCAGCGTATGGTGGTTAAATGATGCCGCTAACACTAACGGACTGCCACTGCATGAGAACAGCACTGCCGCAACGCTTTTCAGCAAAGGCGACTTTACCGGTAGCCTGACCATCACGCAGACTCTCGGTGGTTGGACCCTCGCTTGGAATGGTGTCTTTACTCCGCATGTTTACGATTTCTATGTACGTGGAAATTTCGAAGATGCAGACTGGACTTGCTCTGATAAGTATAAGATGATTTTTGATGCTCAAAAATCAACTGAAACACAGAAAGTTTATTCTTGTTCTGTTATCTTAGGAACAGATAAGCAGTTTAAGTTTGGAGCTGATGATTGGAATAACCTCCAGTTGTCACTTGAACAAAAGAACAATTACGATGATAATTCTACTGCTTCAATAGCAAATTTGAGTGGAGATCACCGTAGTTTACACAAAGGCAGTGACTGTCGAAATATGAAGTTCTCACAGCCCTTCACCGGCACTTTTACTGTCTATCAAAAATTAGACGCTAATAACAATGAGGTCTGGGAATTTTCTTGGGAGAACGTTGCTACTCCGGTTGAAGCTCGCGAAATTTATCTCCGCGGTCTTGGTGTCAAGGAAAATGGCGCGCAGGATTGGTCAGCGCTCGAAGACTACAAGTTCAAACTCGATGAAGCCAAGTCTACTGATACCCGTAAGGTCTACACATGGTATGGCGTCATCCGTCCCAAAGTCAACTTTAAAATCGGTGATGCGGACTGGTCAAATGTTCAGCTTTCTCGTGCTTCGGGCACCGTTAACTATAACGTGACAGTCAAAAACACTACAAATGAACTGAAACTGTCTCAAAACCGAAATTCGGGAAGCGGTTACACCTATTTTGACTATTACTTCACAGGCACAGTGACCGTCTATCAGACAGCCGCCGGCTGGACATGGCAGATCAAGTATGACGATAACGCCATTATGCCTTATACCGACCTCTATCTTCGTGGTTTGGGCGGTGAGTGGAATAAGTGTGACGAAAAATTGCATTTCTCATACGAACCGGAATTTGATTCGAAGGGCCATCTTGTCGGATATATCTATGAACTCGACAATGTGAAAATTGCCGGTGGAAAGGATAATCAGTTCAAAATCGGGACGAAGAGTCTCAAAGCAAATAAAAAAGATTGGAATCTTTCCCTAATGCTCGATGCCAACAGCTTTCCCGGTGTTGAGGTAGATAATGAAGGAACTTTTTGTATCCCGAATTCCGGTGATCACAAGAAACTGTCAACTGACACCGGTAATGCCAACATGTACTTTGCGGAGGATGTTGTTGATGTTGACATGATCCTTTATCAGACAGAGAACGGATGGACTATGTCATGGTCTTCCAGAAAGAAGATAGCAAGCGAAAAGTATAAAGTTTATCTCATCGCTTCTGACTTCACCAACTGGAATGAAGATAATCAAGAAGGAGAAAGAGAAGAATTCACGTACAACGAAAAAGACGGTCGTTTCTATCTCGAGCTTAATCACGAATCGAACGGCACAGTGACAACTACACTGACCAACCGTTTCGGGATTGAGGTGGAATATCTCGATGGTCGCAAAAATAAATATTACTCCGTAACCAAAAACGATGAGGGTGTTGCGCTCACGCGTACAGGAAAACATATTCTGAATTATTACACCGAGGACTTCAATGATGATTATAAGAAAACTAAATCAATGACCCTTTCAAAAGTCGCACTCAGCGATGTTTATATCATCATTAATCCGGAGGATAGAGATTCAAGCGGAAATACTGTGGCTACTATCTCGATCTCCGGTGACGAGGTTGATGAGATCCAGAGTGGTAAATATACCTTCTATTACCAGATTTCCCGTGCTGACCTCAAGAATGAGAGCAAGTATAAATCCAACGAAGAGACAAAAGAGATCACGCAGAGCATAAAGGAAGATGATCTCCGTGATATCTATTACTTCATGTGGGGTAATAATGCTCTCAAGGCTACTGAACACGCTGAAACTACCTATCTGCTTGCGTCAGGCAAATATCCCGGTCAGCTCCTGACAAAGACTGCTGCCAATGCCGGAAAAGATAATGTTGATATTTATCGTGAAGAGAAAGTCAACGGCGTGAATGACTCAGTTTGGTGCGCTAACGTTTCCAAGCTTATTGAAGCAACGGACGATGAAGATAATGTGATCTATTATTACGAGATTACGGTGCGTATCCCGAAAGATCAGTCTGCAATCGGTTTCATTTTCTGTCATGATAGAAAAGAGAAAAACACGGAGGATGATCCTGACGCAAAGACGCATAACTTCCTTGACTATAATTTCTATCCTGACAAAGTCTATACTTGGGAAGGTATTTCGTCTACTCCTCCTGTAGAGTCCATGATCACTAAGGTTTATCTCCACACAACAGGTGGTGTTGTCCGCGAATACAACGGAGAGAATCTTGAAGATGTGGAATCAATGCCGATTGCTTTCAATACAAACGGTGATGATGGTATCTACACACTGACGGTGGACAAGATGCTTGTGAAAGATAACCTCGGACGATTCCTCATCGGTATCACTTCCGAAAAGAACGTCGAAGAATCAGATGCGGCGGCTGCAGAAGAGAGATATGCGACAGTATTCACAAACAGCGGTGCCATCTCGTTCTTCCATAACGAGTACATTCCGGCTTATGAAGGAGGAGAAGATGGCATGGTGGATATTGCAGAGACTCAACCTATGTTCCTCACGATGCCTGATGAAGTTTATGAGGCGGAAAATGTGAAATTCACATTCGACCGCGCTACAAGTAAGCTTTACGTATCCGCCCAAGTCGCAAACGGTCTGGCTCATTATGTAATCTACTTCATCAACGACGTGCAATATAACGCTCCCCATATAAAGGTTTATGAGGAAGATGAAAACGGAAACATCAAAAAGCTCTATACTGCCGGTATAAACGGTGTTGAGATGCACCAGAAAGGTGCCAACCTGTTCTCGGGCGGAGACCTCTTTTATCGTCATGACCTCTGGGTACCTGTTTCTGTAGTCAGAAAGGACGCCAAGAAGATAAAGAGAGCTCAGGATTTTACCTCAGGTGAAAGCTCAGATGAAGGTCCGACAAAGATCATCACACCCAAAAATGCTCATACATTTGGTCCTGCCTCTGCATTGACTTTTGAGTTCGCTGATGAAGATGGTACAACAGCATCGAAAGGTGATGTTAATGCCCTCGGATCAACTAAGTTCTCTAATGTTCCTCTTGTGAAGGGTGGCGTTTACGGAGTATCAACAGCTACTACAACAGAAAATTCACCTCTCAACAAGATCTATATTGTGAATGCCGAGACAGGAAATGTCATGGGAGCTCCACTTAAGCAGAAAGCTGACGGTAGTTATTTCTTTGAAGGTGTTATTCCTCTCCTGGATGATGGTGTCACGAAGTTCTATTTGTCAACTGATGTCTCCTATAATGATATGGGTGTTGGCGCACCGATCGGTGATACCTACGGTGCACGTAATCTGACGGAAGATCAGGTTCTCACAAATGTGACGAATGCCCTGACAAAATATCCCTACGTCTTCAATGGCGTGATGGTTAAAGGCAGCACGAACCCATGGATTATTGATAAAGAAAAGATCAGAGGTGTCAATCCGGATCTTTATCCTTCAACTCTGGAGACAATGCCCATTTACGTTGAGATCAGCCCTGACGGAACGAAAGATATCAGCTTCGGTTTCTCGGATAACGAGGATGACTTCGAGACAGTGGTTGAGGATATCATCGAGGGTGTTGAAGATGCGCCTGTGATGTGGTTCAACCTTCAGGGTGTTCGCATCGCGAAGCCTCAGCCCGGCCTCAACATCAAGGTTCAGGGACGCCGCGCCACCAAGGTCTACGTCCGCTGATCCCACCCTCTCTTTGACGCAACGGGACCAACCCTTCCGTTGATCCCATCCCAATAATAGTCGGGGCGTGCCAAAAAACGGCACGCCCCGACTGCTGTTATTGAGACGCCAGCTGGCGGCGCAATGTCAGGATTATGTCAGTCTGCTCGGCGACCATCTTCTCGAGCTGTGCGATCCGGTGCGTCAGCTCCTCGACCCGGTCGCGCCAGATCTTGTCGATCCGCTCGACAGCCTCGGCCTCCGCTCCGAGCGCCTTGGCCGACGATTCGCGCTTTAACTGCGAGCGCGTGAGGATGAAGGTCAGCAGGGATACGCCCCCGAGCGACGCGGCCGCCCCTGCGAAACTGTTGATGAAGTCAATCATATTCAAGGACATTTTTTTACATTCAAGGACTCGGTTAATTACATTCAGGGACTTGGTGTCTCGCGTTCGACGACCGCCGTCAATTCTCAATTATCATTTTCCTGACCCGCTCCGCGATTGCCGACACGACCGCGTCGAGACACCGCGCCGGAATCCTGAACGTACCCACGGTCGACGTAACCGGATCGGCGACATAAAACCCATAAAGCAACGTGTCGCCGCTCCCGGCCGGATGCAGTTCAAGAAAAGCACCGGTGCTGTCGCGCACAAGATAGATCCGGGGATCGGCTGAAGTCCCGCGGACAATCGCACTCGGGGAATTGCGCCGGCGGAATTCCGGATCCTCCGGCACGATGACCGACAGCACAGGCCTCTTCCATGAGCTGAGACGAAGCTCCGCGAGCTTCATGAAATCCTGAGGAAGACGAATCGTTCCGCAGTCTTCGCCGGCGACGGAGAACGGACCTGCGAGAATCACGAGGTCGTCACCGGCCGTGAACTCCGTCTCCGCGATTATCCTGCGTGTCTCCGGTTCAAGAACCGAGGCGATAATCCGGTCGAGGGTCAGCCGACCCTGATCCGTCATCTCCTCCATCCCCGAATCGTACGCGTCCTCATTCAGACGGACGCGTACGCGGGAGATCAGATCTTTCTGGTTTATCAGCATGGAGACGTTGCTGTTACCGGCGTTTCATGATCCGCCCGTCCTTGAACTCTTCCGAGTTCTCGATCAGATGTTTGATGACCGGATTCTCGGTCCGGAAAGATCCGCAGGCCATACCGTGGGAGGTGAACGCACCCCCGACGAGGGGGATAACGACATAATTGCCCTTCGCGGTCGGGATCCGGAGATGCCATTCGAGCTTCCCCGGCGCATAATAAAGTGTTTCCTTTGACATAATTCTTCAGTTTTTAGTTGACGGTCAGCTCTCCTTTGTAGAGGCGGAAGCCGTCGGGACGGAGCTCCCAGATCTCACCCTGGGTTGATCGCGGCGAGATCCCCGTGCAGGTCTGAGTCAGATAATAGAGGTCGCCGATATTACCCTCCGGAACCGCCTCCGGATCGCTCCAGAAGCTCAGTGTCCCGGGGCGCTTGTTGCCGTTGCCGTTAAGCCAGAGGTGGCAGGTCCCCTTCAGCGCGAGGGCATCCCAGATCAGGATTCCGCTGCGCGTCGCCTCCTCGCCATCCACGCGGTCCGAGAACGAATGTTCATTCGAATAGACATAGTGGACGAGGCGGTCTTCGCCGATCAGCGCACCCGATTCGCTCCACCCCAGACGGTCGAGAGTCGGCTCGCGCTTGATCTGGATGTCGCCGAAGACAGTGTGGATCTGGGTGACGGACCATCCGAGTGTGTTGGTCATCTGCTGGATCTGCACTTCGGGATGATTCGAGAAATCGAGACACTGCAGTCTCTCGAGCAGGCTCTTGCCGGCAAGCAGCAGACCTGTCTTCGGAACATCCTCGCCGGTGAAGAAGACCTTCGCCAGACCGATCAGCCTTTCGACTGTCCAGTCGCCGTCGGCGCTGACCTCGCGGCGGAACTGCCAGCGGAGTCCCTCGGTGGTGTAGACCGTCTGGGTGCCCATTCTCGGAACGGGAATCTGGAACTTGCCGGCACGTCCGGCCCAGAGGGTTCTGTTTCCGCGCACCTTGAAATTGGCGATCGCTCGCTCGGCGATCACCGCCTTGCTGAAGGGAATGCGCTTGCGCTGGGAATCGAAATAGTCCGAGACGACCTGATTCATTCCGCGTTTCTGGAGATAGATCGTCTGGGCCTGGGGCACGATCAGATCCGGGTCGATCTCCTTCTGTGTCTCATAGAGTGAGTTGGCCAGGATCACGAGTTCCGTTCCCTTCGGAATGTCGGGAATCTTGCTGAATTCCTCGTTGGGATTCTCACGCGGACCGTTGACGGCGCGCACGAGAGGGTTGTTCGAAGCGGGATCGGTGCCGGTGACGAAAAGCATCAGCTCGGTTCCGGGGAGCTCGCGCTGACCATCCATCGTATAGCCCGTGACACCCTTTGCGAGCAGTGTGGTGTAGGCGCGGGTGTGCTCCTGATCGGCACTGCTGAGGGGGAGAGGGAGCTGTGTCTGACCGCCGTTCAGGGCGGCGATGGTGAAGATCGATGATTTAGGCTCGTCGATCATGAAATGGTCAACGACAGGCGAATTGACCTTCACTCGTTTTGCCTTGAGCATCAGGTTCATCAGCGGAGTGTCGTCCGAGTTGAAGCTGAAGAGCTGTTCATCGATGTCGGCCTCGAAGATTGCCGATTTCGAGGCGAGGTTAGAGACTGTGGCCGGCTGGCCGGGGATAATTGATTTGTCCATTGTTTATGGTTTTTAATGGTTAAT
>CAYMTQ010000090.1:0-8304 GCA_964393395.1 uncultured Sangeribacter sp.
AAATAACTAACTTTGTAAGTTGAAATGTGAGGAATGACAATTGACTGCCTTCGCCGGAATCGAATGGATTCCCTCCCGGAGGCACCTCAGAACCTAACGATTCCTTAAGAAAAAAATCTAACGAAAAACAACATATTTGTAATGACAGACAACCGTTATTTAAAGATTGCGCTCTTCCTTGTTGCAGGGGGAGCCTTGCTGACGTCATGCGGCAAGAAAGGTCAGGATGCGGGTCAGCAGCAGGCTCCGGAGTTCGCCGTGATGACTATCGGTGAATCCGATGTTACGCTCGAGACAGCCTATCCCGCGACACTCCATGGCCAGAACGATGTCGAGATCCGTCCGCAGATCTCAGGTTTCCTGACAAAGGTTCATGTAACCGAAGGCCAGCATGTGACAGCCGGACAGGTACTTTTCACCATCGATCAGGTTCAGCTTCAGGCCGCTGTTGATGCTGCCCGTGCATCCATTCAGGTTGCCCAGGCCAATGTCAATACTGCCCAGACAAACGCAAACAACAATAAGCAGCTTTTTGACAAGAACATCATTTCAGCTTCAGCTTATCAGACCAGCGTCGACGCACTGAATTCAGCTAAAGCTCAGTTGGCATCCGCACAGGCTAACCTTGTCAGCGCACAGAAAAATCTGTCATATTCTGTCGTGAAGGCTCCCGCATCAGGAATCGTCGGCACTATCGACAATAAGGAGGGTTCTCTTGTCTCTCCCTCGACATTGCTTACGATCCTTTCGAACAACGGCGGCATGGAGGCGTATTTCTCAATGACCGAGAAACAGATCCTTGCATTCACCGATGGCGGACGCCGCTCCGTGCTTAAAGCTATCGATTCCCTTCCTGCGGTATCTCTGAAACTTGCTGACGGCACAATCTATCCCGAGAAGGGCAAAATCGTGTCAATCTCCGGTGTAATCGATACTTCGACAGGTTCTGCCACCGTGAAGGCCCGTTTCCCGAATCCCGACGGAATGTTGAGAAGCGGTAATACAGGTCAGGTCCTTATCCCCAACATCAACACGAATACCATCGAAATTCCGCAGAAGGCTACTTTCGAGATCCAGGACATGAAGTTTGTCTATGTTCTCGGAGACAGCGCGAAGATCCATACCACTCCGATCACGATCGAAGCGATGAATGACGGAGCGAATTATATCGTGACTGCAGGTCTGAAGCCCGGCGACGTGATTGTCACCGAAGGTGTCGGTGTCGCCCTGAAAGACGGAATGACCATAACGCCGAAGAAACAATAAGATACAGTCTCTCCCCTTTGTCCATACCGGAAAAGGAGAGAAAGTTCAGACTTAATCTGAAAATGAATTGAAATGAGATTAGACAGATTTATCAACCGTCCGGTGCTGTCAACCGTGATCTCGGTGTTCATCGTGATCTTCGGTCTTCTTGGACTTTACAGTCTGGCAATCGAACAGTATCCGGACATCGCGCCCCCGACCATCCGTGTGTCGACGACCTATACCGGTGCGGATGCCCAGACCGTCTTGAACTCCGTGATCGCACCTCTTGAAGAGCAGATCAACGGCGCTGAAAATATGGACTACATGGTTTCTTCGGCCTATAACAACGGTTCGGCAGAAATCCAGGTATATTTCAAACAGGGAACTGACCCTGACATGGCTGCCGTCGATGTGCAGAACCGTGTGGCCAAAGCGGCGTCATTCCTTCCTTCAGAGGTCAATCAGGTGGGCGTTATCACTCAGAAACGACAGACCTCGATGCTCATGGTTGTCGGTTTGTTCGACAAATCCGGAAACTATAACCCGGAATTCATCGACAACTATATGTCGATCAACATCATTCCGCAGATCAAACGTGTGAATGGTGTCGGCGACGCGATGGCCTTCGGTGCCGATTACTCGATGCGTATATGGCTGAAGCCGGACGTGATGGCGCAATACAAACTCATGCCGTCCGACATAACAGCCGCTCTCGCCGAGCAGAATATCGAGGCCGCTCCCGGTCAGTTCGGCGAGCAGGGCAACCAGTCGTTCCAGTATGTGATGCGCTGGAAAGGACGTCTTTCAAAGCCTGCCGACTTTGAGAATATCATCATCAAGGCGACATCTGACGGTGAACTTCTCCGTCTCGGACAGGTCGCCGAGGTTGAGCTCGGACGTCTTTCATACGGTTTCGCCAATAAGATCAACGGCAAAGTCGGTTCTTCGGCAATCATCTACCAGTCGGCCGGATCAAACGCGACCCAGGTTATCGAGGACTGCCAGAAATTCCTTGACAACGAAAAGGAATCGCTTCCCGACGGACTTGAGCTGCTGACGCTGATGAGTGTCAACGACTTCCTCTGGGCATCGATCCACGAGGTTATCAAGACCCTCATCGAGGCATTCGTTCTGGTGTTCCTCGTGGTCTTCATCTTCCTCCAGGACTTCCGTTCGACCTTGATCCCGATGATCTCCATTCCTGTGGCCCTTATCGGTACCTTCTTCCTACTTTATATCTTCGGATTCACCATCAACCTTCTGACACTCTCAGCTCTCGTGCTTGCGATTGCGATTGTGGTCGATGACGCTATTGTGGTGGTCGAGGCCGTCCATGCAAAACTTGACCAAGGTTACAAGTCAGCACGCAAGGCCTCCATTGATGCAATGAGCGAGATCTCCGGTACGCTGATCTCGATTACTCTCGTCATGATGCTTGTGTTCATCCCCGTCTCCTTCCTCGGAGGAACCTCGGGTGTGTTCTACCGTCAGTTCGGTCTGACAATGGCGATGGCGATCGGTCTTTCGGCTATCAATGCATTGACACTGTCACCTGCACTGTGTGCCATTCTGCTGAAACCTCATAAAACGGAGGGTGAGCCTGAGGAAAACCTGAAGGATCGTCTGTCAAAAGCATATTCGGCAGCCGGAGAGGCAGTGGTGGAAAGCTATAAGAAACGTTTCCATTTCCCGCCGGTGGTCACTCTGTGTCTGCTTGTCGCCGCTATTGTATTCCTTGTGCTCGGATGGTACACGTTCGAAAACGTGGCCCTCGGATGTATAGCCACAGTGATTGCGGTTCTTGCTTTCATCGGCATTTTCCAGAGAGCGTTCCTCGACTGGTTCAACAGAGCCTTTGATGCGCTTCTCCGCGGTTATCGCAAGGCTACGCAATGGTTCCTCGGCCATAAGGTTATTTCCTTTGTGGTTGTCGGCGCTTCGATCGGCATCCTGATGTGGCTGATGAGCACAACACCGACCGCACTGGTACCGACAGAGGATACGGGTACGATCATGGGTGCGGTGACTCTTCCTCCTGCAACCTCCCAGGAACGTACCCAGGCCGTCATGAACAAGATGGACTCTCTGATCGGTACAATTCCCGAGGTCCAGAGCCGCACTGCGATCACCGGCTTCAGCTTCATCGGTGGTCAGGGCAACACTTATGGCTCATTCATCATCAAGCTTAAGCCGTGGGGTGAGAGAACCGGCAAAGGACAAAGTGCGTCGGATGTCGTCGGAAAACTCTTCATGGGTGCTTCGACAATCAAGGATGCAAACATCATGTTCTTCCAGCCACCTATGATCTCGGGTTACTCCGCTACCAACGGTTTCGAGGTCAAGCTTCAGGACAAGACCGGCGGTTCATTGGACAAATTCTTTGAAGTATATCAGAAATTCATCCAGACCCTCAATGCCCAGCCTGAGATCCAGATGGCATATTCGACCTTCAACCCGACATTCCCCCAGTACATGGTTGAGATCGATGTCGCGAAGGTCAAGCAGGCGGGACTGACACAGAATGCCGTTCTTTCCGCTCTTCAGGGTTATTACGGCGGTATGTATATCTCGAACTTCAACAGCTTCGGTAAGCTCTATCGCGTGATGATGCAGGCTTCGCCCGACGCACGTGTGAGTCCCGAGACATTGAAGCAGATCAAGGTGCGCAACGGTGCCGATATGGCTCCTATCGACAACTTTGTCAAGCTGACCCGCGTTTACGGTCCGGACCTTGTCAACCGTTTCAATATGTTCACGGCGATCTCCGTCACCGGTACTCCCGCTCCCGGCGTTTCGTCCGGAGAAGCGATCAATGTTATCAATCAGGTCGCACAGGAGACACTTCCGGTCGGTTATTCATTTGAATATTCCGGTATGTCACGTGAGGAAGCAGCCGGAGGCAGCGGTTCGATGGGCTATATCTTCATTCTTGTGCTCGTGTTCGTATATCTCATCCTCTCCGCGCAGTATGAGAGCTACGCTCTTCCATGGGCCGTCATCCTTTCCGTGCCGTTCGGTCTGATGGGTACGTTTATATTCGCCAAGATTCGTGGAATCGACAACAACATCTATCTCCAGATCGCCCTCATCATGCTGATCGGTCTTCTCGCGAAGAATGCGATCCTTATCGTTGAGTTCGCGCTCGAGCGCAGACAGACCGGTATGTCGATCATGAAAGCGGCGATTCAGGGTGCGATTGCACGTCTGCGACCGATCCTGATGACATCGCTGGCGATGATTATCGGTCTTCTCCCGATGATGTTCGCGCATGGTGCCGGCGCTAACGGTAACGAGGCTCTCGGAACCGGTGCTGTAGGCGGTATGTTGATCGGCATGATCCTCCAGGTGCTGATCGTGCCTGCTCTCTTTGTCGCTTTCCAGTCCCTGCAGGAAAAGATCAAGCCTCTGAAATGGGACAAGGAGGATACTTCCGACATCACTCCGGAGCTTGAACAGTACACACCCCAGAGATAATCTACACAATGAACAAAGCTATTAAAATAACTGCAGTTGCCCTCGTCGCCCTGTCGATGGGCAGCTGCAACATATATAAGAAATATGAATTGCCCACGGAAAAGTCGGCTTTAGCCGAAGCTTATCAGGAGGCAGTTCAGGCTCCCGTCGATTCAACATCGCTTCCGATGCTCGGCTGGAAGACGGTTTTTACTGACCCCATTCTTCAGGGGTACATTTCGACAGCACTTGAGAACAATGTCAATCTTGACAATGCGCGTCTTAATGTAGATATTGCAAGAGCTCAGCTCCAGGGTGCAAAACTGAGCTATTTCCCGGCCGTCACGCTTAATCCGAACTTAGGGACTTCAAGCTACGGCGGCTCTGAAATGAAGCTGTCATATACGATCCCTATGGCAATTTCGTGGGAGATCGATGCCTTTGGAAAGATCCTGAACAGAAAGCGCGGTGCGAAGGCTTCTGTAGAACAGACCGAAGCATACGAACAGGCAGTCCGTTCTCAGATCATCTGCGGCGTTGCCTCTACCTATTACACCCTCGTGCTTCTGAACCAGCAGCTCGACCTGACAAAGCGGACTGCAATGATCTGGAAGGATCAGGTTCAGACGATGGCTGACATGAAAGAGGCCGGAATGACAACTGAAGCTTCCGTTGTTCAGACCCGCGCCGGATATTATTCGATCCTTGCCTCCATTCCGGACATTGAAGAAAGCATCGTGAAGACCAATAATGCCCTCGCACTTCTGCTGAACACCTATCCGCAGACCTTCGAAGTGACATCGGATCTCGCATTCGATCTTCCGGTGGATATCAAGAATGGTGTTCCGGTCTCATACCTTGCGGTTCGCCCGGATGTGAAGGCTATGGAACGCGCACTTGCAGCTGCTTATTATTCGACTAATTCCGCTCGTGCGGCGTTCTATCCCTCGCTTGTCATTTCAAGTAACGGAGGATTCACCAACCTGCTCGGAAGCATCATCAAGAATCCCGGAGAATGGTTCATTCAGCTCGCCGGTTCTCTGACTGCACCTCTTTTCTCAAGAGGGCAGAATATCGCGACGCTCAAGGCCGCGAAAGCACAGCAGGAGCAGGCGTTGAACAATTTCGAATATGCAGTTCTCAGTGCTTCGTCTGATGTCAGCAATGCTCTGACTTCAATTGAAAAGAATGGAGCAAAGAGAGAGCTCATCATGCAGCAGGTCGATCAGCTCGAGAAATCGGTTGAATATACCAACGACCTTTTCCTGATGAACCGCGGAACATATCTTGAACTTCTGACAGCCCGCACCCAGCTTCTGAGTGCACAGCTTTCGAGTCTCGCCTCCTGGCATTCCCGTGTATCGGCTCTGATCAGTCTCTATCAGGCTGTCGGCGGCGGTCACTGATTGTTTTACCTCTAATATGACCTTATCATGGCAAAAAACATCAGCAACCTGGCATACGTGAGCCCGAAGGCTCAGATCGGAGAAAACGTAACTATTGATCCGTTCGCATACATCGAGGATGATGTCGAGATCGGTGACGGATGTCATATCCGCTCACATGTTGCGGTTCTCAACGGCTCGAGAATAGGAAGGAACAATGATATTTTCCATGGGGCGATCATTGCTGCCGAACCTCAGGATTTCAGATGGAAAGGGGAGAAGTCATACGTTGTAATCGGAGACAATAACAAGATCCGGGAGCAGGTGATCATCAACCGTTCGATCAGAAAAGACGGTGAGACTTCAATCGGTTCAAACGCATTTATTCTCGCGCAGACCCACATTGGCCACGACACAAAAATCGGAGACTATTGCGTGCTTGGAAACGGTGTCAAGATCGCCGGCGACTGCAAGATCGGAAGTTATACCATTCTTTCTACCGGAGCCAAGGTGCATGAGAAAATCGAGATCGGCGACTGGGTACTGATCAAGGGAGGATGTCGTGTCAACGGTAATGTGCCTCCGTTCGCCATCATGGCCCACAACCCTATCAGCTATTACGGCGTGAACGAGATCATCCTCAAGAAAGGAGGCCATTCCGAAGAAGTGATCCGGGATCTGGAGAAGTGTTTCAGGCACATTTACCGTTCTACCACCGCAGTCTACAATGCGTTGCGTAGAATCGGAGAAGATATTCCCCAGAGCAACGAGCGCGATGCTCTGATTGAATTTGTGAAGAATCACGACTTCAAACTCGCGGCCCTTTATCGCGACAGCAACTGACCCGTTACCTGAAGGTGTGTCAAAACAAGCACCCCTTTCATAGACTACGCCCCCGGATGAATTTCGTGCATATTGCCGAGCTGTCCGGGGGCGAAATATTCGTTATCTTTGAATTCTACTTTCTAACCGCAGTATAACAAAGATGAGGCAGATTCAGCATATCACCGATATAAGTGACCCGAAACTGGCACCATTCGCTCGTCTGACCGAGGCTCAGCTCAGGAATAAGCTTGAACCGGACAAAGGAATTTTCATTGCCGAGAGTCCCAAAGTCATTTCAGTCGCACTTGATGCCGGTTATGAGCCGGTGTCTCTGCTCTGTGAAGAAAAGCATATCCAGGGCGATGCGGCCGAACTGATCGAAAGAATGCCTGAAGCTGAGATCCTTACCGGAGAGAGAGACATGCTTCAGTGTCTGACAGGTTACAAATTGACGAGAGGTGTTTTGTGCCAGATGAAAAGGCCAAAGGCGAAACTCGCACAGGAAATTTGCAGGGATGCATCTCGGGTGGCTGTTATAGACGGTGTGACTGACACGACGAACATCGGTGCAATTTTCAGATCTGCCGCCGCATTGGGGATAGATGCCGTTTTGCTTACAAGAACATCGTGCGATCCTCTGAACAGAAGATCAGTCAGGGTTTCGATGGGTTCAGTCTTCCTTGTTCCGTGGACGTGGATAGACAATACGGACGATGACCTGCACGATCTCGGTTTCAGAACCGTCGCGATGGCACTGAAAGACAGATCAGTCAACATAGACGATCCGAGGCTTAAGCAGGAAAAGAAACTTGCGATCATTTTGGGCACGGAGGGAGACGGCCTCTCAGATCAAGCAATAGATGGCGCCGATTACGTATGTCGCATTCCCATGTCCCACAACGTCGACTCACTCAATGTCGCCGCCGCGTCGGCCGTCGCTTTTTGGGAACTCTGCAAACGCTGAGACTTCGCCATTCTACAAAATCGCGCCACGTTGCGGTGCAACAATCAAATCCTCAATGTGACTACCCTAACGGGGCTCCTGTTTGGTGGTATGTAAATAAACCACGGTCCGTCGGACCTAAAGGTTCTCCTTACCTGGGCCTACAATGTGTCGCTTCTTTGCGCATTTGCGCCTTTGCGTGAGACAAATCACACTATAAGGCTTAGGAATCGATTAATTTGGCTAACCAACTGCAGTGTAGTTGAGTGAGAGTGCAATTTGACTATTTATTGTTTATATCGGACAATAATAAAAAATTTTAATAATTGTTGCAAATGTTAAATTTATTGTTTTTCTTTGCAAAAGACAATTGAGTCATTGAGTATTACATTATTCGGATTGACCAATTCTTCTACTTTTTATTTTTTTACTTTCCAACAAATCTATTTA
>CAYMTQ010000091.1:0-7946 GCA_964393395.1 uncultured Sangeribacter sp.
CTACAATTCGACGATTCCATCATTTTGACACACCCTATCTTAGCCTTTATTTCGTGTGAAGAGGCGGAACAGTTCGCCGACCCATAGGACTATGGACGTGCCGCCGATAATGATGAGCCAGTCGGTCAGTTTCAGCGGCTCGACATTGAAGAATTCTCCTCCGACGCTGACAATCAGAATCTGCCCGAAAAGTATCACGAGCGCGATCAGGACGAAACCTCCGCAATTCTTGAAATGGAATGCCGAACGGCCTGTCCCGAATGCCCGGGCGTTGAACAGGTTCCAGAACTGAACGAAAACAAATATCGTAAAGAACAAGGAGAGCTCATATCCTCCGAGTCCTTTGTTGGGACCGACCGGCACACGTCCTATTTCTGTCAGCGATGTGATATGTGCATGCTCGAAATAGTAGAGCAGGACAAACAGGAAGACAAAGAATATTCCACCGACACCGATGATGAATCTCCACATCGGTCGGTTGATGATGAATGCCTCGCGCGAACGGGGCTTCTCTTTCATGACCGAGCGCGAAGGGGGCAGCGACGCGAGTGCCATAGCCGCGAATGTGTCCATGATCAGGTTCACCCAGAGCATCTGCGTGACTGTCAGCGGTGACTGCAGTCCCATAAACGCCCCGGCAAGAACAATCAGGCAGGCGACGACATTGACCGTCATCTGGAAGAGTATGAACCGCTGGATGTTCTGATATAACGAACGGCCCCACATGACCGCACGGCCGATCGATGAGAAGGAGTTGTCGATGATCGTGATGTCCGAAGCCTCTTTCGCAACCGATGTTCCGTCTCCCATCGAGAGTCCGACGTGGGCGGTCTTGAGTGCCGGAGCATCATTCGTTCCGTCTCCGGTAACCGCCACAACCTCGTTGTTGGCTTGCAATGCCTCGACAAGGCGCTTCTTGTCCATGGGTCGTGCACGGGCTATTATCTTCAGATCACCAACCCGCTCTTTCAGTTCTTCGTCTGTCAGCTCTGCGAACTCAGTGCCGGTGATGATGTTGCGCTCCCCGTCTGTCCCATCATTCCATAGTCCGATCCTCCGGCCGATCTCCTTGGCTGTGCCCGGTGTGTCGCCGGTGACTATCTTGACCTTGATTCCGGCATCCGTCACTTCCCTGACTGCATCGGGTACATCTACACGAACGGGATCCGAGATAGCGACAACTCCGAGGAATGTCAGATCATCTGCAACTACCTTATTGTTCTCGATAGTTTTATCCCCCTCCTTGAGTTCCTGATAGGCGAAACCGAGAGTCCGCATCGCCTGATTCTGATAACCGAGCAGAAGTGCGTCGATCTCTTTCCTGGTGACACCTGCGGTGTGGTTGCACATTCCGAAGATGATTTCCGGAGCACCTTTCACATACAGAATTCTCTTGCCTGTTGCCGACTTGACTACCGTAGCCATATATTTGCGCTCGGTCGAGAAGGGAAGCTCTTCAAGTCTCTCAGCCTTCTCTTTGACATCAAGATAATTGACACCTCTGTTGTGAAGCCAGAGAAGCAAAGCACCCTCTGTCGGATTGCCGAGTACTGCAGGCTTGTCGCCGGACAGATCAAGCTGTGCTGTCGAATTGACAGCGATACCCTCAATCAGCACCTCATCCGATGGATTGCCAAAGAATTTCTCTTCGGCGACCTGCATCTGGTTCCGGGTCAATGTGCCTGTCTTGTCCGTGCATATCACAGTCGTGGCCCCCATTGTCTCGCAGGCGTGCATCTTGCGCACGAGATTGTTGGTCTTCAGCATCCTGCGCATCGAGTAGGCCAGCGAAAGGGTTACTGCCATCGGCAGACCTTCAGGAACAGCCACCACCACAAGCGTGACGGCCACCATCAGTGTCTGGAGGAAATAGGCAAGGAACGGAATCCAGTCAAATTCAGGAACGGAGGCAAAATACATGATCAACCGCCCGATAATGATGACTGTCGCGACACCGTATGATATCTTTGTGATAAGATCGCCAAGTCCGTCGAGCTGTTCATTGAGCGGGGTCTTGACGCTGTCGTCTATCTGGGCCGCCTCGAAGACTTTGCCGTTTTCTGTCTTGTCGCCAACTGCAAGCACCCGCATCACACCATGCCCCTCCATGATCTTTGTTCCGCGCATCGCGTGGTTGCTCGGGAATGTCGCGTCGGGATCGAATTCTTCCTCGATTACGGTTTTGTGACAGATGGGTTCTCCTGTCAAGGTCGACTCGTCGATGTTGAGCATTACCGCTTCGAGCAACTCTCCGTCGGCCGGTACTTCCTCGCCTGTGTTGAGGATGACAATGTCACCGACAACGACATCTTTCTTGGGAATCTGCATGGCGTTGCCGTTGCGGATAACCTGCACCGGCTCGTCGTCATTGACCTGGTTGAGCAGGGCGAACTCTTTGTCGGCTTTCAGCTCGAAGATGAACGCCAGACCGGTAGCGAGGAGAATTGCGATGAAGATACCTGCCGGCTCGAAGAATACGCCGGCTCCCTGTCCGAGTCCCCAGTATTCATAACATGATATACCTATCGAAAGGACTCCGGCAATCATCAGGATGATGATCAGCGGATCCGTGAATTTCTCCAGAAAAAGTTTCCAGAGTGGGTCTTTAGCAGGTGGTGTCAGAAGATTGACGCCGTATTTTCTGCGGCTTTCCTCCACTTCGGCCTCGGTCAGGCCACGGTATTCTTGAGTCTGCGACATCTTTTTGATTGTCTATATTTTGGACCGTCTTTGAATGTATAAATCAGCCGATGAATGTCTATTATCTTCAGTTTGGTTGGGTGCCTCGGTGATGAGATTCTGAATCAGAAACTGAACTGAGCCATCGCTCCGATTCTTCGTGCCCAGCGGCTCTGGCCTGAAACGTTCTGGCGGCGTCCGAGATCTAACTCAGCTCCTAACTGCATCCGAGCCGTCATGTTCCAGAAGATATTGATATCTGTGAACAGTCCGTTCTTGTATTCATCCGGTGCGGAATCATGTTTCGGCATATAATGGGCCATACTTGCGCAGGCGCTCATGAAAAGGTTGGGCATGAAATTATATTGCACGCCGACACACCATCCGAGCGATGCCGGGGCATATAACCGGCCGGCTTTGTCAGGCAGGGGCACCAGATCATAGTTTCCTATCTGCAGGTCTCCGCCGAGCGATGCCTGACCCTGTCCGTAAGAGATGTTGGCGTAGGTCGTCACGGCATAGGCCGGATGAGCGACCGAACTCAGCTGAACGCCCCAGCCGAGCGGATTATAGTTCTTTCCGGAGATCATGTCTCTGTATGACAAGGTCCGCACGATTCCGGAAAGTCGGACATGTTGCCCGCCGGCCCACTGATATTGGACGAATGCGGCCCAGTCGGGGAGCCACGCGGTGACCAGCTTCGTGTTCTGCTTGTCGGTTGAAATGGCTGTGGCCGGTGTCTCGGCAGAAAGTGCGAAGACCCAGCGCTCTTTCACTGTCGGCATCCATCTCACAAGCACCGAAGTCGGAGATATCTTGTTCGATGGGCCCTGAGCATCAACGGTCGGAGGGGTTGCTGCCGGATCCGAGAATGTGGAGGCGGCATATCCTATCGTCCAGTCGTTGACCATCGCGTATGCTTTCTTCAGATGAAAATCACGGCTGCTGTATCCGTTGAAGTTGGCTTCGATATAAAGTTGATACTGTCCCACATGTTTATATCGGCCGATCACGCGGAAGAACAGGCTCGTACCCGCCGGAGTCGTTCCGAAGGCCCTCCGGTTTGTCGGATCGGGCGACATCTGAATCAGGTATGGGGCGAAGCCGGAGGCCGGAACTGCACCACCCCAGTCATAATATCCTCTCATCCTCACGCAACCGCCGATTCCCATCGCCAGTTTCGCATCTTTGCTCATGAATAGGAAATAGGGGGCGTCAGGATCCTGTGAATGCCGGAACTGATCGTAGTAGAAGGTATAGACCAACTGCCGGATCGAGTCGGCTTCATGGCGCAATTGCTCTTTATCCGTCGGTCTTCCGTCGATATAGGCGATCTTGCCTGTCTCGATCACGTCGGTGATGTGATCGTCGACTGCCGACAATCCTTTCATGTTCTCATCAACAGAATTATCTGTTGTTTCGGCTTTCATTAGGCCCGGCATACCGAGAAATGTCAATGCCGAGATCAGGGAGATTATACAGTTACACGAAGTTTTCATACCTCAAAATTAACAATTTTTCAACTTTCCGCCAATTCGTGTACCCTGAATCCATCCTTTCGGTGAGCGCACGCACAATCTGTCCAATATTGGGAGGTGCTTCTTTGGAGACATGAAGACATGAAAAGAATGACGTATAAAGGTAAAGAAAGTCATGTAAAGAAAAGGACGACATGCCGTTGACGGCACATCGTCCCTTGGATCGGATAGAGGCTCAGGCTGAGTTTGTGGTTTCCGGTAAATTCCTGATTGATTATGGAAGATTTTCTTGCCCTTAGCCTCTTAAATTCCTTTTATACCAGGCTCTTATTTCACCAGCACTTTTTTGCCGTTGATGATATAGAGACCCTTGTTGAGTTCCTTGACATTCTCGATTCTGCGTCCGTCAACAGAATAAACTGTTGTTGCCTCGGGATCGGCTGCCATTGTCTCGTTGATGAATGTCGGGAAATCGTTCTGGTAGGGGAGTACGTATGTGTAGCTTCCGAGTGTTCCCTGGTCAGTGCCGACGCCAAGCTGCCCGTTCGCGTCGTATGCAATGAGTTTGATAGAGACATCATTGTAGATTGAAGTAGCCTCGAGCATATCTTCAGGAGCACGGTGATAGCCGGAGAAGTTGATTGTAACCTCGTTGCCTTCTACCGTTACTTTGGCGGGGCTGTTGGGGTTCAGGTTGCTTCCGGTCTCGACATATCTGTCTGTTGACTCGGGCTCGGGATCACCGTATGTGAGTGTATATTCAACCTGTGAAACAGGAGCGTTGAATGTTGCAGTCAGGATACCGCCCTTGCCTTCTTCCCAATAGGATCTGAAGGGATTGGGGAGGTTGATGCTCACGAGTTTCAGAGGAACTGTCGGAGCCTTGTACTTCAGCACGAGATCGTTGCCGTTGTCATACAGCAGGCCCGATTCTGTCATCACGCCTCTCAGTGAGATCGTGAGGTCCTCTCCACCTTTGACTGTTCCGTCATCCATCAGCTTCAGCAGTGCGTCCACGTAGTTGACAGAGAGTGTTGTGGAATACACATCGGTAAGCCCGAGATTGACTGTTGTGCCGCTGTTATCTACCGTCATAGTTGCGGAAGAGGCCTTTACTGCCTGGTTCATATAAATCAGGAGCTCGTCGAAACCTGAAGTCACGCTCAAGATGCTTCCCGGTTCATCTGAATAGCTGAGAATCTCAACAGGTGCATCCTGTGTGATCTGGAAAATCATTCCCTGATATGCTGACCAGGATACGTCAAATGAATCTGCATATACGTATACCGGCACGTCTTTGGTTACGTTGATGGTATAAGCCTGAGAACCACCTACATATCCTTCATATTTCGCGTTGATTCTCGAAGTGTGCTCGGGATCGGAGTAGATGTTGATGAAGCTGCCACAGTTGTAGGTCATCTTTCCGGAAGCGACCGGAACGTACTCGGCGGAGAGCTCGACGAGATCGAATACATATTCGACGTTTGCCTTAAGTTGACCTCCATACGGGAAGGTTTCGGTAGCATTGGCTGCCGCGGCTCCGAAAAGTCCTAACGCCGCAGACAAAAGACCTGCTTTCAGGCCGGCTGAATGTAAAGAGAATTTCATGAGTAGTTATTAATGTGAGTGGAACTTACCGCTACAAAGATAGTTCTTTTTTTTAAGTAACAAAATATATTTTGAGGATTTTATAAAAATTTTTTTTCATTACTCCTTCGTTACCCGTCCCGTTTATCTTCTTCATATCTTGGAGAATTCTTGGAGAATCCTTGATAAAATCGAACCTGAAGTCTTCTCAGAATGTTTCTTTAAAAAGCGAATTTTAAGATTATGGAAAACACAAGCAATTCAAGTAATAATAAGCCTCAGACAGTCGCCCGTCAGGTCGTCGACATGATGGCTGAATCGGGAATCAAACATCTTTATGCGATCACGGGCGATAGCCTCAATGACCTCACCGACGCAATCGTCGATGACGGCAGAATCAAGTTCGTTCACATGCGCCATGAGGAATCGGCGGCTTTCGCCGCGAGTGCCGAGGCGCAGCTGACCGGACGCATTGCCGCCTGCGCAGGAAGCAGCGGCCCGGGCCACGTCCATCTGATCAATGGCCTTTATGATGCCCAGCGCTCCAATGCTCCGGTGCTCGCAATAGCCTCTACCTGTGCTTCGGCAGTATTCGGAACCGAATATTTCCAGGAGACTAATCCGACGTTGCTTTTCTCGAATTGCTCGGTCTACAATCAGATGGCCGTTACTCCCACTCAGGTCCCACACATGCTTCAGGCTGCGATGCAGGAGGCAATCGGAAGGGGAGGAGTCGGCGTTGTCGGCCTTCCGGCCGACGTGACCGGCCAGCCTGCCGTCAGCTCTTATGCTTCGACCGATATTCTGTACACGCAGAGACTTCCGGAACCCGACCCGCAGAAAATTGAGCAGGCGGCAGATCTGATTAATACCCACGAAAAAATTGCGATCTTCGCCGGTTCCGGTGTCAGGAATTCTGCCGGTCTCCTCATCCAGCTCTCGGAGAAGCTGAATGCTCCGCTTGCCACAACCTATAAGAGCCAGCTCGAGCTGACCAAAGGTGCGGCTAATTATGTCGGTCACATGGGCTATCTCGGAATGTGGTCAGCAATCGACGCAATTGCCGGTGCGGACGTGATCCTGATTTTAGGTATGAATTTCCCCTATCCGGATTTCTTCCCGACTGACAAGAAGATCATTCAGGTCGATGTGCGTGCCGAACGTATCGGACGCAAGGCGAAAGTGGATGTCCCGGTACGCTCTGATGCAGGTCTTTTCCTCTCGGCTCTGCTTCCGAAGGTCGAAGCGAAAAGCGACAGAACATTCCTCGACAAGGCCCTCGCGGATTATGCTGCAATCAAGGCCAAGTTTGAGGAACCGGTGAAGAATCCGGGATCCAAGGGTGCCGTGCGTCCCGAATATATGCTCCATACGCTGGATCGTCTGGCGGATGGCAAGGCTGTGTTCACCGTAGATACCGGCATGAACAATGTCTGGACCTCCCATTATCTTACCCCCGGCGACGGCCGCTCAATGATCGGCTCGTTCACCCACGGTTCGATGGCCAATGCACTGCCGATGTCAATCGGTGCGAAGTTTGCGTGTCCCGACCGTCAGGTGATTGCCATCTGTGGCGATGGTGGTCTCGCGATGCTCTTCGGAGAATTGCTGACCGTTGCTCAATATAAGTTGCCGGTTAAGATTCTGGTTGCCGACAACCGGTCTCTCGCATTTGTGAAATGGGAGATGGAACTGGCCGGCCTCAAGCCCAACGAGACATCGCTCTCCAATCCCGACTTCGGCGCCGTGGCGGGAACGATCGGAATTCAGGGCGAGACGGTAGACGATCCTGCCGCATTGGAAGATGCAATGAAAAGATGGCTGAATGCCGAAGGTCCGGCCCTCCTCTCAGTCGTGACCGACACGGACGCCGCCTCTTTCAGCTTCTCCGAACAGCTGATGTCCAAAGCGGCCCCCGGCAATCCCCTCAGCAACTTCCTCCCGCTCGGCTCCTGATCGGATCCCAACCCTCGAATCGTCTGTTTCCGGCTTGCGACGGATCCACCATATAGAAGGCATGTCAAAATGAATGAGTCCTCGAAATGTACGGACATGGCGTGCCATGTCCGCCGGGTAGTATAATGCCTTAGAGATGAGGGTCTGCCTATTTTGAAGGGGATGTTTCATAATTGACGCGAGCAACAAAAGTACGGACATGGCGTGCCATGTCCGATTTGGTAGTCAACATGTTACATTTCTGAC
>CAYMTQ010000092.1:0-7943 GCA_964393395.1 uncultured Sangeribacter sp.
GTTGGCAACACGCTGACTACCAGGTCGGACATGGCACGCCATGTCCGTACAACAGGCACAACCTGATGTCGACAGTATAAAGGGCGTTTGACCAATATAAGCTGATCCTTGGTATAATTTAAAAAATTGCAGAGGTGTGACGGGGTACACCTCTGCAAGGTTATGGGTAACAATATGTTATGGATGAAGTCAGTCGGTTGTGGCGGCAAATTCCATGAGGTAGGCCTTGATGAAGTCGTCGATGTCGCCGTCCATCACTCCGTTGACGTCCGATGTCTGGTAGTTGGTACGGTGATCCTTCACGCGGCGGTCATCGAAGACATAGCTTCGGATCTGGCTGCCCCATTCGATCTTTTTCTTCCCGGCTTCGACCTTTGCCTGTTCCTCCATCCGGTGGTTGAGCTCCTTTTCATAGAGAATCGAACGCAGATGGCGCATCGCATTCTCTTTATTCTTCGGCTGGTCGCGGGTCTCGGTGTTCTCAATCAGGATCTCCTCTTCCTCGCCGGTGTAGGGATCCTTGTATTGATAGCGCAATCTGACACCTGACTCCACTTTATTCACATTCTGTCCGCCGGCGCCACCGGAGCGGAACGTATCCCACGAGATGCGTGCGGTCTCGATATTGATTTCAATGGTGTCGTCAATCAACGGTGTGACGAAGACAGAGGCGAACGAAGTCATGCGCTTGCCCTGGGCGTTGTATGGCGAGACGCGGACGAGACGGTGAACGCCGTTCTCGGACTTCAGATAGCCGTATGCGTAATCTCCTTCGATGTTGATTGTGACAGACTTGATTCCTGCGTCATCACCTTCGAGAAGCTGGGCAATTGAGGTCTTGTAGCCATGTTTTTCGGCCCAGCGCAGATAGAGGCGCATCAGCATCTGTGCCCAGTCCTGGCTTTCTGTGCCGCCCGCTCCGGAGTTGATCTTGAGGACGACGCTCATCTTGTCTTCTTCGCGGCGGAGCATGTTCTTGAGCTCCAGTTCCTCGATGGCCTTGAGAGTGGCGGCATACTGTGCGTCAACCTCCTCTTCAGTGACAAGTTCCTCCTTCACGAAATCGTATGCCAGCTGGAGTTCCCCGACCTGTTTCTCGAGAGCCTCATAAGCATCGATCCAGAAGCGTATTCCCTTGATCTTGCGCATCTGGGCCTCAGCCGCTTCGCGGTGTTCCCAAAAATCGGCGACGTGGGTCCGGAGTTCTTCTTCCTCGACTTCGATTTTCTTGGAATCGATGTCGAGATAGCGTTTGAGCGCTTCGGCTCGTTCTGAAATATCTTTAAGTTGTTCTTGGGTTATCATGGATGTTGTGGGTTTTCTCGATCACTTCTTTCTTGAGACGGTCTTCTTTTTCGGAGCCGCATCCTGTGCCTTCATCAGGTCGCGGGCCTGTTCTGCGGTCAGTTCACGGGGATCCTGAGTCTTGGGGATCTTGTAGTTTACGGCTTTCTTCGCACCTTCGGGTTTATAGGCCATGTAGGGACCGAAGCGTCCGTTGAGCACCTGAAGACCGGGTATCTCGTCAAATTCCTTGATGAACTTGTTGGCTTCGGCTTCACGTTTGGCGAGGATGAGGGCAATGGCTTCGTCGGCCGTGATAGACTGCGGCGCCATATCCGAAGGAATGGACACGAACATTCCGTCGTGGGAGATGTACGGGCCGAAACGGCCTACGGCCGCTTTCATTTCCTTTCCTTCAAATTCACCGACTATCCGCGGAAGATCAAAGAGTTTCAGGGCCTCTTCGAGAGTGATCGAAGCGATACTCTGGTCGGGGCGCAGCGACGCAAACTGAGGTTTCTCGTCGTCGGAGGCTTCTCCAATCTGAACCACAGGTCCGAATCGTCCGATCTTGACCGTCACCGGCTTGCCGGTCTTGGGATCATTCCCGAGCAGCCGCTCGCCGACCTTGTGATCCATGTGGAGAGTGGTGATCTTCTCGATATTGGGGTGGAAACCGTCGTAGAAATCAGACATTTCCTGTTCCCAGGGGAGTTTACCCTCGGCTATCTCGTCGAATTTCTCCTCAACGCGTGCCGTGAAATTATAGTCGAGAATGTCAGGGAAGTATTCCGTCAGGAAATCGTTGACAACCATTCCTATGTCTGTCGGCACGAGTTTGCCCTTGTCCGATCCGGTGTTCTCGGTCAGGACAGATTTCGAGATCTTTCCATCTTTCAGCGTCAGGACGTCATAGTCGCGCGGTTCTCCCTCGCGTTCGCCGCGACGGACATATTCACGCTGCTGGATTGTGGAGATGGTGGGAGCATAGGTCGAGGGACGCCCTATTCCGAGTTCTTCCATTTTCTTCACCAGAGCCGCTTCGTTGTATCTCGGCGGAGCGAGGGTGAAACGTTGGGTGGCCGTGATCTCATCGGCCGCGAGCATCTGTCCGATCTTCATCGGGGGAATGATGGTTCCGTTTTCCGTTCCGGCTTCGGACCCATAGACTTCGAGGAAGCCCGGAACCTTCACCACTTCTCCCTCAGCCTTGAAAAGACCTCCGAGTTCCGCTTCGAGCTCATTGGCCAGAGATCCGGACGCAGGGTTAACGCGTATTTCGACCTGAGTCTTTTCGAGCTCGGCATCGGCCATCTGGCACGCTACGGTACGGCGCCAGATAAGGTCGTAAAGCTTTTCCTCCTGGGGAGTCCCGTTGATCGTGCGGTGTGATATATAAGTGGGTCTTATGGCTTCGTGGGCCTCCTGCGCTCCCTTGGCCGAAGTGTGGTACCGCCGGATGTGGAGAGCCTGTTTCCCATATTTCTCTTCTATTGTGGATGCTATGTCGCCCAGAGCCATGTCGGAAAGATTCATTGAGTCGGTTCGCATGTATGTTATGCGGCCGGCTTCATAAAGTGATTGGGCGACCCGCATCGTCAGGGAAACGGGGAATCCGAGGCGTCTGGCCGCTTCCTGCTGGAGAGTGGAGGTCGTGAAAGGGGGAAGCGGAGAACGGCGCATCGGGCGCACCGTAATATCCGATACTTCATATCCGGCGCCGGCACAGGTACGGAGGAAAGCGGCGGCCGATTCCTCATCCGGCATCCTGCGGTTCAGATCAGCCTTCAGACGGGGACCTCCGGGTCCGGTCCCGAAGATTCCCGAGATGCGGAAATATGTCTCCGGAGAGAAAGCCTTGATTTCGTTTTCACGCTCACATATCAGCCTCAGGGCGACGGACTGCACGCGTCCTGCCGACAGGTTGGGCTTGATCTTCTTCCAAAGCACGGGTGAAAGCTCGAAGCCGACGATTCTGTCGAGCACACGTCGGGCCTGCTGTGCGTTGACGCGGTCCAGATCGATTGTCCGCGGATTCTCGATCGCATGGAGGATCGCGGGTTTCGTTATCTCGTGGAATACAATTCTGCGGGCATGTTCGGGATCGAGACCGAGCACCTCGGCGAGATGCCATGCGATAGCCTCTCCCTCGCGGTCTTCATCGGATGCGAGCCAGATGACATCCGCATCTTTCGCAGCCGCCTTGAGCTTTTTAACCAGCTCTTTTTTTTCTGCCGGAATTTCATATTCCGGTTTGAAATTTGCGTCAAAATCTATTGAGATTCCCTTTTTCTTTAGATCGCGGATATGGCCCATAGAGGAGAGAACCTGAAAATCAGGTCCGAGAAACTTCTCTATGGTCTTTGCTTTTGCAGGAGACTCGACGATTACTAAATTTTTCATAATCTGTGTTTTAGGGTACTACCATGGTACTACCGCAAAAGCCCTTGCCCTCCGGGCGGAAACCGGCCGGCAGATGGCAAAAGGCTCTGATCAGGGCGCTAAATTACTAATTTTTTCTGACATGTGAAGTTCCGGACCCTTTCGTCATCATTTCTTTGCCGGGGCTGAAGGCGGGACCGCGGTCTTGCGTTCGGCCTTTTCGACAAGGTAAACGCTGCCGAGCATCATGACGATAGCGACTATCTGATACCACGAGAAGTGGTCCTGACCAAGAATATAACTGGTGATTGCCGCGACAATCAGGATCAGGTCACCGTAAAGGGCGACAACCGTGGCCGGCAGGTTCTTGAGACCGATATCCTGAAGCAGATAGCTGACTGAGGTCGGGAAGATGAGGACAAAGAGGAGAACCAGCATCGGGGTCGAGAAAATGTTCTGGGTCAGGACACGCGCGTCCCATCCGGTGAAGCATACGAGGATCGCCGTTGCCACAGCACCTCCGAAGAATGTCCATTTTGAGACCTGGGCATTGTCGAGATGGCGGAGGAAGACCTTTTCTATCACCAGATAGGCGGCGAAGAGGACCGAGGAGAGAAGGCAGAACATGTTGCCTTTAAGGGGATCGGAGGCTACGTCGGAGGCATGAGCCTGGGTGAGCACACACAGAAGGGCGCCGCCGAAGCCGAGGAGGATACCGAACACTTTCGGCACGTTTGCCTTTTCGGTGCGCATAACGAGGCAGATGATGAAGACCCAGACAGGCTGAAGACTGATGAAAATGGAAGATGAGATCGGAGTTGTGTAGGTTAGGCCTTCGAGAAGTGCCCACATATAACCGAACACGAAGATAACTCCGACAAAGAACAGTTCAATACGTTGTTTCCAGGTTATTTCCGGTGCATCCTTACGTTTAAATAGACCCCAGATCCAGAAAAACAGGGTTCCGAACCCGAGACGGAGAACTACGCCCGAAATGGCGTTCATCCAAGTAGGAAGAAGATATCGCAGAGCGTTTTCGTTGAGGCCCGAGAAGACCTTCGACACGAACATCGCCAGATTGCCCTTTGCTTTTGAATTCATGGTATTAAGAATTTTTAAGACTACCCAATTTATCAACGTTGCTTTTGGCGATGTAGTTCAAATTCTTTTTGAAACGAGTAGAGAAGGGGTCTTAATCAGTGGATGGATGAAATGGGATTTGATCAAGTCTGGGAAAATTGCTAATTTTGTGAGGCTAAGAGCCCATTTCATAAAAAATTAAGGCCACACGGGTTCCGGGGGGGAATTTCACATTGATGATTGCTGATGACAACACAACTTTATTTTGAGATCTGCGAGTGGTTCGCCCGTCTGGTGAAAGGGACCAAGTGGGAGAACCATCTGTTTGCCGTCGGCGGTTGCTGTCGTGATGAAATCCTCGGCCGTGACATTAAGGATGTCGATCTGGCCGTCGATCTTCCGGACGGAGGTGTGGAATTCGCCAGATGGCTCCACCGCAAGCGGTTGACAAAGGGCTCTCCGATTTATTTCCATAAATTCGGAACGGCGAAGCTGAGCCTCAGGAAGTGGCCCGAAGAAGAGATCGAGATTGTCCAGACAAGGGCTGAGAAGTACACCAGCAAAACGAGCCGGTGTCCCGAAGTAGTGTCCGGAACTATCGAGGAAGATTGCCTCAGACGCGACTTCACTGTCAACACCCTTTACCGGGACATCTCCCGGAACAGGATCCTCGACATGACAGGCCGTGGCGTGGCCGACATTAAGCAGGGGCTCATCCGGACACCTCAGGATCCCGATGTCACATTCGATGACGATCCGGTCCGCATTCTCCGTTGTGTCCGCTTCGCCACAAGATTCGGATGGAAGATTGACGAAGATACTTTCGCTGCATTGCGGCGTAATATCGGACGGCTGAGCATTGTCTCGCGCGAACGCAACAGGGCGGAGCTCGGCAAGATGGTGGCCGGTAACGATCCTGTGAAAGCCCTCACCATGCTCCGGGATCTCGGAGCTCTGAAATACATGCTTCCTCTTCTTGGCGAAATGACAGCATACCCATCGGGCAAGAAGAAAGAGGATGAAGGGAGCAGGAAGAAGGGAGACAAGGCGAATTCAGGCATTCCGAAGATGACGGAAGAGGAGATAAGATCAATATGGGACAACGCCATGTCAGCGCTTTCAAATCTTCCTGACCATGATCTCCCGCTGAGGCTCGCGGCATTGTTCGCAGACTGCGGACGTCTGCGCACAAGAGTCAGGAACCGTCGGGGCCAGATCTCATATCCCAACTATGAGATGGTCGGAGCCAGTATGGCGAGACGTTCCCTCCGCTCCTTGAAATTTGAACCGGCAGAACTGGCAGAGATGGAATTCCTCATCAGAAATCAGAACGCCATATCCCTCTGGGGCGATTATGCGGAAACGATGACTGATAAGGAATTACGCCGCCTCCAGTTTCATGCCCGGACTCCGGAAACATTCGACAAACTTCTGAAACTGCACGATGCTCGCTCAGGCACTTCAGTGCCGACGCCACTGACAAAGCGCATCAGACAAAGGTCATCGGAAATGCAGGCCGAAGGTTCAGATCTCTTCAACCGGACAGTCCCGTCCGGTGAACTGGAGTCTTTTCTCTCCAATCCGCCACGGCGCAACAAAAGGTGAGATGGAATCCGGGACCCCGGGGATTTGTGAATATGGAGGGATTTTGGTAATTTAGCCGTCCCGAAACGACAGATATACTTTCATTATATAAGCACTTAAAATGCCAACTAAACCTTTTCATTACCAGGAGATGTTTGAGCTCGGAGAAGACAAGACCGAGTATCGTCTCATTTCGAAAGACTACGTGAAGGTTGAGAACTGGAACGGCCACGAAATGCTCGTGGTTGACCCCGAGGCTCTCACCCTTCTTGCCAATCAGGCTTCCCACGACTGTTCGTTCATGCTCCGCCGCGAGCACAACGAGATGGTCGCCAAGATCCTGAACGATCCCGAGGCTTCGGAAAATGACAAGTTCGTCGCCCTCACAATGCTCCGCAATGCAGAAGTCGCATCAAAAGGGGTTCTTCCTTTCTGTCAGGACACAGGCACATCTATCGTTGCCGGCTACAAAGGTCAGCAGGTATGGACAGGATGTGATGATGAAGAAAAGATCGCCCACGGAATCTATAAGACATATACTGAAAACAACCTCCGCTATTCGCAGAATGCACCTCTGACAATGTATGACGAGGTCAACACAGGGTGCAACCTTCCTGCCCAGATCGAGATCCATGCGACCGAAGGAAGCGAATACAAATTCCTGTTTGTCGCAAAAGGCGGTGGCTCAGCCAATAAGACATATCTCTATCAGGAGACGAAAGCAATCCTCAACAAGAAGACTCTCGTTCCGTTCCTGATTGAGAAAATGAAGACCCTCGGAACCGCCGCATGTCCTCCCTATCACATCGCATTCGTCATCGGAGGTACCTCGGCCGAGGCAAACCTCGCTGCGGTGAAGAAGGCGAGCGTGAAATATTACGACGGCCTTCCGACAACCGGCAACGAATACGGTCGCGCATTCCGTGACGTTGAACTGGAGAAAGAACTTCTCGAGGCAGCACAGAACATCGGCCTCGGCGCACAGTTCGGCGGTAAATATTTCGCACACGACGTGCGTGTGATCCGTCTTCCCCGCCACGGTGCATCGTGTCCCGTCGGAATGGGGGTCAGCTGTTCGGCAGACCGCAACTGCAAGGCGAAGATCAACAAGGATGGACTCTGGGTCGAGAAACTCGACGAGAATCCCGGAGAACTGATCCCTGTCGAGCTCCGCGAGGCCGGCGAGGGTGATGTGATCAACATCGACCTCAACCGTCCGATGGAGGAAGTACTGAAAGATCTGTCTAAATATCCCGTCGGAACCCGTCTTTCACTGAAGGGAACGATCATCGTTGGCCGTGACATAGCTCACGCGAAGATCAAAGAGCGTCTCGACGCCGGCGAACCGATGCCCGAATACCTGAAGAAACATCCGATCTATTATGCCGGTCCGGCCAAAAAGCCTGAAGGTATGCCCTCCGGCTCATTCGGTCCTACGACAGCCGGCCGAATGGACTCATACGTTGACCAGTTCCAGGCCGCAGGAGGCTCGATGGTGATGATAGCGAAAGGAAACCGTTCGCAGCAGGTGACTGACGCATGCCACAAACATGGCGGTTTCTATCTCGGCTCGATCGGCGGTCCGGCTGCTATCCTCGCCAAGAACTCCATCA
>CAYMTQ010000093.1:0-7856 GCA_964393395.1 uncultured Sangeribacter sp.
GAATTGGATATGACTTTATCCCGAATTGTATCATTATAATCCCGAAATGTGCTATAAATTGTGTTAAGTTTTGTGCGCGTCAATGCTTCGTACCTTCGCGCCATTGCGTGATTTTTGATCGGGGGAAAAAGCGGTTCGTTTTGATCGAAAGAAGAGGGTGTTGCAGAACCACCTTCATTGATTACGATACAGAGCGCCGGAGGCGCGACACATTGTAGGCCCCTGTTAGGAGGGCCTTTGGATCCGACGCGACCGGGGTTAATCGTACAACACGTAATCGGAGCCCCGTTAGGGGTGACACATTGAAAGATATAATATGTGAGATACAGACTAATTATTATCGTTCCGTGAGGGTCCGCCAGCTCCGAATAAGGCTCGAGAGAGCCGACAAAAATGTCCGTAACTTTTTCTTTTATGTTCTTTTGAATGTGGAGTTTGGAAAACAGAATTGTTAACACGACAATTGTAAAATCGGCGGTTGAGCAATTCAATTTGATCTTTGGTAAGTTTTATCGGGCATCAATATAAAAATACGGCTATGCCTATTTGTGGGGTATAAAAAGGCCGGAATGCATCGGACGAATCTTTGCATTCCGGCTTGTGTTATGTCAGCTCAATTGAGACTGATGGGGGCTTCTATTACTGAATTCTCTTCGTGGTGCGCACTGTGCCGTCAGACAGGTGGTCAACAACGATGCAGGCACCGTTTGCCGGAGCGGCTGCAAGACGAACACCGTCGAATGTGAAATAGTCTGTCGAAACGACTGCGGCTGCTTCACCTTCCGCCATATCAACGCCGGTAGGGAAATCCATAACCGTGGCATATTCCGAGTAGGGGGTAGATGCGGAGTTAACAACGTTGCCTGTCTTGCCGTCAATCACCAGGGCAACAATGCGGAGTTTATTGGCATTCTTGATCAGACTCTTTCCGGCCTCAGTGTTGAAGACGCAGACTGCATCCTTCAGATAGATGGGGTTGCTGTAATGCTTATATTCCTGCTGGCCGACGATATTGACGGGGAGCGAATTCTGAATGCCGGTCGTATTCGGGAAGTTCACGACCACGTCATCGAATACGAGGTTCGAGACCTTCATAGGCTTCTTGACGAAGAGATCCCAGTACGGACCTGTGTAGTCGGAGTTTGTGTACTGATTATCCTGTCTCCATGATGGATCGCTCATGTCGTCCTCAACGAGAGCGTATGTGATCATGTAGTCGGCATTGCTTTCGTCATTAAGGAACTTGAGGGCAGCCTCGGCGCGAAGGGCTTTGTGCGAAGCATCAACCCAGAAAAGATTCACATTGATGTCGACCGGTGCAAGCTTGCGGCGTTCACGAAGCCAGATGTATTCGATGTTGTTGTTGTCGACGGGAGTCGAGCGGTCACCTATGTAAACTTTAGGAGCGCCGTAAGAAGATGAGGGGAAATCATCAGTCGGAACACCCTGCATCGCGTCTTGGGTGTGATAAGACATCGCGAGAACATCATGACCATATTTATCGACCATCTGCTTGAGAGTCACATAAACTATAGGACAGTAACCGCACCAGAGGCCGGTGTAGTCCTCAATCAGGGGATTATTTACGGGAAGGAAGGGAAGAACCTCCATGTTGAGAACTGCGGTCTCTGTGCTGCCGTTCTGAACACCGTTCACTTTATCCACCCAAAGAGTAACGTCATAATTGCCTGTGACCTCGGGAGCCTCGAAGTCAAGATCGAGAGTGGTGTATGCACCGATCTGACCGGTCACCGGAGTTTCCAGTGTCAATGATTTCGAAAATGTCTGTGTCTGACCGTTGACCTCATAGCTATATGAGTAATCGATCGAATTAATCGGAGTTGTTCCCTGGTTGTTCAGGGCAACGTATGATTTACCCGATGTGCCGGCAGCAACATAAAGCGTCTGCTGGGGCTCGAGGATTGCGGCGTCAGCAAGTGTCTTACCGCGTAGAATGACACGCATAGCGAGCGCTTCATGTCTTGTGGTGCTGAGGTCAGTCCACTCAGGATATGTTGCCGGAATCACCGACGAGGGACTTGACTTCTGGGTATGAATCATGAAGCTCTGGGGCTTGTCGATATCCGTCACCGTCACGATGGGGAATTTGGATGTATAGCCCCCTGTATATTTACAGTTTGTCACCGTCACTGAGTAGCCGACATAAACTCCCTCTTCGGTCAGTGTGTAAGGTTGGGGGAAGGTGAGGTCAAGACGGAGCTCGGGAGAATCCTCTGTTCCGTAATTCTTGATTTCTCCATTGACCTGCTGAAGGTCGGGAAGATTGTATTCATTGACGACCTTCAGTTCCTTGGTCAGCCATGCGGCACCGATAGGATCAACCGTGCAGTCCTGGAACTTGGCGATGTCGACGCTGACGCCGATGATATCAAAGCCAACGAGCGACGGGTCCTTGAGAAGCATGGCGACATCATAGGGTGCATTTTTCTGCACACCGAATGCGGAGAGGGTAGCACCTTCATAATCGTAGGTGAACACCACATCCCCGTCCTCAGCATGTGAAGACACAGGAAGCATGATGGCCGACGCCAGAGCAAGTAGCCCGGATAGTGTAAAAGATTTCATACTTGAACGTTTAATAGGTTAGTCTAAAGGTTAGCTCCCGGATATCCTCATTATTATTTCATGAGATGAGCTCTAATTCCGAGGTTCCCCGGCTCTAATGCCAACAAAGATAATACATTTTGTCAGTTAATGAAAAATTTTATTATTTTTTTAGCTTTTTTAGTCTCTTTCCCCTCTTTCAAAGGTGATAACCGTCCTATCTGACCGGCGCAAGAGGCATGCTTTTATTGTGGGTAGAGGTCTAACATCTTTTCACATTTGAGTCTACCGCTGATAAAATTGTTTAAAGAATTGCTCATCACAAATTCTTTATATAACTTTGCATAATAAGATAAAATTAAAGATAAAACAATACCTGACATATTTCTCATGAAACAATGATAGGTTCCCGATTTAGATATTTTCTGTTATTTCCGGTTCTGGCATGTCTTATGTCTTCCTGCAGCCCGCAGGAGCCTCAGGAACAGCCTGAAACATCGACGATGTCGTTCAGCGCTGAGCTCGAAACGCGTGCCGCTCTGACCGGCAGGGATAACCTCACCTCTTCACCTTTTGCTGTCTTCGGAGACATGACGAGTCTGGATCCGGACAAGGAATCGTCGGCTTTGACTATCCACAATGCGACCGAAGTCAGATATAACCCATCCGGCAGTGAATGGGTATATGATAATACGCGTTTATGGTTCTCCGGATACCAATACTCGTTTATCGCCCTTCATCCGGCTTACAATCAGTCAATTACCGGTTTTGAGTATAAAGATAACAAACTGAAATTCTTATATACTCAACAGTCTGACTATTCCACGGCTACGGATCTGATGATCGCCACACACAGGCGGAACTATTCCGGTGAACGTCCTGACCCGGTACGGTTCCGCTTCGCCCATGTGCTGACAAACGTAAACGTAAAGGTGGCATATAATGCTTTTTCCGACGGACCGAAAAGCATTAACATCGTCAGACTGGTATTCAGCAATGTTCCGGTGAAATCAGAATACGAAATTTTACCCGCCCGTCTGAGCGCAAACAACAAGATGACATCGGATTGGGAGACTGATATTGACTCCCAGAAGGGTTGGACCGTAAAAGACAAGGGAACTCTGAGTGTCAATTTCTCCGGTACGAACACAAGAAAAATTGAGGCAAATAAGGGTGCATTCTGGTTGTTTTCTGACAGCGATGCCCTTCTGATGCTACCGAATCCGGACGATCCGGATGATCGAGCCGAAATTGAGATTGATTACACGACGGATACCGGAGAGACAGAAACATATACGGCCAAGATTCCGCGGGGATGGGAACCCGGAACAAACATGACTCTGTCGTTGAGAATAGACAATGGTGTGGTGCAGTTCAGCGTCTTTGTCGAGGATTGGAAGACCGGTACCACGACAAACACAACTGTACCAAGAAAATAAGTACCAAGGAAATAATACCGATCGGAAATGAATATTTCAAACAAATCGACATACCTGCTCGTCGTCTCGGCGATTGCTTTGACATCCTGCTCTCGGGAGGATCTTCCCGGACTCGCCGTGAACGGCGGAAGTCAAATCTTATTCAGCACTTCGATTCCGGTCACGACCCGTGCAACAGTGACCACAAAAGATAATATGTCTCATTTCTTTGTGACGGCTTTCGATTTTGATGATCCTGACCGGATTAAAAACGGAGTGGTCGAACCACTTTTTGAATACCGGAAAGTCGAAATCGACCCTGAGCATGAAACCTATGTATCTTCGGATTGCTGTTGGCCTGAAGCAACAAAGGAAAGCGATCTGGTGAATTTCTTCGGTTTCTATCCTGCTCCGGCTGACCCTCAGGATTACCAGTTCGTCAATTCTTCTGCTGACGGTTCCCTGAGCTATAAACTGAAAAGCTTCAGCGTCGCCCCTGATATTGCAGATCAGGTTGATTTCATTACGGCTTACACCACGGGTTCTATGGAAAAAAATCTTTTTTCGGGTGTGACTCTCCCGTTCGAACATAAGCTGAGCCGCATCGAGGTCAAGGCCTACGGTAAAAACAATAGTTGCGATATCGAGATCGCCGGTGTGCGGATCGGCGGAACAGGTGTCAGTGACACATTCGAATTCAAGGCTGTTGAGGGCGGCGGTGTATGGACCGGCAATCCGTCCCGTGGAGTTGTGGAATATGTCTTCCGAAAAGGAGACAAGATCGTATCCTGTGGAAAGAATAATAAAGTCGCCTATGATGATGCGTTTTCAATCATGGGTGCCGAACGGGCGGACGGAAACGAAAACTGCGCGATGCTGATCCCCGCAAACTATGCTGAGTGGGATTATGAAGAAGACACTAAGAACACCGCCAATCAGATGTATATCAGTGTGCTCCTCCGTGTGACTGACCCTACTCCCACTGCCGGAGAGAATCCTAAAGAAAAGCAACGCTACCCCTATCGGGATCTCTCCCAGGGAGCAAACGCAATGGACAGTGGTATCCCGGTTGTTTATCTGGCTATCGATAAGGCTACCGGCGAAGTCTCCACCCGTCTGTATAAAAAGGATGAGATCTTCTATACCGATTCTTCTTGCACGTCAGCATATACTCTCCCTGCGTCAGAAGAGATCAAGGAATTCGGATGGGCGGCCGTTCCCGTAAAGGGTGAATGGTTACCCGGAAAAATATATACCTATACGCTTGACTACACACTGGGCGTAGGTGTTCATGAACCGGGGGTAACGACCGTCGCTCCCGGTGCCGGTGACCCGGTCATCAGCGATAGAGTAGGCCTCACCTATGATGTCAAGGAGTGGAAAGTCGGCGGAAGCGACAATTTCCCGGTTCCCGGATCCTGACTTACACACTAAGACCTACTCACTAATACCTCATCCCTAATACCTCCTTTAACCCCGATCTCACAAGAAATGTGGTTATTAGAAACTTTCCGCAATAATCCGGCCTTGGCCGTCTTTCTGACCATTGGTGTCGGATTTCTCATTGGCCGTATCAAGTTCAAGGGATTCTCCCTCGGCACGGTGACATCAGTGCTTATCGTCGGCGTGCTGGTTGGTCAGATGAACATAAATGTCGGGGGACCGCTGAAGACTTTTTCGTTCATGCTCTTCCTGTTCTGTATCGGATACAGTGTCGGACCGCAGTTCTTCAAGTCCATGAAAGGGGAGGGGTTGAAGCAGGTGTTGTTTGCCGTGGTGATGTGCGTCATGATTCTCGGCATGTCCTGGGCGGTGGCCTTATGGCTCGGACTTGATCCCGGTCAGGCCGCAGGAATGATGGCCGGAGCATCGACTGCCTCGCCTGTGGTCGGGGCTGCGGAGGATACGATCGCGACACTTAATCAACCGGCCGATAAGATCAAGGCGATGATTGATTCCATCCCGGTATGTTATGCCATGACCTATGTCTTCGGCACCCTCTGTGCTGTCTGGCTGATCGGGTATATCGGTCCGTGGATGATGGGTGGTCTGGATAAGGTGAAAAGCCTCACACGGGAGTATGAGAGCAATCTGGCGCCGGGAAGCGTGTCGGATGATCCTGCCTTTTTCGACGCCTGCCGTCCCGTTGCGTTCAGGGCATTTAAAGCGGACGGTCCCTGGATGGAAACTCCCCGCACGGTCTACGAAATTCAGGAACGTTTCGAGAAATCCGGTCGTCGTCTGCTCGTGGAGCGGATCAAGTCCACGGACGGGAAAGTGATTGATGCTTCAAAGGATTCTGTCGTTAATCCCGGCGATGTCATCGTTCTGTCGGGACGTCGTGAATTCATTGTCGGTGATAACTCATGGTTAGGGGAGGAGGTTGCCGGAATAGGTATCCTGACCTTCCCGGTCGAGGATGTCGAGGTCACGATGAGCAAGGCTTATGCCGGAGTGACGGTTTCCGAGCTTGTTGAGAAAGACTTCATGTATGGCGTCGATATCAAACGTATACGTCGCGACGGACGTGTCATTCCTCCCTCGGCTGAAGTCACGGTCAAGGCTGGAGATGTGTTTGAGATCGTCGGTAAAAAGAAATATGTGACAGCCGCATCTTCTGAGCTCGGTTATGCCGATAAACCTACTTTGGCCACAGATTTCGTCTTCGTCGGAATCGGAGTGCTTCTTGGAGGACTGTTAGGATGTCTGGCTTTGAAATTCGGAAATGTATCCGTAAGTTTGGGAACGAGCGGCGGAGCACTCGTGATGGGCCTTATATTGGGATGGCTCAGATCCAAACGGCCTGTATATGGAGCTATTCCGAAGGCCTCGCTCTGGGTATTCAACAATCTCGGTCTGAACCTATATATCGCAGTGATCGGTATAGCGTCAGGTCCTACTTTCGTGGATTCCTTCATGGCAGTCGGTCCCAAAATTTTCTTAGGAGGCCTGATTGTGACTATTATCCCATTATTTATCGGACTCTGGCTCAGCTACAAGGTGTTTAAGTTTCATCCGGCAATTGCGTTGGGATGTTGTGCCGGCGCCCGCAAGACCACTGCCGGTTTAGGTGCGATTCAGGAGCGCCTCGGAAGCACCGTCCCCGCTATCGGCTACACCATCACTTACGCTGTCTCCAACACTGTCCTGATCATCTTCGGCATCGTCCTCGTCCTCTTGCTTTAACAAGGACTTTTAGCTGTTCGCGTCATCTCTCTGCGTCTCTGCGCCTTTGCGAGATGATCGTCCCGCGATGATACGGTCTCCCCAGCACGACTCCGTTATACATTGCGCTTTAACTTGTTAATTAAAAAGTTCCGCGAGGGTCCGCCCGGTGTCTTAATATTCTCTGATGAGTAAACCATGTGTTCCGTAACTTCCTTATCACTTTTAAGTTCTATACTTTCCCTTTTTTAATTCTTTATTTGGCGTTGGATTATTTGGCGTTGCGATTGTGTTCGATTATGTCGGAGAATGTTTTGGGGAGTCGGACATTATAGAGATCATAGGCTGCATCAAAAAGCGGAGCGATATCTTCGTCAGAGAACCCGGCGATACCGCATCCTATCCGTGTGACATAGAACGTATTCTGGTCCCACTCGCGGGCAAGTTCAATGAACTTATCAACATACGGTTTGATTGTCTCAACACCTCCCTGCATGGTGGGAATTGCATACGACTGTCCCTGAATACCGACTCCCTGGCCCCACACGGCACCAAATTTATCGTAAGCTACGCGTGCCGCTCCCCCCAAATGTTGACCCTGCAGATTGCTCCCGAACACAAAAATGTCGTCCGGCCCTAACTGCGTTATATTCGGCTCAAGCCGAAAAACCAGTGCATGAGATATAGAGTAAAATGTTAAATTTGGGG
>CAYMTQ010000094.1:0-7749 GCA_964393395.1 uncultured Sangeribacter sp.
AGCTCGCTATGCTCCTTCGCCTGCAAAACGAAAATCGACTCAAGGCTGCGACCCGTGCGGCCGCCATTTTTTTGAAACGGGGTCTAATACCTACCTCGGTTTGAGGAACCAATACGGGGATAAAGGGGTTTATATGTTAAAGACCCGTAAAAAATCCACACTATGAAATACATATCTAATGGCAAGGCCTCAATCCCCCTCATCACGTTGATCGCTCTCCTGTCGGTCTCGCTGACAGTCAATCTTCCCGGTCTGGCGGTTTCACCGATTTTAGGCAAACTGGCCGATTTGTTTCCACATGCAAGTCAGCTGGAGATTCAGTTGCTGACTCTTCTTCCGAATCTCGTGATTATACCCATGATCCTGATTTCAGGCAAAATAACTAAGGTAAGGAACCAGACCGGGGTGCTGAGCGTCGGGTTGGGTATATTCCTTCTTGCGGGTATCCTCTATCTGTTTGCCGACTCCATGCCGGCTCTTATCGGATTCGGCGCACTGCTCGGCGTCGGTTGCGGCCTCATCGTCCCGATAGCCGCAGGCCAGCTCGGCGAATGGTTCTATGGCGAACAGAAAGCGAAGGTGCTCGGATTCAAGTCCGGAACTTCAAACGGAATCGTCATTCTCGCCACGATCTTCGTGGGGTGGGCAGCCGACATCAGCTGGCACACTTCTTTCTGCGTCTATCTCGTGCCGGTGATTCCCCTGCTGTTGCTCCCGTTCATGACCAACACTTTCATCCGCAAACATCTCCGCCCACTTCCGGAATCAGCGGCCACAACAGCGAAACCGGCTGCCTCAGATGAGAAGCCTGACAAATTCAAGCATCCTGCCGTAACTCTCTGTGGCGTTATCGGCCTCTATATAGCCCTGACGGCCACTTCGATGGTCTTCACCTATTATCTTCCTTTCACGATGAAACATTACGGGCTGAGCTCGTCACAGGTCGGTCTGGCGACGGCGATGTTCTATGTGACGGCGATGATCGGCGGTTTTTCCCTGACTCCATATCTTCGTATCGCAGGACGCGCCGGACTGTATGTCTGCATCATCATCATGTCGGCCGGTCTGCTCTGTCTCGGACTCTTCCATACGCTGGCAACCTATATGACCGGTGTCCTCCTCATCGGTCTCGGTTACGGTTTCTTCCAGCCGATCATATATAACAAGACAACTAAATTAGCTCCGAGCAACGCCCTTTCGACCAAATATTTCTCTTATACCCTCGCCGGCAATTACATCGCCGTATCGATCGTTCCGCTGATGGTCGAGCTATTCCAGAAGATTTTCAACAATCATACTCCCGATTTCCCGTATTATCTGAGCACCGCCATCTTAGGCGTTGTCTTCATCATCGGCCTGCTGAAACACCGCTCTTTTGTCTGGAGAACCCGCTGACATTCATATCGGGGATGTTTCATAATTGACGCGAGCAACAATTGTACGGACATGGCGTGCCATGTCCGATTTGGAAGTCAACATGTTACATTTCTGACATTGCACGCAACGTCCCTACAATTCGACGATTCCATCATTTTGACACACCCTCATAAAACTCCACAAAAAAAACGGCATGTCGAAATTGACACGCCGTTTTTTATGTTATGGGGTCCGGGACCCGATCAGATCAGATCAATTGAAAGTCATTTCAGCATCGATATCCTTAATCGAGTTCTCAGGAGTCTGGATTGCTGAAACCTCAGTTTCTGCATCGAACTTGATTTCTTCGAGCTGTGCTGTGCTACCGGAGATGTGGATGATATACTTGTACTGATTGCCGAATGCCCAGTTAGGCTTGAAGCTACCATGTATTGTGCGGGTGAGGACTTCTGTCTGGGTCTCACTATCCTTTACTGTCACTTTGAACTCGAAGTAAACATTAGTGTTAGCGTAGGAAACCGGAAGCATGAAGACGGGATCAACAGTTACGCTGGAAGCCGAATCACCATACTTCAGAGTTGAAGTTGCGAGACCGTCGCCCTTTACATCCATGCCGATAGAGGGAGTAGAGGCCAGGTTGCGACCCTGATTGGACCAATCAATTGCGTTGTCATAAATCAGTGCATCAGCCTGATCATAGAAGTTGACAAGCTTTACGTCTGAGACGTAGATATCATAAACATCGGGGAAGTCGTTTACAAACTCAGCGCTGACTTTACAGAGAGCGTGCTGGAACTGGAACTTGACGTTGCTGTTGCCGCTGGTGGCACCCCACATACCTTCCACAGCATCGCAGACGAGGTCATTCTGATGGTCTGCGTCACATGTGAAGCCGGTGATATTAAGTGCACGACCTTTTAAACCGGCGCCCTTGAAATTCAGCGAAGCTGTGCCGTCTGTTGATCCCAGAACGTCATTACCGCAGCTGTAAGCGTAGAAGTAGTACTGATAGCCGGGATTCCAGTAACGGGTGTTGGTGTAGCCCCAGATGTTGTCGGTTTTTGTCACTGTCTCGTTGTCGAACACCTTGACGATAGTTGTAGGCTCATCACCCACATTTTCGACGGCATTCGCATAGTAGCCGAAGACAACGAATTTGCTTAAATCATCAGTTGTCAGGTCCGTTGTGGCACGGGTTGCCTTGTTAACCACATTCTCAAAGCCGATTGCATTGCTCTGAGGTCCCTCTTCCAGCACATCTGTCGATGTACACGCTGCCAGGGCGGTTGCGCCCACTGCGAGCCATAGGAAATGCTTTTTCATCGTGATTTGGTTTGAAAGATTAGTTAAGGATTATTTGTTTATAAATTATTGTTTTTTGCTGTTTCGGTTGTTCTCATTGCCTATCGGCAACTCGATATCGACTGTATCGCCCCAACCTGTCACGTCGACACTGAAGGCTCCGCCACCGCCGATGTTCTGATCATCTTCGACGCGGATACCCTTGATTGTGATCACGCCTCCGCGGGGCTGATTCTCCAGCTGATCGGTAACGTTGAAGTTGAAGTCGATATATTTTCCGCTTGTGAGCATCAGCTCGAGGTTGACAGTCACGGGAACGGATCGTTTGTGACTTCCTGCCCTTCCGTAATAGTTGTCGGGGAACGACGGGACGCCGAACGACCGGACGTGTGCCTCACAGCCATAATCGGTCATGAAGCAGTCATAGAGCAGAATAACCGTATCGTCAGATGTCGAGCCGTCGCGGAGATAGACCGACTGGGCCATGCCTCCGATTGCTCCGCGGGCGAGCGCGACGTGCTCGAGTCCGTGCTCGAACTCATACCGGATAACGTATGTGTAGACCAGCGGCTGCATCTTCACCGGAAGATGATATTTCTCGTGGAAATCGACGAAGGGCACTTCCTTGACGAATGCGGCGTAAAGCAGGTCAGGGGGATTGGCTGTTCGTGTTTCGGGCGCGAGATTCTGGAGGGCCTGCAGGGCGTTGCCGGCACGTGAACGCGACGTGGTGGTCGCTCTGGCTTCGTTGAGCGACGCGATGTCCTGAAGCACGATATATTCCGTGTCTCCGTTATAGAGCAGGTATGAACCCTCTTTCTCCTTATTATAGGTAATATGGCCACCGCTCACGCTCAGGAAGTTATCTTCACTTGTTCCGTCGCTGTTGAACTTCACGAGGTTCACCCATTCCGGGAGATCGGGATTCATGTCGGCATACGGAAAGCCATAGAACGTTTCATCCCACGACGAGGGATGATCCATTCCGTAGTCGCGCTCCCAGACCTGCTCCCAGGTGAGATCGACGTCAACCGAAGGGAAGTGGTCATAGCACAGTTCCTGTCGGCACGACACCAGCATCGGCATCATGGCGAGCAGAACAGCTATTATATGATATCCGTTTCTCTTCATTTTACCGATTGCGTACTTCTGGGTTTGTTGGCATCGAGGAAGCGCCATGCGATCGAGAATTTCAGCTTGATGGGGCCGAAATAGTTGAGCGCCTTGGTGCGCATGTAGACGTGATGGCCGTCGTGATATTCATATTCCTTATATCGTGAATAGATATATCCGGCGCCAATCTCTGCTTCGAGCGAGAGATTGCGTCCGATAGGCCACATATAGCCGAACGAGACACCGGCCATCAGACCGTCGCCATATTTTCCGGGTCTTCCTTTCTGGAGGTCATACCAGCCGCCACCGGCAATCACGCCGACATACATTCCGTGCCATGGCTTGCGGGGCTTGATCCATCTGCGTCCTTCGACATCGATGACAGCCATTCGGTAGCTCCTCATCTTGGAATACCGGCCCCACCATGCGATGTTTCCTTCGACGGCGACCGACCAGTTCTTGTTTATCAGCCATTCGAGCTCAAGGTTAGGCATCAGGATGGCATAATAGAGCATGTTGGTCTTGAGGGCAAGGCGATGGAACGGTTCATAGATTTCGGACGCAACAAGAGATGCACCTCCGTCCTTAAGCCTTGTTCCGTTGTTGTTCAGGCTGTCTGCCGTTGCTTCCTCAAGAGCGTTGTCATCCGGAGACAGTATATTCAGTTCGCCGTCAGCGGTTTGATCAGCCTTTCCGGGAGCCACAGTATCTTCTGTCTGCACTCCGTCCGAGCCCTCCCCGGTGGGTGTGCGACGGCAGAGGGAGATCGCAGTGACGTTGCGGAGTTGCGGGAACAGGTTTGCTGTCATCCAGCTCCATGTCCTGCCGCCTGCGAGATCCATCAGCTGTTTTTTGCGGCCGTCAATCACTTTGCCATCGGCGTCGTAGACCCATACCGGCGTGTTGTCGAGTATATCGAGAACCTTTTGTCTGTTCGACATGTCGGGCGTTGAATACACGAGACGTCTCAACGCATCCCAGTCGATTCCGACCGGATGTTCGGCAATAAAGTCCCTGGAAACGCCGGCATGTTCGGCGAGATATCGTGCGATTGTCGCGCAACGCTCGCGTGCGAGCGCCTCATTCGTAAACGACGCACCTTCCGGAGAGGCATAGCCATAGACATCGATGCGCTTCAGATCCGAGGCGGCCGCGGATTTGCGCACCGCATCGATGAAGCTGTCAATAGTCGTGCGGTTGCTGCCGAGCGCAGGATCAAAATCGTATTGACCCACACGGAAATACACATTGACTGAATCGGTGCAGATCTGCCCGAAAGAGGTCAATGTGGCTGAAACAGCAAGTATAAATAATAATATTAATCGCACGTGATGATGTCAGATGGTTTGAACGACTACCAATCCATTAAAGAAAACCTTTGGCGCTTCTGACCAATAGTAGGTTATGCAAAATTAGCAATCCGATTTCACTTCCACAAATAAACGCCACAAAAAAATAATAAATCTGCGAACCCAACACACTCCAATATTATAAAAACCTATCTACCCCCCCCATTTAATATTCTATCATTCAGACACTTACATCAAATACCCGAATCTGACCCGAATGACAAACTTTAACACTTGAAAGCCATATTTAATAAAGAGGGCTGTTTTTGCACCATTGTATTTGAACATAAATGACAGAAAAAATAGCGAAATAAGCCTTTCATAAACGAAAACCGGACCGCGGCGGAACAAATCGAAACAAAAGTGAAAGATATTGTCTTCATTGATTCTTTTTTATAACTTTGCGACCGATACACGATGCTAACGACATTGCCTTGGTATAGCTGAGGCCTCATCTGAGTGGTTAGCGGGTGGGTCAAATTACATATAAAGGCGTTTATCTTTAACGTCTTGTTCTTGACGAGTAGGAACTTCGCAACTTCTTAATTCAAAGTCAAGGATAAGGCAACGGATGAATGCTCATGGGTATGATACGAACTCAATAGCTGAGATTGTGCGACAGCGCAATCCCTATTGACATATCATACGGCGTGAGGCTTCAGCGTTGTCCGACTCCATACTTTGAAGGGCAATGCGAAGGCCTCTACTCGTGGGAGCGGACAACAGATACAGGCTCTCACGCTTTTTTTTATTAACCCGCATTCAACGAGAGGAGTCCGTTGACCTGAGATAACCATAATAAATAACCAAAATATTAACCCATGATCCAAAATGAGAACGATAAGCGGGATAAATATTCTGCAACGGAAGAACTAGCCAAACTTTTAAAAGCATACCATAATATACAGGTGGCCAGTATATTACGATCGACCAATCCTACTCTGGCTGATAAAATAGAAAATTCAAGTGAACCTCTTACAGAAGAAGAAATTCTTGAAACTATTGATGCAATCAGAAAGTATACTCAAGCAGAGAGTAATAAAAAAAGAGAGAAACAACAAAACGAATATTCTGAAAACTTGAATAGACCATTCCAAAAGAATAATAAGTGTTTGAAGAAACAATAAACATTATAATATATGAAAAAAGCCTTACAACGGGTGGTAATCTGGGGATGTCTCTTACTGTTGGCAATCCCTGCATTTGCCCGCGACTTCACCTACACCTACGAAGGACAGACGCTCACCTACACCGTACTCAATGAAGCCACAAAGACTTGTGGAACAAAGATCGGATATTCAACCGCCGGAAACATAGTGTCTGGTGATTTAATAATTCCTGCAATAGCGAAAGATGGAGATACAGAATATTCCGTAATTTCGATCGCTGAAGTAGCATTCTACGAATGTAGCGATCTGACATCAGTAATCATTCCTAACACTGTCACTTCAATAGGAGAATACGCATTTCAAAGTTGCACAAGACTTACCTCGGTTACCATCCCTAATTCAGTTACCACAATAGGGAAAAGAGCATTCACATATTGTAGTAGTCTTCCTACAATAACTATCCCAAACTCCGTAACTACTATTGGGTATGGCGCTTTCGGAGCATGTAGCAATCTGACGTCAATTAGTATTCCAAGTTCTGTTTATAATATTGGAATCAATGTATTCGGAGCGTGTGAATCACTTAAATCCATTAATGTAGACACTGATAACAAGTATTATGCAGACATCGATGGAGTGCTATATAATAAATCTTTCACGAAACTTATTCAATGTCCCGCTGGAATATCTTCATCAGTGACAATCCCAAACTCCGTCACTTCAATAGAGGACTATGCATTCTACAAGTTTCATGACCTAATCTCGATAACAATTCCCAACTCTGTCACTAACATTGGCGAATATGCTTTTTACCAATGCACCGGTCTGGAGTCGGCAATAATTGGAAATTCAGTCACTTCAATTGGAAATTACGCTTTCGAGGGATGCACCGGACTTATAAAATCAGTCTATCCATCAACTATCTCAGATCCGTTCTCATCTGGTATAAGGGTGAAATATCCGGCAAACAGCGCTATAGAGGTAGAGAATGGGTACGTATTAGATGCTGACAAAAAATCGCTTTATTTAGTTCTGACAGATCCTGAAGGGGAATTTGTTATTCCTAACTCAGTTACTGCCATTGGAGACAATGCGTTTATCGGTTGCGACAGGTTGACCTCGGTGACTATCCCTAACTCGGTCATCTCAATAGGTGATTATGCTTTTCATGATTGTTCAAATATAACCAAGTTTATATTTGAAGATGGGATCGAACCGTTAAGTCTCGGATCAACAGATGGAAAATCTCATATTTTTACCAGCAGACCGCTGAAAACTGTTCATATAGGACGCAAACTGATTTTCGATGCCGATGCATCATCTCCTTTTGAGGAAAAGAAATCATTGGAAAAAGTTACATTCGGAAATACCGTTGAAACACTTCCCTACAGATATTTCAGACTCTGCTCTAATCTAAGATCAATTGAACTTCCGGAATCTTTAAAATCAATTGAAGACGAGGCATTCGGATACTGTTCATCTCTTGCCGACATCAATCT
>CAYMTQ010000095.1:0-7500 GCA_964393395.1 uncultured Sangeribacter sp.
GATCCAAAACCCATTTCCGCAAAATTAAGAGCCCATTTCATAAAATTCTTAATATTTTATGAAATGGGCTCTTAATTTATTGCTGTCCGAAAATGGTAAAAATTTTATGAAATGGGCTCTAAATGCCCGGAACGGACAATTTTTTGTGGAAAGGGGTCTTAATCGCAGATTTTTGTCAAAACAGCGATTATAATCGCAAAAATTTGTACCTTTGATCTCGCTTAGTCACAATTTTTTGTATGGCAGTTAATGGTTTATGGCAGTAAGAAGTGACAGTGAAGGGGTGCTGGAGGCGGACCAGAGGGGAGGCCGGAAAAAGGAGATGAGGTTGCTGAATAATATGCGTGCACCTCTGATTGCCGGGGTACTGCTTGTTCACTGCAATGTGCTCCAGTTTCTTCCTCCGGAACAGGCTCCCATTACTCTCTACAGGTCAATCATCAATGTCATCATCGACATGCTCTATGTGACCGTGCCGGCATTTTTCTTCATTTCCGGTTTTTTCTTCTTCAGATCCGGGCTTCCTGACGCTCATTCTCTCAGATACAAATTGAAGCGCCGCTTCCGCACTCTCGTTCTCCCCTATCTTCTTTGGAACATCATAGGGCTTTGCCTGACATTTGTCAAGACAATCCCTCCCCTTGACCGTTCTTTTCCTCAATATGCAGGATTCTTTGACTCATGGTCTAACATTCTCATGGGCTTCATCGCCATGCCGATGACCCAGGAGCCTTACGATTTTCCGTTGTGGTTTATCCGCAATCTGATTTTCGTCATCCTGCTCACTCCACTCCTGACCGTCTGCTTCCGCTACATGAAAGGGTGGCTCCTTTTGCCCCTGATTATCCTGATGATATATTTTCCGGAATTCGCCCTCGAACTGATACCGTCGGTCTGGTTCTTCGCTCTCGGTGCCTCAATGGCACTTTACGGTCATCGCTTCAGACAGATAACCGGACAGACCCTGATACTGACGATTCTGTTCGTCCTTCTCACTGCAGGATACAATTATTTCCCGGAACAGATTCCACAACGTGTGGCCCAGACCGTCGGTGTCTTTCTTCTTTGTTCAATATCCGCCAGACTGACTGAGAGGTTCGGACTATTCCCCTCGTGGCTGACCGGAGGCGTATTCTTCGTATTTGCCTGCCACGGCCTTTACTGTACCGTTATCGACAAGGCCGCCCTCGCCATTTTCTCACCGGTAAACAATGTTCCGAAAGCAGCTTTCGCCTACGCGGTCGCATTTCTGATGAATCTCGGTCTGACAATTTCCTTTTACCTCATATTGCGCAAATTCTTTCCCCGGCTTACAGATCTTCTTTGTGGCAACCGATAGAGTCCCACTTCCTCAAACATTCTTAATCCCGGAATCAAGGGGAAAATCCGGAATTCTGACGATCCTCGACCCCGGATAATAAAAAGCCAGGATAGAGCGGAAGTCATAACCGTTCAGGGCCATGTTGGCGGCTCCAATCTGACACAGACCCACACCATGGCCCCAGCCCCGACCCACTAATTTCCACGAGCGCGTCGTTGCTTCTTGAACTTCATCAACGTGGAGATCCGGCATCGTGACAATGTCGAAAGCTGAGGAATAGAGGTGAGTCTGAGAAAGCAACCTGCGGATCATCAGCTCTTTTCCGAGGATGAGTTCCCCATTCTTTCCCGATATTCGCATCATTTTAATTCTTCCGGAAGGACCTCTTTCTACAGCCTCAATATTCTCAATTTCTCCGACATCCCGACCGAACTTGTTCCTCAGATTATTCCGTATATCATTTTCAGTCACAACTTCCTCCCATCTGAAACCTCCCCCGTTGAAAAGGTCATATTCCTTCAGGACGGCTCTGAGTACTTTTTCACGCCCGGAACGTGACAATGTGGTCAGATCACACCACGGATCTTCGAAACTTTCCAGACAAACCTCTTCCCTATCCTGCCAGCAAGTAGAGAACAGCTCCGTCCGGCCTCCGCAACATTTCGAAAAGCGCGTATCGACCGGCTTCCCGTCTGCCGATTCGAGAACGAGACCTTCGGTGGAGCGAAGCGCCTTCATAACCTCCTCCGGCACCGGCTGAACACCCTGATAGCGCTGGCAATGGTCGTCCGAGCAGACATCAAATCCGGAATGGTCGGCCGTGTCTTCCCAGGAAATCAGATAATTGTCAGTGGAGAGCTTGCCCACCGACGAATCATCATGGTCACCACGGATCTTTCCGAGGGCCCAGCTCCTCGAGATGACCGCATGAGCTTTCAGAAATTCGGCCGGAGCCGACGGATTCATCTCACTTCCGACGACACATTCAAGATAGCGTTCAATCGGAAGACGGTTGAGCACCCTGAACACCGGATCATCATTGAGCACGACCTTTCCGGGGAGCACCGCCTCCAAAGTCTGCTGCCAATGGAAACCGAGACCGATCAACATATTCTTGAGCACAGTGAAGTCTCCGGCCTTTTCGAGCACCGGTTCACCGTCCGTCGGGATACCTACTGTTATGTCCATATTCGATCTTATCTGAATGATATTCTTTGAATCAGGTTCTTAGTCGCCTGCAGTTAAATAATTCCTCCGGGCCACCCATCTGAAATGGAGAGCCCGGAGGGGGGATGAATTCATAACTAAATGACCAAATGTCACAAAAAAACGTGATATCGGTTATTTGCCTATCTTGTTGGCGAGACCTTCGAGAGCGTCCGCGCCCTTGTGCAGAAGATCGCTGATCTTGTCTTTGGTGCCGTCTGAAACGTTGGCCTTGTCACCGGCCACTTTATCCTTCAGGCTTTCGAGACCTTCGGAAAGAGCTTCCTTCGCACTTGATACTGACGATATACCTGCTGCCTTTGCAGCTTCAGCAGCCTTCTTGGCCTGCTCTGAGAGATTGTTGATGTTCATAATAATTTTGTTTTTGAATGTTCGATGTGTTTTGTCGGGGAGAGGCACATATCTTGAACACCGTAATCTCCGAAATGGTTCGGGCATCGTTTGCAAGAGGCGTCCTTTCGAAATGTCCAATAGCTTTTCAGAATGTCCAATAGATGGCGAAAGTCGCGGCGAAGGCAGAAGTGCCGTAGCCCGGAAGGAACCAGGGAGAGGCATTTGCCGGAGCACTGACTTTATACTTGTGGCGGTATCTGAGGGACCAACCGAGCCCGAGGCCACGCCATATCCCGACCTTCAGTCCGGCGACAGCTTCGCCATACCATGCCCGGGCCCTGTTGCCTGTCAGTTCCGTGTGAAGCGTCTCGCCCCAATAAGGGGAAGAGACGGTTATGTCGGTGATGGAATAATCTGTCGTGCACCACCCGACACGATAACCGATATATACCTTATAGTCAGGATTGGACTTGTACAGGAAATTGTAATCGAAGCCGGCCTTAACAAAAGGATTCCACTTGGCGACATATCGGAAATTGTTATCATCGGGCCGGCTGTCCGCCTTGCCGAAACCGAATTCGACAACCGGGAACAACCAGTTCCAGAGCGATACCGAAGCCTCGATATTAAAATTGCAATACTTCTGGCCGGCGAGCATCATCACTGCATCCAAGAAATTGAAACCGACTGACACTCCGTTGAAGCGTGGATAGACGGGACCCGACTTCGCCTTGGCGACAGTGTCGAGGGTCGCAAGAAAGAGAACCGGCTCCGCGAGCGGTTCGCCATGCTTGTCGTAATAGTGAAGAATCGGCTGCTCAGGCTTGTGGTCATCGACATCTACAGGAGTCACAGTCTGAGCCGAGCCGATCCTTATGCAGAAGATGAGCATAAGCAACAGCAACGCCCGACTGGTTACCGGACTGCGAAATCCCCGACTTTCATTCTGATTCTTCCACATGATTAAGAGCCCATTTCATTCAGATTCCGAAACAGGGAAATAGATGTTGATATAGTCCCTTTCCACATTGTCTATCCTTGTGCACGGACACGAGACGCTGTCGATCACCCAGTCTGTTGAAGTGACGCTGACGTCCTCAAAAGCGTAGATCGCGCCACAGGCGGCCGATACAAATTCAGGGACCGACCTGTAAGTGAACTTCAGGGTATCCGAGAGCGGCGGCTGGTTTTCTTCAACTGCATACTCGAAGACATAAGTTGTCTTCTCCTCACCAATCCGGAAAGGGAGAGTCACCCGGGACAGATTCTCTTTGTTAACCAGCAACGAATCACCCGGAGCTCCTATTCCATATATCGTCAGCGAAGGTACGGTCACGAGGCTCCCTGCGGATGCCCCTCCCGAAGCGAGAAAGACGGCCTTGGGCCTCGAATTCTGATTGTCAAGACACTCCGAAGTCGAGCATGAAGCAAACACGCCGGAGACAGTGGCGAGAACTGCCGACGCGTGAAGTATCCTCCGGAATCTTCTTTTTTCTTCCGCCATCAGAATTCCTCAGCTATAAGGTAATTGTTGCGTTCGGGCGAATTGCGCGCGATCAGCTCACCGACAAACCCGGTCAGGAAGAACTGCAGGCCCATTATCATCGCCGCGAGTGCGAGATAGAAATAGACGGAGTTTGTCACATAGAAATGGAATCCGTGATGAACCATCGCGACGATCTTCAGGACAAGCACGACAAGCACGGCCAGGAATCCGATCACGAACATCAGGCTTCCGAGAAGCCCGAAGAGATGCATCGGCTTGATTCCGAAACGGGACTGAAACCAGAGGGTTCCGAGATCGAGATAACCGTTGACGAAACGGTCAAGGCCGAATTTAGTCGTTCCGTATTTTCTGGCCTGATGTTTCACGACCTTCTCCCCTATCTTCTTGTAGCCGGCATTCTTGGCCAGATAAGGGATATAGCGGTGCATGTCTCCATAGACCTCGATATGCTTGACAACCTCTTTCCGATAGGCCTTCAGGCCGCAGTTGAAGTCATGCAGGTTCCTGATTCCGGAAACACGGCGCGCTGTCGCATTGAAGAGCTTCGTCGGAATTGTCTTTGACAGAGGATCATAACGCTTTTTCTTCCAGCCCGATACGAGATCATATCCCTCCCGGGTGATCATCCGGTACAGTTCCGGAATCTCGTCCGGAGAATCCTGAAGATCGGCATCCATTGTGATCACAACATCGCCTTCGGCGCGTGCGAAACCGGTGTTGAGGGCCGGAGACTTACCGTAATTCCGTGAGAAGGAAACGGCATGTATGGCCGGATTCGAGGCAGCCAGCCGGCGGATCACCTGTGCCGAGCCGTCGGTCGAACCGTCATTGACAAATATTATCTCGTATGAGAATCCGTTCTCGGACATCACGCGCTCAATCCAGGCCGTCAGTTCCGGAAGCGATTCTTCCTCATTATAAAGAGGTATTACGACAGAAATATCCACAGTCTAATCTTTTGCTCAAATAGTAAATTATTCCATTCTCCCGTCGGGCAGTAACTTTTCTCACTGCATCCTGCCTCAGAATTCCAGTCCGGCCTCTTCGAATAGCCGGCGGTCATCGGCGATTGAATTGGAGATTGTGGTCAGCATGTCGCCCATCAGAACTCCGTTCATTCCGCCTTTCATGATCCTGAGCATTGACTCCTCGGAAAGACGCATCCTTCCTCCGGCCGACCGGATCGTCTTGCGGGGCATCACAAGACGGAAAAGAGCCACAGTGCGTATCACCTCATCCTCGCTGATCAGCGGCGTTTTTTCAAGCGGAGTTCCCGGAATCGGGTTCAGGATGTTGACCGGAATTGAGTCGACATCGAGATCGCGCAGCTCGAAAGCGAAGTCGAGACGGTCTGCCATCGATTCTCCCATTCCGATTATACCCCCCGAGCAGACATCGAGGCCGGCCTCTCGCGCGGCCCGGATGGTGCGGTGCTTGTCTTCCGGAGTGTGGGTTGAACAAAGCTTCTTGAAGAATTTGGACGAGGTCTCCATGTTGCAATGATAACGGCGGACACCGGCATCGCGCAGCATTTTCATCTCTTCGGAACCTATCAGTCCCATAGAGGCACACAGATAAAGGTCAGTTTCTTCAGACAATCGCTTGATAATCTTGCAGAAAGCCTCCATGTCACGTCGGTTGACCGCTCGTCCGCTCGTCACGAGGGAGAAGCGTCTGATTCCCTCCTTCTGATTCAAAGACGCGGCACGGAGCGTCTCCTCCTCATCAAGTATGTTGTAGGTCTCGCAGTTAGTGTCATAATGCCGCGACTGCGCACACCACTTGCAGTCTTCGCCACACATTCCGCTTCTGGCATTGACGATCGAGCATGAATCGACTTTGGTTCCGCAGAAATGGCGTGAGACGGCATCGGCCGCATCGGCAAGAAGATCCGTCGGTGCACCGGCGGCAAGGCGGTCAGCCTCCTCACGAGTGATTCCTTCTCCGGTCCTGAGAATCCGTTCCTTCAGAACTTCGATTTCCTCAGCACCGACTTTTATATCTACATTTTGTTCTTTTTCCATTGTTCAACTTTTTGCTGATCACTACCTTATAGGTCTGTAAGAACCCGTGCGACCTCAAATTTTTATGAGACAGGCAATTAAATATTTTCCCATTCCCCTTATTTCTTTGTCTTTCCCGATCTTACGGCCAGATCGCTCTTCAGCCTAATGTAGGTTTCGGCCGTGAATTCCTCGTCAGAGAATTTCTCCAGCAGTCCGCGTTTCACCTTGACGGCAGTCTTCAGCTGATCGAGAATTGACTTCAGTCGCTTCTTCAGTTCCTTATTGGTCACATCATCCGGAGTGCGCGAAATCAGTCCGCTGACCTCGCGGAGTTGTCCGGCAAAATACTTCGAACCGGAAGCAACACGCTCTTTCGGATCCTGATTGCTGCATGTTGCGGAAGCAGACAGAAGTCCGGGAAGCATATTCCGGAATTTTCTGGCCACTTCAGACACATCACGTCTGAAATCGCTTTCCGTTTTCGTGTACTCGCCGGCAAGTTCCGAATATTGCTGAGGGAGTTTGCTGACTGTCCGCGACATGTCACCGAGGAGCAATTCGATGTCCGTGAAATCAAAAAGATCGTTTAAGAGTGATAGATTGTATGATTCGCGAAGAGAGTGCAGTTCGGACGGCAAGACAGGGTTTGCGGTCTGGGCCTCCATGAAAGCCTCGACAGTGCGGTCCGTGATTATGGCGGATGGAGATAGCGGGCGATCGAGAGAGAGTCCGCCAAGGGTCCTGCAACGGCTCAGCGCGACGTAAGTCTGACCATGGGCAAAGGCACCGGCGGCATCGATCACAGCACGGTCAAACGTCAGGCCCTGGCTCTTGTGAATCGTTATTGCCCAAGCGAGACGGAGGGGAAACTGACGGAACGCACCCTCGCGGACCTCAAGAATCTCACCTTTCTCTTCATCGAGCGCATAGGAATTATTCACCCACTCCTCTTCGCGCACCTTGATTGCTTTGCCGTCTGTGGTCCTCACGACGATAGCCGACTCCGAAAGTTCCGTGACCTCTGCCAAAAGACCGTTATAATATGCATGATCCTGAAGGTCGTTCTTGATGAACATCACCTGCGCCCCCTTTTTGAGCAACAGGCT
>CAYMTQ010000096.1:0-7261 GCA_964393395.1 uncultured Sangeribacter sp.
AAATATTTGCACTGCTGGCAACGATGTTGCTTTCAAGCGCGACGGTTTCTGCAAATGCTGAATCGTTCACTCTCGGATCATGCGATCATCAGATCGCATCCGGAAGCGGATACGGTTCCGATTCTGCGGGCGAGATCGCGGCGGCCATGTATGTTCCCGCATCGCGCCTCAAGACACTCGCCGGCAATACCATCACCCGTATCGATGTCGGCCTCATCAGCCGCATCAACGTCCGTGAAATGACAGTGTGGGTCCGAAAGGATCTCCAGGGTGAGAACCTCGCGTCGGGCTATATCGAGCGCGGAAATCTCGGTTGGAACGACGTGACTTTGACAACACCCTATAAGATCGAAGCGAATTGTCCCGGTCTCTATATCGGTTTCAATTATGCCAATGCCGGTTCCTCCCATCCTGTTTCAATCACAGGCAAGGCAGGTGACTACACGACATGGCTCAAGACTTCGGCCTCCGAAGGTTGGAAGGACATGACTTCTGCAGGTGCTCTCAGCATCGAAGCGATCGTTACCGGTTCCAACATTCCTCTGTATGACCTGACATTCGTTTCAGGCGGTCTCGCGCCGGATCCCTCTGCCGGTGATGATTGCTACATTGTCAGCGGAACTGTGACCAACATGGCTTCACGCACAGTCACCGGATTTCACGTCGACGTGAACGAAGGTGGGAAAACGGCCGGTGGAGTTGACATCAAGCTGAAGGTCGCTCCCGGAGAAACTGCATCTTTCGCCGCATCTTTCGCCGCCAATACCAAACTGAGCGGTAATGTCACTCTGACCATCACTTCGCTCGCAGATGGCAAGGATGCCGACGAGTCAAACAATTCAGTGACTGCTTCTGTAGCATTCACACGCAATGTGCTTCTCGAGGAATTCACTACTGAAAACTGCCCAAACTGTCCGGAGGGTGCGAGAATGGTGCACACCGTGCTCGAATCCAAACCGCCTTACACGGATCATGTGGTCGCCGTCTGCCATCACGCGGCATTCGGAACTGATTGGATGACCCGTCCCTGCGACACCGATCTTCTCTTCATGTTCGGACCTGCCGGTCAGGTTTTCGCACCTTCGGCAATGTTCAACCGTCTCCCCATTTTCCGCCAGGGCCTTCTTCAGGATAAGGAGGAACCGATCGTTGCCCTCCGCAGCGAGGAGGTAATCAAACAGTGCATCGACAAAGCTTTGGAGATCCCGGCTCATGCGATGATCGGTTTGAAAGTCGGAGAGATCCGTGAGACTTCTGCAGGAACCGAGGTGGATGTCGAAGTATCGGTGCTTACTGACAGTCAGTTCAACCTTTCCTCTCCGGTAATCGTATTCTATACTCTTGAAAACGATGTGATGGGAGATTATCAGGAAGGTGCCGGAAAGAACTATCTCCATCAGCATGTGATCCGCACCGACAACGGTCCGTTGGGACAGGCTCTCGAGCTGAAAGATGGTGCCTACAGAAATACATTTACCGTCAACCTCGATCCGGCATGGAACCGCGACAATATCTATTTCGCATCGTTTGTGGCTGATCTCGACGAGTCCGACGTTGACAACAATATTGTCGAAAATGTCTCGCAGGTCAACCTGATCAGCAAGAGCACCGGAATCAACGGAGTCTCAGCAGTTAATGAAATCCATGAGACAGCCCGCTACGACATGATGGGTAACCGTATCTCCGGACCGGTCAAAGGACTCAACATCATCGTCTTCAACGATGGATCAATCAAGAAAATATTCAACACTAAATAAAACCATGAAAAAATCCATAATACTCGCATCTATCGCTCTCGGCGCATTCAGCGCGTTCGCAACCGCACCCGCTCCGGCTGATTTCGGAAACAAAGCCTCACTGACTCCGGTCGGAAACTTCCGTCCGGTGATCAAGAAGGCTATGACTCCCGTTTCCACCCAGATCATCACTACTGTTGCCAACGGAACCGTGATGAAGGAGGTAATCTGGAGTTCAAAGGCCGGTTTCCCGGAAAACGGTAAACTGACATGGGCTGACGTTTCCGGATTCGTTCCGACAATCGTCACAAACGGAGTGGACATGTACATCTTCTCTCCCTTGACTACTCTTTCCGAGCTCGCGACGGCATGGATCAAGGGTGAAATATCTCTGGATGAATCCAAAGTGACGTTCCCGACTCCTCAGGCATACATGATAAATGAGGCAATTCCCGGTGTTCAGACAATGCTTTATGCGACACGTGTTGACAAACAGACCGGTAAACCTGTTGAAGGAAACATGAATCTTGAGTTCAGCTATGTTGACGGTGAACTGACCCAGACTGACGGAGGTATTCTCATGCTGACTGACCTCGACGGCAATTTCTACGGTTATGCCGAGATGGATATCGCCGTGAAGAAAATCAAGGACACCCCGACAATGCTTCCGGAGAATGCAGAGGTATGGTCTTACATGATGGAGTATAAGAAATCGGGAGAAAAGATGCATCAGGCAACATCAATCGCATACGATGGCGGTGATGTATATCTGGCTGATCCTGTCCTGAAATCCGATTGCTGGATCAAGGGCCGGATGAAAGATGGCAAGCTCGTTATTCCGACTCCCCAGTATATGGGTTCTTCAAGCGGCTATCCCCTTTATCTCGTGACAGGCTCCGAGTTCACATATTGGGAGAACGATCCCCTTACGGGTCAGCAGTATGAAGTGGTTGACTATAATGTGAAGCCTAATGCTGAGATCGTCTTCGACTACGATCCCGCGACTCTGGTCTACTCTACTTCTCAGCTCATTCTCCTGAACTCTGAAAAGGACAAGAAGGGTGCGGCCATCTCAGCTTTCACAGCTCCCGTCTACACTCCCTGGACACCCGCTCCGGTCGCTCCCGCAGCTCCCGAAATCACATACTACTTCGACCTGAAGGAATATGAGTCGTATGGTCTCAGAGGATGCATGCTTTCTTTCAACATTCCTGACAAATCTGCTGAAGGCGGTCTCCTTCCCCAGGAGAACATCTACTACCAGATCTGTTTCGACGAAATGCCTCTTGAATTCTACGGCACCAGCATGCTTCCGTTCTTCGGCCAGTTCCAGGACGCGGCAATCGAAACTTCACTGACATTCACCGGCACAGCCCACTCTCTCCAGACCCCTCTGAAACCGACCGAAAGCCTTTCGATCCAGAGCTTCTATGAATTCGAAGGACAGTATATCGCATCCGAGAAAGTTTCCGCACGTATCGTCAACGGAGAACTTGAGGACTCAGCTGTCGAAGAAGCAGCGGTAGAAGTTGTCAAAACTTCCGAATTCTTTGATCTTTCCGGCCGTAAGGTTTCCGGCGACACAAAGGGCATCGTGATCCGTCGCGACGTCATGGCCGACGGTTCCGTGCGCAACATCAAAGTCATCAATAAGTAAATTTTAATGAAAAAAACCTTCATCATATCATTGGCAATGCTCGCTTTTCTCCCTGCTTCCGCATGGGAGAGAAGTGAGGCCGACATGCAGAGAATAGCCGGCGAGAAACTGAAATCCATTTCAGTTGACGGGCGTCTCTCTTCAGGAGTGAAGAAACTCCTCGACAAAAAAATGGTTTCGGTCTACGGAACCGGCAATGACGGATTTGTAGTAGTCAGCCGTTCTTCCTCGACTTCACCGGTAATCGGTTATTCGGATTCCAGGTTCAATCCGGAAACAATGCCGGACGGCCTGTCATGGTGGATCTCTGAAGCTGACCGCGCTATCACTGACCGCGAGAAAATCACAACCTGCAATGCTCCCGATAAGGAAGTCGCACCCCTTCTGAAGACCGCATGGTCCCAGGACAGCCCGTTCAACAACCTCTGTCCCGAAACCGGAGGTTTCTGGGGCGCCAAGACGCAGACAGGGTGTGTCGCGACGGCTATGGCCCAGGTGCTGAATTTCTTCCGTTATCCCGCTCAGTCTACCGGAACTGGAAGCTACTCGACAGACGGACAGACATTCAAGGATGTCAAGATGTCTACTGTCTTCAACTGGGATAAGATGAAAGACCGCTATAATCTCGGATATGCCGAGGATGAAGCGAAGGCAGTCGCCGAACTGATGCGCGAATGTGGATATGCCTCAAAGATGGTCTACACTTCCCAGGGTTCGGGCGCGAACCTCTATGACGCAGCGTATGGTCTGGCACACAACATGCAGTATGACTCGCTCTCGATGAAGGTCATGACCCGCTCCTACTATCATGACGAGGAATGGATCAAGGCTATCTACAATGAGCTCACCTCCGGGCGTCCCGTGCTTTATGCGGCGACGGATATGGAGAAACTTGCCCACTGTTTCGTGTTCGACGGTCTGGATAAGAACGGATTCGTTCATGTCAACTGGGGCTGGAGCGGCACCGCAAACGGATATTTCGATATCACAAGCATCTCGGGTCTGAATCCCTCTTATATGGACCCCTATACCGCTTCTCAGATCAAATATAATTTCTCGCAGGAGCACCTGATGGTCGTCGGTCTCAACCCGAGTGCTGTTGCCGCCGAAGGCGCTGAATATGAATCTTTCTTCGGAACGTACGAGATTCCGGACCTGATGTTCCAGGATGATAGTCTTCTGATCAGCTCCATTCCGCTTTTCAACTTCTCGCATCTCGACTTCAAGGGTCTGCTCGGCCTCGTGATCGAAGGTGAGGACGGACATGCAGTCGTACAGCCGTTCTTCTATTCAGGCTGGGAAGAAGGTCGGACAATTCCCGTTATCTCGGGCGTAATGTTCACCGAAGAATACTATCCGAGCGCAACTCTTAACGACACCGACGGAAAGACACCCCGTCCCGACGGTAAGTACAAGTTTTATTTCGTCAGCTGGTCGGAACAGGAAATGGAGGCGAAACTCAATCCCCGGATGATCCGTTATCCGGCTTACTTAGCCGCCGAGGGTGAGGAGCCTGTCGCAATATGGGAAGCCGAAAAGAAAAACGGCCATTGGGTTGCCGAATCCCTCCACAGAATCGGAGAAAGCACCGGTGTCGGAAATGTATTCTCTGAATCTCCGGTAACAGAACATGGTTCGGACGGTGTCTTCACGCTCGACGGAAAGAAAATCGGATCCGACAGCTCTATCGTCGAGTCGCTCAGCAAGGTTACGCCCGTGATCGTCCGCAACGGCTCGTCAGTTTATAAGATTTTAACCCATTGAATCGACGACTTCAGTCGTCTGACCGATCGATGAACTCAGACCTATTCAATATTTTCCGAATCGGAGCTTTATTGATCCTCGCTTTGGCGCGTGGAGCAGCCGGCGCATCGGCCGCTCCGCCCGTCAATCCCCCGGAAGATTTCGTCAGAGCATCGGTTGTCGTGACCGGACCCGGAGAGTCCCTCTACTCCTGTGCGGGCCACGCTTTCATCAGGATGCAGTGTCCGTCGGAAAAAATGGACTATTGCTTCAGCTATGAAAGCGAAGAGATCTCCAACCGGGTACTTGCGTTTCTCGGCGGCAAGCTGAAAATGGGAATGGCCGTGGTGCCGACCGAACAGTTTGTCTCCGCATACAGGGACGAAGGACGAAGTGTCACTGAATATGCTCTCAATCTTCCGATTGCGGTCAAACAGAATCTCTGGCGTGTCCTCGACAACAGCGTTGACGAGGGAATGGAACTGCCTTACGACTATCTCGAAAGAGGTTGTGCGATAAGCGTCCTCCATTTCATCGAGGAAGCCCTCGGTGCCGAAAGGCTCGAAGTCCAGGATCTGCCTCCGGTTTTTGCTAAAAGCCGCCGCGAGATACTCGCTTCCGAACTTGATCACGCCCCGTGGACAAGAGTCGCTCTCAATGTCCTGACGAATGGCTCTGCCAACAGCGATGTGGAATATAAGGAGAAAGCGATCACGCCCACAGTGCTGATCGAGCTTCTGAAAAACAGCAGAGTCAAGGGTCAGCCCGTGATCTCTTCGGCTCCCAATCAGCTTTCGCCTGAAATCAGGCACATCGAAGCCGGACTGCTCTCCCCCACTGTCATCGCGATCCTCGTTTTCATCCTCACCATCCTTTCGGTGATCTCGGGACGGGGAATCATGCTCCGGGTGCTTGTCGCCATTCAGCTTTGTCTCGGACTCGTGAATGTCTACCTGATATTCTTCTCTAATCTTTGCGCGACGGAATGGAGCTGGCTCCTGATTCCGTTTAATCCACTCCCGGCTCTCTTCTGGAAATGGAGAGCCAAATGGGAACTTCCATATTCCGCAGCGATCGCTGTGTGGTGTCTGGTAATGCTTTTTGCTCCCGGTTCAATGACTGATCCTCTGTTCATCATGATTGCATTTTCGACTGCATTGGCATATACGGCCGACAGGCTTCTGCCCGACGGTATCTCCCGATCCACGTTCGACTCTGTGTGTAAACCTATATCTAATTTTCTTTCAAAACTTAAACCAGTACAATTATGAAGAAATTATTCCTTCTCAGTGCAATGCTTCTGGGTCTGTTCGTATGCAACGAGGCAAAGGCCGAAAGCAAAATCTTCTATGCGAAAGTGACTGTTGACGTTGCTGAGGAATCCAAAGGACTCGGAACTGTCTATCTCGTGACAAACGGCGGTGAGGAAGTGACCGAACTGACAGGTCAGGGCTCTCAGGTAGGTTCTGAAGGTGCGACTGTCGGATTCAAGATCAAGAACACTCCGGCCGACGGTTATGTGCTCATGAACTTCACCGACCAGGCCGGCAACGTTGTCGACTTCACTCCCTATACCGAGTCTGACCGCACACAGGGTGACGTCGGAGTCTGGGCAACTTCAACCGACGAAGAAAATCCCTCTGCCTTCAATCTTTATGCTCACTTCGTTCTTGAAAGCGAACTTCCGCAAGGCGAACTCGTCGAGGTTACCGTTCCGGCTGACATGAAATATGCGACATATTTCAGCCCCGTCGACACTGAGACACCCTATGACGTGAAGGTATATACCTTCGACAGCGTGAAGGATGATGCTGTAGTGCTCACTGAAGATGAAAGCGGCGTGATTCCGGCATTCACAGCTGTGCTCGTCGAGAACACAGGAATGTTTGACACTGTCATCACTGCGACCTATGAGCCTGACCAGGTAGAATATCCTATGTCATTCTCTACAGGTCTTCTGACTGGCACTCTTGAAGAAATCAAAGTTCCTGCCGGTTCTTACGTACTCGTACCTGTCAGCGCCGGCGGTGCCGAATTCAGCATTGCAGAAGATGAAGATACAGTTCCTGTTTCCGCTTATCAGTGCTACCTGACAGCCGAGAACACTACAGCTGCTAAAATTTCA
>CAYMTQ010000097.1:0-7124 GCA_964393395.1 uncultured Sangeribacter sp.
TGATCATACCCATCACAGTACCGAGAAGACCGACGAGAGTACCGAGAGTTGTGAGAGTCGCGATGATCGGGAGGTTCTGGGAGAGAGAGGGCATCTCGAGAGCAGTAGCCTCTTCGACAGCGTTGCGCAGGGTTGTCAGTTTCTGTTCCTTGCTGAGGACGTCGTTGGCATCCATCTCTTTGTACTTCACGAGAGTGTTGTAGACAACTGAAGCGACAGAACCTTTCTGAGCCTTACAGCGATCCATAGCTGCGTCGATCTTGTTGGCAGCGAGGTCAGCCTTGATGTCGGCAACGAATTTGGAAGTGTTGCCTTTGCCGGCTGCAGAAGAGATAGCGATCCAGCGCTCGATAGAGAGGACGATAACTGTCAGAAGCAGAGTCATCAGGATAGGCACGATGAAACCGCCTTTATACACTGTTCCGGCAAGGTTCAGGGGGTGGCCGTTAGCGGCGTCGCCGCCTTCGAAGTTCGCACCGTTACCCATTCCGAAGAGGAAGATGCAGACAGCTGCGATGGCGCATGCGATGATCACGAGGAACGCGTTGCGGATGCCGCGTACCTGGCTGATTTTTTCTTCTTTCTTGATGCGGGCCTGTGCGCTCTGAGGAGCGGCTGCAGTTGCCTTGGGATCTTTAGATTCCATAGTGTGGTGTAGTTTGATTGTTAATTAATTTGTTATTGTGTTATACGTTTGATTAGTTTTCCACGGTTAATCCCCCGGACGGCCCGTTATCGCTGCGGTCGCGGGGTGAATCGGACTGACTCCACCTGAGACTGAGTTTTTCTATTGAGTTTTCATGTTCGCAGTCTCCTGCGGTTCAAGATGCAAAATTACTATTATTTTCCAAAAAATCAAATTGGACTGAAAAAAAAGTGAAATGCTTGCCCGTATGTCCGGGAGCGTGGTCTTTAGAACAGAAAACCCCGTTCCGCAAGATGAGAGCGGAACGGGGTCTGATATTGATATTAAAGTCTGTTTTATATGGACCTCAGAGGTTTTTTGATATTTACCTCAGAGGCTCTTCGGACTGATTACTTCCTGATGGCTGCGATGCCGGGAAGTGTCTTTCCTTCAATGGCTTCGAGGAGTGCGCCGCCACCTGTCGATACGTACGACACGCTGTCGGCGAGGCCGAACTTGTTTACGCATGCGACTGAGTCTCCGCCTCCGACGAGCGAGAAGGCACCGTTGTCGGTTGCCTCGACGATTGCGTCAGCGACAGCGCGTGAACCCTTGGTGAACTTCTCCATTTCGAAGACGCCGGCAGGACCGTTCCAGAGAATTGTCTTGGCCGGAAGGATCGCCTTGCGGAATTCGAGGATGCTGTCCGGTCCTGCATCGAGGCCCATCCATCCGTCGGGTATCTCACCGGCGGGGCAAACCTGTGTGTTGCAGTCGTTTGAGAATGCATCTCCGGCAACGCAGTCTGTACCGATCACGAGGTTCACACCCTTCTCCTTTGCTTTCTTGATGATGTCGAGAGCGAGATCGAGCTTGTCATCTTCGCAGATTGAGTCGCCGATGTGGCCACCCTGTGCTTTGGCGAAAGTATATGTCATGCCGCCGCAGAGGATGAGGTTGTCAACCTTGTCCATGAGGTTTTCGATGATTCCGATCTTTGTAGATACCTTCGAACCACCCATGATTGCGGTGAAGGGACGGCGGATATCCTTCAGGATATTGTCGACTGCCTGAACCTCTTTCTCCATCAGGTAACCGAGCATCTTGTCCTGTTCGTCGAAATAGTCGGCGATCACTGCTGTGGAGGCATGCTTGCGGTGTGCTGTTCCGAATGCGTCGTTGACATATACGTCTGCATAGTCAGCGAGAGTTTTCGCAAATTCTTTCTGACGCTCTTTCATCTCCTTCTTGGCGTCCTCGTATGCGGGATCGTTCTTGTCTATTCCGACGGGCTTGCCCTCTTCTTCGGGGTAGAAACGGAGGTTTTCGAGAAGAAGCACTTCACCGGGCTTGAGCTCCTTAGCGGCTTCCTGAGCTTTAGCGCAGTCGGGAGCGAACTTCACGTCGGTGCCGAGGGCTTTGGCAACGGCATCGCGGATCTGCGAGAGAGACAGTTTTTCATTAACTTTTCCCTTAGGTTTGCCCATGTGGCTCATAAGGATAAGTGAACCGCCGTCTGCGAGAATTTTCTTGAGAGTGGGGAGCGCGCCGCGGATACGGGTGTCGTCAGCGATAGTGCCGTCTTCATTGAGGGGCACATTGAAGTCTACACGTACAATCGCCTTTTTCCCGGCGAAGTTGTAATTGTCGATAGTTGCCATTTCTGAATCGTGTTTTTCTGAATGAAGCGGACCCTCAGGGTTGATGGCTGAGCGCCGCCTCACGGTTTTTGGAATTGCTTTTGGAATTGCACAGACCACATTTTGGGGGAACAGAACCTTGGATGGGGTCTTGTGTGTGCAAATTTACGAATTTATTTTGTAATTTCGCATCTATGCAAGAATATAACGACAGCAGTGCCCCGGTGGTTCGGCCATCCGGATATGCCGGCGAGCGGATACCGCTTCCGTCGGCGGGGTCGGACAGGCGCTATTCGAGAATCCACATTCCCGGCGGCGGGTCCCGCTCAGTCATCTGTGCCGAGGCTCCGGATATCGCAGAGAACAGGGCTTTTATCGGGCTCTCGCGAGCTTTCAGGAAAGCCGGAGTGAATGTTCCCGAAATTCTTGAGGTCTCTCCCGATGAGAAAACGTATTATCTGGAGGACCTCGGTGACAAAACGTTATTCTCCCTCGTGGGGACTCCTGAGTTTGAGGATGTGGCCCGTAAGTCGCTGGTTTCGCTCGCACGTATGCAGACTGTTCCTGCGGAAAATTGGTCCGGTTGCGTCATGCACCCTCAGTTCTCTGCGCGACAGGTCTTCTTCGACCTGAATTATTTTAAGTATTCAATACTGAAACCGTCGGGTGTTGTTTTTGATGAAGAGGCGCTCGAGGATGATTTCGAACGATTCTCAGGAATATTGGCAGGATTGCCGGAAGAGCGGCTCGGTTTTATGTACCGTGATTTTCAGAGCCGGAATGTCATGGTCAGGGATGGAGAGCCCTGGTTCATAGATTATCAGGGTGGACGCCGTGGATCGGTGCTTTATGATGCGGTATCATTCCTCTGGCAGGCAAAGGCGGCTCTCCCGCGCGAAATGAAGGAGCGGCTTCTGAAGACATACGCAGAGGAATATTTCCGGCTGACCGGAGTCAAACCGGATGAACTTCTTTCGGACCTCGATATCCTGGTCGCGTTCAGAACATTGCAGGTTCTCGGGGCATACGGAATGAGAGGGCTGATCCAGAAAAGGGCGCATTTTCTCCAGAGTCTTCCTTCCGGAATCTCGAATCTCCGCGAGGTCGTGGAGAGCGGAATGCTTTCGGATTTCCCCGAGATGGAGAGAGCATGCAGGTCGCTCTGTGAGATTGAGCGGTTCCGTGCTCCGGTCGTGATTCCCGGAAAGCTCACAGTTCAGGTAATGAGCTTTTCATATAAAAAAGGGTATCCGGACGATTTCACGGGTAACGGCGGCGGATTCATGTTTGATTGCCGCGCGATGCATAATCCCGGAAGATATGCGGAGTACAAATCGCTTACGGGGCGTGATGAACCGGTGGTGACATTTCTCGAAGAGAGGGGAGAGGTCCGGAAATTTCTGGCGAACGCATGGGAACTGACAGACACTGCCGTGGGACGTTATTTAGAACGCGGATTCACGTCGCTTCAGATTGGTTTCGGTTGCACCGGTGGACAGCACAGATCGGTCTATTGTGCCGAGCAGACAGCGCGTCATATCCGAGAGTGCTTCCCGGAGGCTAATGTGGTCCTGATTCACCGCGAGCATCCTGCAACTGAAAAGACTGATTGAAGAACATCGGGGTTCCTGTTGAAGAAACTGAAGAAATGAGAAAAGCATTTATCTTAGCCGCCGGCCTGGGAACGCGGCTCCGTCCTTGGACGCTTGAACATCCCAAAGCACTTGTTCCGGTCGGCGGACGACCGATGCTTTCGCGCGTGATCGGGAGGCTTGCAGAATCAGGGTTTACCGATGCTGTCATCAATGTGCATCACTTCGGAGACCAGATAGTGGGTTATATCAATGAAAACAGAGTCCCATTGAGAATAAGTTTCAGCGATGAGACCGATGCGCTGCTTGACACAGGAGGGGGATTGCTGAAAGCCGCTCCGCTTCTTTTCAGGGACGGAGCAGATTCCGTGCTGGTCCACAATGTCGACATACTGAGCAACGCCGATCTCGCCGGATTGATGAAGACTCACGAGGATGAGGGCAACGATATAACCTTGCTCGTAAGTCAGCGGGAGAGCTCGCGCTGTCTGTATTTTTCGGAAGATGGCCGGCTCGAAGGGTGGGAGAACCTGAAGACTTCGGAAAGGAAACCGGAGGGATATGTTCCGTCGGAAAGCTCGTCGCGATATGCATTCAGCGGAATCTATGTTGTCGGCCGCCGGGCGATCGAACTGATGCACGGGAAAGGATACAGCGGAGCCTTCCCGATTATGGACTTCATGCTCGCGGAATTGAAAAACCTGAAGATACGATGTGCCGTCGCTGCTGATCTCGAGTTGATCGACATAGGTAAACCGGAAACACTGGCAAAAGCCGACAGCATTATCTGTCAGCTTGATAAAGCTAATATACGCTCTTGATAGAAGGCGATTCCGATAAATGATGAACTTGGTTGAAAACCGGTGAACCGTCCATGGTATTGAAGTGTTTTAAAGTCAAGAAAAACATTCACGGACAAAACGCTTCAATACTATGAAAACACTATCAATTATCTCATACGTGATCGGATCAATCCTTTTGATCATCTCATGTTTCACAACCGGAGTAGCCGCCACATGGTGGTTAGGGTCGATAGCCGTTGTCTTCCTTATCGGAGGCTGCATCTTCCAGTTCCAGGCCAACAAGAACAATGCCGGAGATTATCTCCGTCGTCACAACGGCTTATAGCTCTTCGGCAGGCCTTATCTCTCCTCGACATGGCTTATAGCTTTTCGGCAGGACTTACATATAGCAAGCCTGCTGAAGTCAAGCAAGAGAAAGGTTTGCGGGTTTACAGTTCCGCTTCCTTGAGTTTACGGGTGTTTTCGGCAAGCGCGAGCTGGTCGATGCACTCCTGGATCTCCCCGTCAAGAAAAACAGGTAGGTTGTAGACCGTATAGTTTATCCGGTGGTCCGTCATCCGGCCTTGCGGAAAGTTATAGGTCCGGATTTTTGCGGATCTGTCTCCTGTGCTGACAAGGGATTTGCGGCGCGATGCGATATCGTCGACATATTTCTGATGCTCGCGGTCATAAATGAAAGTCCGGAGGCGGGCGAGAGCCCGTTCCTTATTCTTAGGCTGATCGCGGGTTTCGGTACATTCAATCAGGATTTCCTCAGTCTGTCCGGTGTTCGGGTTCTTCCAATTGTAGCGGAGCCGGACGCCGGATTCAACCTTGTTGACATTCTGACCGCCGGCGCCTCCGCTCCGGAAGGTGTCCCATTTGATTTCGCCCTCATGGATCTCGACCTCGAAAGCTTCGGCTTCCGGAAGGACAGCGACAGTAGCGGCCGACGTGTGGACGCGACCCTGGGTCTCGGTGGCCGGGACGCGCTGAACGCGGTGAACGCCGCTTTCATATTTCATGACTCCGTAGACACCCTGGCCTGCGAGCGTGAAGACAATCTCCTTGAATCCTCCGGCGGCACCTTCGGAGGCAGAAGAAACAGATAGTTGCCAACCCTTTTTCTCCGCGAACTTCTGATACATCCGGAAGAGGTCGCCGGCGAAGAGGGCGGCTTCGTCACCACCCGTTCCGCCGCGGATTTCCACGATGCAGTTCTTCACGTCGTCCGGATCGGCGGGAACGAGCATCAGTTTGATTTCCTGCTCGAGAAGGGGGAGTTCCTTTTCAGACTCCGCGATCATCTCCTGAGCCATAGCCTTTAGTTCCGGATCATTCTCGGAGAGCATTGCCCGGGCCTCTTCAGAATCGGACAGCATCTGCCTGTACCGGCGGGTAGCGTCGAGGATTTTTTCGAGATCGTGATATTCCTTCGTCAGGCGGACATATCGCGGTTGGTCGCTGATCACGTCCGGATCTGTTATGAGAGTGGAAACTTCCTCGAAACGGCTGTCGAGGCCATCGAGGCGCTGCAGAAGGGTATTGTTTTCAGTCATGGTAATTGCTGCCGTAGCGGCTTTGTCAGCACAAAAATAGCGAAAAAAATCCGCCTGAAAAATTCTGAATGTAAAATTTTGGCTATATCGAATATTTTTTGTAATTTTGCAGTCGGTTTCGCAGAAACAGATTCGGCCGTCAACGGGCAGAGCGTTTTGCGGAGCTAATAACAAACTAAATATCAAATCAATAAACCGGCAAGTTTATGGCAACCAAGATCAGATTGCAGCGTCATGGCCGTAAGGGCTACGCATTCTATCCTATTGTAGTCGCCGATAGCAGGGCACCACGTGATGGTAAATTTATTGAGAGGATAGGTTCATACAATCCGAACACTAATCCTGCTACAATAAGTTTAGACTTCGACCGTGCTCTTTATTGGGTTGAAGTGGGAGCTATTCCCACGGACACAGTTCGTTCAATTCTCTCGAAAGAAGGAGTGATGCTGATGAAGCACCTTCGTGGCGGTGTCAGGAAAGGCTCGTTCAATGAAGAAGAGGCACAGCGCCGTTTCGACGCCTGGAAGGCAGACCGCACAAAAGTAGCTGACGCAGTTAAGGCTGAGAAGGCACAGAAGGCAGCTGCAGATGCCAAGGCACGTCTTGACGCTGAGATCGAGAAGAACCGTCTGAAAGGCGAATCAGTAGCCAAGAAGAAGGCAGAGATCCTCGCCGCTCAGGAAGCTGCTGCAAAGGCAGCTCTCGAAGCCGAGACTGCTGAGACAACAGCAGAAGAGGCAGCTGCAGAATAATCAGCTTCGTTCTCAAAAATTTCATGCGAACAGTTGCACATGCGAAAATTAATGTGTAACTTTGCATCAACAAAACGGGACTCCACGGCTCCTGTGATCATATAGAAACCGTGGATCTCAAATGGTCTATTAGTGTAGCGGTTAGCACGCCACCCTCTCACGGTGGAAACTCGG
>CAYMTQ010000098.1:0-7051 GCA_964393395.1 uncultured Sangeribacter sp.
CGCTCCACACCTCGAAATCAAACGTGATCGCGGAAGTGAACGACATGTCGCCGCCACACAGGCGCAGGATATGCCAGGGGAGGCCGAGTTTCTCGAGCAGGCCGCGGACATGATCCTTCATCTCTTCGAGGGCGGCATACGAGTTTTCGGGCTTTTCGATACGGACGATCTCGACCTTGTCGAACTGGTGGAGGCGGTTGAGACCGCGGACATCCTTGCCGTAGCTTCCGGCTTCGCGGCGCCAGCAGGGGGAGTAAGCACAGTTCTTTTTCGGGAGGTCGGCGCCGGGAATGATCACGTCGCGATACATGTTGGTCACCGGCACCTCGGCGGTCGGAATCAGATAGAAGTCATCTTCGGTCACATGATACATCTGTCCCTCTTTGTCGGGGAGCTGTCCTGTGCCGTAGCCGGAGGCGGCGTTGACGACAAACGGAGGCTCCACTTCGAGATAGCCCGCTTTCGAGCCTTCGTCGAGGAAGAACTGGATCAGTGCGCGCTGAAGGCGTGCGCCCTTGCCGATATAGAACGGGAAACCGGCTCCGGTGACCTTCACTCCCAACTCAAAGTCGATCAGGTTATATTTCTTCGCCAGCTCCCAGTGGGGGAGTGCGTCGGGTCCGAGATCCGGCATCTTGCCGCCGGTCTGCTCGACGACGTTGTCGGCGGCTGTCAGTCCCTCGGGGACTTCGGCGCAGGGGACGTTCGGGACGGTCAGCAGGAGGTCTGTCTGTTTGCGTTCGCACTCGGCCAGACGTTCCTGGAGCGATGCCGTGGCATTCTTGATCTCTGCCACACGTGCCTTAGCCTCTTCGGCCTCGTCGCGCTTCCCTTCTTTCATGAGGGCTCCGATAGAGGCAGCGAGTTTCTTGAGTTCGGACGCGTCGGCGTCACATTTCTGCTGGAGCCGGCGGCGTTCGGCGTCAATTTCGAGAATGTCGGCGATTACCTTTGAGCCGTCGAAGCCTTTGACGGCGAGACGTCTGATGACAAATTCGGGATCGGCCTTGATGAACTGAAGAGTGAGCATATTTAGAGTGAGTTAAGGACTTTTTTGACAGTTTCGGAGACGGCGCGTCCGTCAGCGCGTCCGGCGAATGCGGGAGAGGCGGCTTTCATCACCTTTCCCATATCTTTGGGGCCTGTGGCTCCGGTGCGGGCGACGATCTCACGCACTTCGGCCTCTATCTCCTCGGCAGAGAGCTGGCGGGGAAGATATTCTTCGATCACAGCCGCCTCGGCCAGTTCGTTTTCGGCGAGCTCGGGACGGTTGTTCTCTTCATATATGCGTGCGCTTTCACGGCGCTGCTTGACGAGTTTGGTGATGATCTTGAGAGCATTCTCATCGCTCAGCTCACCGCCGGCACCGGGTGCCGACTTGGCTTCGAGAAACTCTTTCTTCACGCCACGGAGCGCTTCGAGGCGCACTTTGTCGCGGGCCTTCATGGCCTGCTGGATATCGTTGCTTATGGTGTCGAATAATGACATGCTGTGAATATCTTTTTCGTTAGAACCGGGATAAATCTTTTTCCAGCTTTGGGAAAAAATGCGTTCACGTCCGGACACAGTTCTCCCATTTTGGTTTCAAAAATGCAAAAATAACTTAATATCGGGAAACCGCAAAGAACTGACGGCAAAAATCGGCCGTCATGCACCCTATTTCCGTTCAGCGGCGCGGAGTGATGGTGAATGTGATGGTGGCCGGAGTCGCCGCGGCCCCTTTCTTGGCCGACCATCTTGCGGACCAGGCGGCAGCCTTGCATTTTGTCTGCATCTCGGGAGTACCGCCGCGCACACTCCCGACAGCGGAGACGTGGCCGTCGGCCTCGACGGTCATCGAAACCGTGACGACGGTCTTTTCCCTGAGGGCGATGTCGGGCTTGTCACATCCGAGGAAGCGCCGGCCCGGGGCTGATCCGGCTATCCCGACTCCGCTCCCTCCGGATCCTGCGGTCGACGAGGGTTTCGAGAATCCTTTGCGGACATTTTCGCCGGCCTTCTGACGTTCGCGGTTCACGGTTTCGTCATCGGTCTTTTCGCGGGTCTGCGTCTCGGTCTTTTCCTTCTCTTTTTTCAGCTGGGAGCGCGAGGGCTTTTCAGTCGCGAGTGCGGTCTGAGCCTCCGGCTTCGGGGTCGGGGCGGAAGATGCGGTCTCTTTGCCTTGGGCGGCCGGTGAGGGTTCGGCGTCGGCCTTTGCCTCGGGTTCGCCCGCATCCTGAATCATCTCGGGAACGATGAACATCTCTTCATCGTCAATGGGCATGAGCTCCGGCGTCGATGATTCGGCGAGCGGCGCTTCGTTGTATTTCAGACCGCCGAAGAACAGAATGAGCAGCAGGACACAGGCCACACCCATTGTGAGCGTGGCGGCGAGTATCGAGTCTTTGCGTTGTCTGTTCATTATCTTTCTCCGTTTATTCCCTGACGGTCACGGCTTTGGTGGCGAGCACCATCTTCAGTTTGTTCCGGGCGGCCATGTCGAGAACCTTGACTACGTGGCCATATTCGACGCGTTCGTCGGCATAGAGGGCGATCGTGCGCGTCGAGTCTTCGGACTGGATCTGATGAAGGGCGACGATCAGTTCCTCTTCATTCACGCGGCGCTGGCGCGACAGGGCCGTGTCCTGGCGGTCGGCTACGAGATAGTAGTTCGCCACGGAATCGATATAGACTTCGGTCAGCGGTTTCTCCGTGGTCTGTTCCGAACTCTGAGGGAGGTCGACGTCTATTGCGGCCGGGAAGATCAGGGTCGAGGTGACCATGAAGAAGATGAGGAGAAGAAAGATAACGTCGGTCATCGAGGACATTGAGAATGTCTCGAGTCGCTGATATGGTTTCTTGAGGGCCATTGTCGGTTGTTGGAGCCTGTTTCAGGCATGTTTTGGGGATCGTTTTTGGAGACCGTCTCAGACAGGCTCGTTCAGAAGGTCCATGAACTCCATGGATTTTGATTCGAGCTTATTCATCACCCGGTTTACGCGCGAGACGAGATAGTTGTATGCGAAGAGGGCTACGATGCCGACGATCAGGCCGGCGACGGTCGTCACGAGTGCCTGGTAGATGCCTCCGGCCAGCACGGTGATGTTGGCTCCGGTTCCGGCTTTTTCAAGGGAGAAGAAGGCTTCGATCATTCCGATCACGGTCCCGAGGAACCCGAGCATAGGTGCGCCGGCGGCCGTCGTGGAGAGCCATGTGAACCCTTTGCCGAGGTTGGCGACCTCGATGTTACCTTCGTTCTCGACGGCGACGAGGATGTCGTTCATCGGGCGTCCTATTCTGGTGACACCTTTCAGGATCAGTCTGGAATAGGGAGTGTCGGTCTTTCGGCAGAGACGTTCGGCATTTTCGATGTCGCCTTCGTGGATATAGTCGCGGATGCGGTTCATGAATGTCGGATCGTCTTTCGAGGCGCGCGAGATGACGATGCATCGTTCGATGAAAATGTATATCGCCACAAGGAGGAGGACGGCGATCGGAATCATGATATAGCCGCCGTCGACTATGAGGGACCAGAATGAAAGTGACTTCATGGGGGTGTTTTTTGAGATATGGAGTTTGGGAGGAACCGTCGATTTTCGGGAACGGAGCTTTAACTTTTCGGGAAAGGCCTTTATTTCAGCCTGTCGAGATACTCGCGGATTGTTTTCTCGATTCCGAGATAGAGGGCGTCGCAGATCAGGGCGTGGCCGATGCTGACTTCGTCGAGGAGCGGGAGCTTCTCTTTCAGATAGGCGAGGTTCTCGAGGTTGAGATCGTGGCCGGCGTTGAGACCGAGGCCGCATTCGAGTGCTGTAGCCGAGGCTTCGACAAACGGTGCGACGGCGGCTTCGCGGTCTGCGGCATAATTGTCGGCGTATGGCTTCGTGTAGAGCTCGACGCGGTCGGCTCCGACACGGGCAGCCGCGCGGACCTGCCCGGGATCGGCGGCGACGAAGATCGAGACGCGGATTCCGGCTTCGTGGAATCGTGCGGTCACTTCGCGAAGGAATGTCTCGTTGGCCGGGATGTCCCATCCGGCTGAGGAGGTCAGCGCACCCGGGGGATCGGGAACGAGGGTGACCTGGGCCGGTTTCGTCCGGCAGACGAGTCCGATGAACTCTTCGGACGGATAGCCCTCGATATTGAATTCGGTTGTCAGGACGGGTTTGAGGGCGGCGACATCGGCGCGTGTGATGTGGCGTTCGTCGGGCCGGGGATGAACAGTGATACCTTCAGCTCCGAAGCGCTCGCAGTCGAGGGCGAAACGGACCACGTCCGGATTGTTCTCACCGCGGGCGTTGCGCAGGGTTGCGACTTTGTTTACGTTGACACTCAGTCTTGTCATTGCTTTTGTGAGACGTGCTCTTTGAATGGAGAGAAATGCTCCGGACGGAACCAAACCGTGGCCGGAAGCGTTGTTATGTTAAAAAAATTAAGACCTCGCCGGAATCGGCATGAAATTTGTATCTTTGATATTTCAAACCGTCCGCAGATCTGATTTTTTTGGCGTTCCAACCCGTTTCGGGTCCGGAACCGGAGACAAAAATAGAAAAAAAATCTCAGACGGCAAATCAAAGAATATGACAGCACGCGATATAATTTCACAGACCTGGCCGTCGGGGATGAAGATTCCTGTGGCGACAGTCGATTCTTCGCTTCCGGTGATCGACGTGATTCCGAGGCTGCTCGATGCTCCCGAGCGCGTTTTGGGCGTCACCTCACAAGGGGAGCTGATCGGGGTGATAGACACCGCTTCCGCTCTCGAGGGTGTGGCGCGGATGTTTCCGGCTCGCGACGATTGCAGCATTGTCGAGATCGAATGTGCTCCGGCCGATTATTCGGCCGCGATCCTGACCCATGCGGCCGAGGACTCGGATGTGCACGTCGTCGGTTTCTGGACAGTCCCTTCCGAAGGGGGAAAGATCCGGGTCTCCCTCCGTCTGAGATGTGAGGATCCGACACATGTCGTCCGCAGCCTTGAGCGTTACGGATTCGAGGTGACGGCCGTCTATGGCCGCGCCGACAGTGCGCTCGAGCTGGCCGCCCAGCGCCTCCGGGAGCTTCAGCTCTATATGAATCTCTGACGGGCGAAGCTATCTGCGGGACGTTGCTCCCGGGTGTAATAACCGCAGACAACGCAAATATGACAACGTAATTTGAAAGACTATGAAGACACCTTCAGCAATCAGAAACAGACGGAACTGGAGCTTGATGACGCTTGTCCTGTTCGTGATGACGCTCCTCAGTTCGTGTGATGACGCCGATGTCTACTATCCCGGTGTCGGCGGTGACTATATCGATCCTCGCCTTGACGGATACTGGCAGCTCGTGAACGTCAACGGAAGCGCCGTCGGCGGGTATGAGTCGAATTTTCTTGAGTTCTATGGCGACGGCTACGGGAGATATTACTATTACCGCAATGGAACGCCGCGTTCCCAGAAGATTGCATATTGGTGTCAGCAGTCGAACTACGGCTATTCGGACTATCAGGTGAACATCCGCTATCAGGACGGCCAGGCCTCCACCATGAACTATTGGTTCAGTGACGGAGGCCGGACGATGTATATGAGATGGAATTCGGCCGGTGGCGTCTACACCTATGCTTACGCACGGGTATCGGGCGTCGGCTGGTGATCAGACGTTGAAGCGGAAGTGCATGATGTCGCCGTCCTGGACTACATAGTCCTTGCCTTCGACGGCCATTTTGCCTGCTTCCTTGACTGCGGTTTCAGATCCTAAGGTCACGAAATCGTCATATTTGATGACTTCGGCACGTATAAAGCCCTTCTCGAAGTCGGTGTGGATTATGCCGGCTGCCTGGGGGGCTTTCGTGTTGCGCATGAATGTCCAGGCGCGGACTTCGTCGGGACCGGCGGTGAAATATGTCTGGAGGTCAAGGAGATTGTAGGCCGCGCGGATCAACCGTGAGACGCCCGACTCCTTGAGTCCGATCTCTTCGAGAAATTCCTGACGCTCCTCGAAAGTGTCGAGCTCGGCGATCTCGCTTTCGGTCTGGGCGGCGACGACCATCAGGCCTGAGCCTTCGCCTTCGATCGCCTTACGGACAGCATCGACATATTTGTTGCCGGTCGCGGCCGACGCGTCGTCGACGTTGCAGACATAGAGGACGGGTTTGGTTGTCAGCAGGAACAGTTCGCGGGCGAATTTCTGTTCATCCTTGGTCTCGAACTCGACGCTGCGGGCCGGTTTGCCGGCTTCGAGTGCCTCCTTGAAGCGGGTGAGGACATCGGCCTGGAGCTTGGCGGTTTTGTCGCCTCCTGTCTGTGCGGCCTTTATTGTCTTCTGAAGACGGTTCGTGACGGTTTCGAGATCCTTGATCTGGAGCTCATAGTTGATGATCTCCATGTCGCGGACCGGATCGACGGTTCCGTCGACGTGGGTGATGTTGTCGTCGTCGAAACAGCGGAGCACGTGCAGGATCGCGTCAGTCTCGCGGATATTGGCGAGGAACTTGTTGCCGAGACCCTCGCCCTGCGAGGCCCCTTTGACGAGGCCGGCGATATCGACGATCTCCACAGTAGCGGGAACTGTAGATTTGGGGTTGCACATCTCGACGAGCTTATTGAGGCGTTCATCGGGGACGGTGATGACGCCCACATTGGGCTCGATGGTGCAGAAAGGGAAATTGGCTGACTGAGCCTTGGCGTTGCTCAGACAGTTGAAGAGGGTGGACTTACCGACATTCGGCAGACCCACTATGCCGCATTTCAATGCCATTATGACTTGTCTTTAAATGAGAAGGACACAAAATAGCTGAAAACTCCCGGACTTGCTGATAAATAAGTCCGGCTTTCGCTATCAGACAGCAAAATTAGCAAAACTTCACGACCTGACCAAGATTCGCCCGATATGACAAAATGACGGAATCGTCGAAATGTCCTTGCGATCGGGATGCGTGTTAATTTTGACACACGCCCCTCACAAGGTAAGCCAATTATTGATTGTGTCTTCGGGGTAGTTGAGCATCGAGGCGATCTCAGAGACGGACATGCCGTTTCGATGCATCCGTCCTACCATCTCCCGCTGTGCCCGTTTCATTCCTCGTGCCTCA
>CAYMTQ010000099.1:0-6985 GCA_964393395.1 uncultured Sangeribacter sp.
AAAAAATAATATGAGGCTCCGTTTTTTTGATCACGGGGCCTCATATTGGTTGTAATTCTATAAGTTAGATCGACAGGCGGCGCAGTGTGGCGAGGAGCTCGCGGTTGATCGGCTTGTCGTTCTTGATCGCTTTCGTGATCGGAACGTAGACGATTTCGTCGTTCTTGATGCCGATCATCACATTGCGCTGGTCGTCGAGCAGGGCGTCGATAGCCGCGGCTCCCATCCGCGAGGCGAGGATGCGGTCACACGCCGTGGGCGAGCCGCCGCGTTGGAGGTGTCCGAGGATCGTGACGCGGACGTCATATTCCGGATATTCCTCTTTCACTCTCTGCGCGAGTCCCATCGCTCCGCCGGTGATCGGTGACTCGGCCACAAGGACGATCGATGAGTTTTTCGATTTGCGGAAGCCGTTCTTGATGAGCTCCGAGAGCTGGTCGACATGGGTCGAGATTTCGGGAATGATGGCCGCCTCTGCGCCCGAGGCGATCGCCCCGTTGAGGGCAAGGAAGCCGGCGTCGCGTCCCATGACCTCAATGAAGAAGAGGCGTTCATGGCTCGTCGCGGTGTCGCGGATCTTGTCGACGCAGTCCATGATGGTGTTCAGGGCCGTGTCATATCCGATCGTCGAGTCAGTTCCATAGAGGTCGTTGTCGATCGTTCCGGGAAGTCCGATGATCGGGAAGGAATATTCATTGCCGAAGATGCGCGCACCCGTCAGGGAGCCGTCGCCGCCGATGACGACCAGGGCGTCGATCCCGCGGCGCTTGAGGACATCGTATGCGCACTGGCGTCCCTCCGGTGTCTGGAACTCCTTGCAACGTGCGGTCTTCAGGATCGTGCCGCCGCGCTGAATGATGTTCGAGACGTTCTGGGTCGAGAATTCTTCGATTTCGTCGGTGATCAGGCCTTTGTAGCCACGGTAGATTCCGAAGACCTTGAAGCCGGAGAAGATGGCCGCGCGGGTGACGGCGCGGATCGCCGCGTTCATTCCCGGAGCGTCGCCGCCGGAGGTCAGTATGCCGATTGATTTGATGTTTGACATGATATGATATTTTTCAATTGTTTCTTTCTTCGTCTGTTTTGCAAAATTAACATTTTTCCGCGATTTTTGACCATCACTGCTTTTAAAGTGTTATTTTTGTAGTATGGAAAATAAAACACACTGGATTCAGGGAATCGAGAACGTGATCTATGATCTCGGGGGAGTGGTGATCGACCTCGACCGGATGCAGGCCGTCAAGGGCCTCGAAGAGCTGGGAATCACTGATGCCGGCTCGATTCTGGGCCAATATGAGCAGAAGGGACCCTTCTATCTCCTCGAGACGGGCCGGCTTAATACCGGACCTTTTTTCGACGAACTGCGCTCAATCGCTGTTGCGAACGGTTTCCCGGCTCCGACGGACACTCAGCTGGCCGATGCCTTCAACCGTTTCCTCATCCGGCTCCCGGAGAAGCGTCTGGAAATGCTGAGGCAGATGAGGATGGCAGGGTTCCGGATCTTCGTCCTCTCGAATACGAATCCTATCATGTACAACTCCTGGATAGCGGAACATTTCCGCGCCGAGGGCGGTACGATAAACGATTATTTCGACGGCATCGTCGCCTCTTTCCAGGAGGGAACGTGCAAACCCGATCCGGTGATTTTCGAAACCGTCATGCGCCGTTACGGTCTGCGGCCGGAAGCGACCCTGATGCTGGATGATTCCGATGCGAACTGCCGTGCGGCCGCTTCGACCGGCATGCATGCGCTGCGGATAGGTGACACCCCCGGGACCGACATGATCGCAGTCTCCTCTTTGCTTCTCGAAAGCCGCGGAGCGCTCTGATGATGAAAGAAGATTTGAAAGCCGCGACAGTCGGCACATTCGATGGTGTCCACACCGGCCACGGAACAGTTCTCGACACTCTCGTGAGCGAGGCCCGAAAGGAGGGTCTCGAACCTGTTGCGATCACATTTGACCGTCATCCGCTGGAGGTGATAGCCCCCGGGAGGGCCCCCGGTTTCCTGATCGGGACGGAGGAGAAGCTGGCGTTGCTCCGCGATGCCGGCGTGACTCCGGTCGTGATGGCCTTTGACGAGGAGATGAGGCGCCAGACGGCCCGCGAATGGATTCGCAGTCTACACGACGATCTGGGGGTGCGGCTGCTGGTCGTCGGCTATGACAATACGTTCGGGTCGGACGGTCTGACGATGAGTATCGCCGACTACAGGGCCCTCGGCGAGGAAGCGGGGGTGAAGGTGGTCGAGGCCCCGGTCTGTCCGGGTGTCAGCAGCTCTGCGGTACGCAAGGCTGTCGCCGGCGGACGGATTGAAGATGCGGTCAGGATGCTCGGTCGTCCCTATAGGCTCCGGGGAGTCGTGACCCGGGGTAACCGTCTCGGAAGGAAGCTCGGCTTCCCGACGGCCAACATAACTCCGGCCAAGGGTCAGATACTCCCTCCTGAGGGAGTCTATGCCGGCGACGCACTCTTGCCTGACGGCTCGCGAAGGATGGCGGCGGTCAATATCGGCCGGCGTCCCACGGTCGGTGACCTGAAGGAGCCGATAATCGAGGCGCATATTCTCGATTTCAGCGGTGACATCTACGGTCAGGTCCTGAAACTTGACCTCATCGGCAGAATCCGCGGTGAAGAGAAATTCGCTTCTCTCGATGAACTGAAGGCTCGTCTGGCGAAAGATGTGGACGCTGTCCGCTCTTTGCAGGAAGACCGCGATGCGATTCCCTGCGGAGATGCCTGAAAATATCATGAAGAAACTTAGACCCCATCAGTTATGGCTCAGAATAAACCTGAAGTAATCAATTTTGCGGAGACTCCGTCGCTCGTCAGCCGATATATGCTGGAACTGCGCGACATCTCGATCCAGAACGATCCGCTCCGTTTCCGAACAAATCTCGACCGAATCGGCGAGATAATGGCATACGAAATCTCGAAACGCCTGAACTACAAGGATGTCGAGGTGCAGACCCCGCTCGGCAAGGCTCTCTGCCAGACTCCGGCCGACAAGATCGTGCTCGCGACCATTCTTCGGGCCGGTCTCCCTTTCCACCACGGTTTCCTGAATTTCTATGATCTGGCCGAGAATGCCTTTGTCAGCGCATACCGCCGCTATAAGGAAAAGGGTGACTCGTTCGACGTTCTGGTCGAGTATCTCGCCTCGCCCCGTCTCGACGGCAAGGTCCTGATCCTCGTCGACCCGATGCTCGCCACAGGATCTTCGATGGAGCTCGGCTACCGTGCCCTCCTTTCGAAAGGTGAGCCGGAGCATATCCATGTTGTCTCGGTCATCGCTTCGCGTCCGAGCATCGATTATGTCTGCTCCCATTTTCCGGCAGAGAAGACGACTGTCTGGTGCGCGGCGATCGACCCTGAGATAAACTCCCACAGCTATATTGTCCCCGGCCTCGGCGACGCGGGCGATCTGGCTTACGGTGCAAAGGATGACGCCAAGGCGTGAGTATTCCGGATTACCCTTATCCTCCCCGGATTATTAAGTAATATCCGTCTTAAATAATCAGATCCGAATGCTTCTCAGCCGTCTCGACATACTCAATTTCAAGAACATTCCCCAGGCGAAGCTTGAGCTCTCGCCCGGGGTCAACTGCCTTCTTGGCGCCAACGGGATGGGCAAGAGCAATCTTCTCGAAGCCATTCATTTCCTCTGTCTCGCCAGACCGATGCAGCCCGTTCCGGAATCAGCCCTCATCCGCCACGGTGAGGAGATGCTGATGGTGAAAGGCAACTTCGAACTCGATCCCGGAACCTCTTCTGAAATATCGGTCGGTATCGTCCGCGGAAAGGGGAAGTCGCTCCGCCACAACGGGAAGGAGTATCCGAAGATGTCGGAGCATATCGGACGTTTCCCCGTCGTCACCGTCGCCCCGCGCGATTCGGAACTTGTCAGCGGTTCGGGCGAGGAGCGCCGGAAACTGATGGATATGGTCATCTCTCAGGCTGACCCCGTCTACCTCTCGCATCTGATCCGTTACACCCGTTCGCTCGAGAGCCGCAACAAGATGCTCCGTGCCGGCGTCAGGGATGACCTCCTCTATGAATCGGTCGAGACCGGTCTCTGCGAGGCCGCCTCCGCGATTCACGACGCGCGGCAGCAATGGGTCCGGACCATTCTTCCCGACTTCAGGAAGTATTATTCAGCTATCTCGGGCGATGCCGAAACAGCTTCGCTGGCATATCGGAGTGTCCTGAACGATGCCCGGATGGAAGACGTTCTTAAGGAGACGCGGGCCAAGGATGCCGTGCTCGGATTTACTTCGAAGGGAATCCACAGGGACGATCTCGAGACCCGCCTCGAAGACTGGAGCATGCGCCGTCTCGGAAGCCAGGGTCAGGTGAAGACATTTACTATTGCCCTGAGACTGGCGATCTTCGATTTCCTCACCCGTGAACGCGGAATAACCCCGCTTCTTCTGCTCGACGATATATTCGATAAACTCGACTCGTCGCGCGTAGGCCGAATAATGGAGCTCGTCAGCAGGGCCGATAATTTCAGCCAGATTTTCATAACCGACACAAACCGGGAGCATCTCGACGAGATTCTCAGCTCGATTTCCGGCGACCGGCTTCTGCTCAATGTTGACAAGGGGACGTTCACTCCCCTTGCGGAAAACGGACAGCGGCAATGAAGAGAACGGAATACATGTCGGTCGGTGATGTCTGCCGGATCGCCTTCGAGGAGTTCAACATGACCGAACGCCTTCTCGAACGGCGCGCCTGTGATTTCTGGCGCGATCTTGTCGGACCGGCAATAGCCGGTATGGCGGGACGCCCGGAGGTATCGCGCGGCGTGATGAGGATCGGGATCAGCGACGCCTCTCTGCGCCACGAGCTGACGATGAACCGCAGCCTGATGATCCGGCACATAAACGACCGTCTCGGACGCCCTGTGATAACCGAAATACGTTTCACTGCCCCCTGACAATTGCCCTCATAAGCGTACATTTACGAAAAAAGGGCACTTCAACCTCAAAAATCTCGTAGCATTAAAACCATACCATGACAACTCCCGATATAACCCTCTACCGACATAAAGCCCCCATTCAGCTGCGCTTCAACGACGTCGATGTGCTCGGGCATGTAAACAACACGGTCTATTTCTCGTTTTATGATACAGGGAAGGCATTGTACTTCACCGATGTTCAGGGCTGGCCTGTAGACTGGCGCCATGTAGACCGTGTGATTGCAAATGTCAACTGCGCCTATATCGCCCCGATCCACTTCGGCGATGAAATCGAAGTCCTCACGCGATGCTCGGCTGTGGGCAACAAGAGCTTCACGCTCTCGCAGGTGCTCCGCGAAAGAAAAAGCGGAGAGATCAAGTCGGTCTGCGAGACCGTCATGGTCACCATCGATCCCGTCACTCAGCGTGGCGTCGAGATCCCCGATGACATCCGCGCCGCATTCGAAGGCTACGAAGGCTGCTCCTTCCCCAAACCCGTGAAATAAAGGAAGGCCCGCACCTTATCCAAATATCAGAAAATAAAAAAATCAAGATATGACTCTCACAGAAATACCCATCCGGCTCGACGCCTTTGAAAAAGGATCGGAAGAAGCCAAAATCCTCGCCGGCGTAATCGCTACACGTGGCGAAGCCGCCGAAATGCTCGCCAACGAACGCTACATGGACGCTCTCGAGCGGATTGTCACCGCAATGCGCGACCTGCGCAAGTTCCCCGACTATGACAACATCGAATTCCGCGCCCTGCTCCTCGCACTCCTCTTCGACCTCTCCGAACTCCATTTCTACCTTAAGGACTACAAACAGTCCGAGAAAGAAGTCGACGTGATCTTCCGCCTGCTCGACCTTCTGAACGAGGTCGACAAAGAGCGCTTCGCCTCACATCACATCGAGGCCATGGCCCTCTCCACAAGGATCCTGCGCTCACGCAAGAAAGCCCTCGAACTCCTGATCAAACGCCAGCTTAAAGTCGAGGAAATCAGCGAGAAAGTCAACGCCGGAATCACAGCCGCGACCGACAAGCTGATCGAAGCGCTCCGCGGCGTCGGTCTCCTCCTCGCCTCCAGCGGAGACTACCGCGCCGGAATGAAATTTCTGGCCGAAGCCATCAAACTCTCGAAAAAACGCACAGGCCGCGTAACACGCAAAGAAATCAAGATGACCATAGAAATGGCCGAGATAATGATGCGCGTCGGATCCATGCGTCCCCGCGCACGCCGCCTGCTGAACGCCGTCCTGCCCCACGCGATCGCCCAGGAGACCATCGAACTCGAAGAAGACATCCTCGCCCTCATCGAAATTATCGACGCACGCGAAGAAAACCCCTCGCGCTGGAAGACCTTCATGCACAAACTCGGAAAAGCAACCAAAGAACGCTTCACCCGCAAGAAAGCCGAAATCCCCACCGACGAAAACGAAGAGGCCGAAACAAAAGAATAATAGCCCGTTTTATAAAAAATAGAGGCTGGGCAAAAAAGAAAAAATCGATGTCAACGATACTGAACACAAACGGATCCGAACTTGAGATTCCCCGGATAAAAGCCCCCGGCGAATTTCAGGCAGCCATCGTCACAGCAAAATGGAATAGCGATATTACGCACGCCCTTCGCGACGGAGCCCACGAAGTCTTCCTCAAAGCCGGAGCAACAGAGAGCCACATCCGCCACTACGACGTTCCCGGCACAGTCGAGCTCGTCTACGCCGCCGCCAGACTGCAGGAATGCACGACCGTCGACGCCATCATCGTGATCGGATGCGTCATCCGTGGCGACACGCCCCACTTCGACTACGTCTGCCAGCAAGCCGCCCAAGGCATCGCGGAGCTCAACGCCAAAGGCACGATACCCGTCATATTCGGAGTCCTCACCGTCGACAACCTCCAGCAAGCCCTTGACAGAGCCGGAGGCAAGCTCGGCAACAAAGGCTCCGAAGCCGCCGTAGCCGCCATCGACATGGTCCGCTTCCGCGACGACGTCGCCTACACCGACCTCACCGCCCCCCGCTGAC
>CAYMTQ010000100.1:0-6857 GCA_964393395.1 uncultured Sangeribacter sp.
CGTCCCTTTCTTACTAATTGCTGAATAGTAGGCATTCTTGTCTCTGATTGTTTGTATTATGTTTGTTTCACTGACCCTCCGCAGAGAGCCACTTCCAAGAGACATCCATACACAATATGACGCAAGCTAACCCTCTCTGAAAGAGCCGATTAACTCCGCCATCCGGCAGGATTACTCCCAAAAGCGTTGCAAAGATAATGAAAATCATCGGATTAACCAAATAATCCGATGATAATTTTGAAATTTTTAATAAAGACAATCTCTATGGGAATTACGCTCTGGATTCTTTCATCAAAGAGATATCTAACTTATAAAACTTGTATGACTTATAAGACTTATATGATTTATAAGAAGTGACTCTTCGAACCTGTCAACGGAACGTGGCCGCGACCTGGGCGACCTGCTCGAATATCCTGCGGTCCGCATCGGTCAGAACTTTCCCGCGGCGCGCCATCACCCTCTCGGCGACCGTAAAGAATTCCTTTAGCGACATCTCGGCGAAACCTCCCGCCGGACTTCCTTTGGAGTAACTCGGCAGAAATACTCTCGGGAAGCCTGACCCGTGGATGTTCACCCCGACCCCGACAACTGTGGCGGTGTTGAACATTGTGTTGATTCCTGCCTTCGAATGATCCCCCATGATGAGTCCGCAGAACTGCAGATCCGTGCGCATGAAGGTGTGGCTGGCATAGTTCCACAGCCGGATCTTGGAATAGTCGTTCTTCAGGTTCGACGCATTCGTTCCGGCACCGATGTTGCACCATTCCCCTATCACCGCATTTCCGAGATAACCGTCGTGAGCCTTGTTGCTGAAACCGAAAATCACGGCATTGCTCAGCTCGCCTCCAACCTTGCAGTATGGCCCGAGTGTCGTCCCTTCATAGATTCTGCAGCCCATCTTGACTGTTGAGTGGTCGCCGAGAGCAAAGGGTCCCCGGACCGACGCACATTCCTGTATCACGGCTTCTTTTCCGATATATACCGGTCCGTCGGTCAGATTCACCGTAGCCCCTTCGATCTGCGCACCGTCCTCGATGAAGATCCTCGGGTTGCCGGCTGCATCCTCGAGCGGTCCGATAATCGTGTTTGACACCGGAAGCGGCTGTGAACGTCGCCCGGCCGTCAGTCTTCTGAAATCTTCCGAAATCATTTCTCCATTGTAGAGGAACACATCATATATATATCGGAGCCTTCTCGGAGCCTTCTCGACCACAGCCGACGCGCTCCATTCGGAGTGCTCGAAATCGGCCCTGCTTCCCCGGAAGGCAAGGAGCGGCCTGCGGCGCTCTGATGCTTCTTCCGAAAGCTGAGGATCGGAATGGACGGGAAGATTGTGGGAGAACGGGGGCAGCTCACCGGAATCTTCGAGCAACGCCTCGCCGGGCGAAAGATGCAGCGCGGCGTCTATAAAGGCATCGTCCGGGAGTATGTTGCCCGCGATGTAGAGCGCATCTTCCGGATCGGCGCTGTCGGGAGAAAACCGTTCGCGGAGATAGAAGACGGGATATGAATGGCATTTCAGCCCGGATACTTTTTCCCATTTCTCTCGGATCGTCGTGATCCCCACCCTGAAATCCGCCACCGGACGAGTAAAGGAGAGGGGAAGAAGATTGGCGAAACTCTCGTCGGTGTCGAAGAGAACTATATCGGAAATTCGGTTCATGATATTTTCTCGATAGATTTTTGCCGGCCTGAAACGTCAGGTCGCGTTCGCAAAAATAGCACAAAATGAACAAACCGCAAAAGATTATGTCCTATCTCACAAGAAACTCACAGGAAACTGACAGGAAATCCACAAGAATCTCACCACCCTCTCACAAGAAATATTACTTGCGGGACGGTGTATTTTCGATGAAATACTTCTGAAACCGCCATAAAACAACATCAGCGAATCCTGGTTTCACAACCCGGGTTCGCTGATGTGATTTTTTAGAGTTGGCCCTACTTTCACAAGCAATGGCCAATCCTACTCAACCACTAACTTACAAATTTATATCACTATTACTATAACTTATGCATTGCCTTTTAATCCTCCGGAAAATTCGTCAGAACAATCCGGAAAACCTGACGTCCCGAAACCACACCGGGACATCGGCAGTGAATTTGTCTTTCCTTCGGTGCAAAATTACTGCGTTTTTAAATTTCCTGCAAGTGTTGAAACGTAAAAAATGCTTAAAAAGGGGCCAAATGTGCTTTTTTGACCAAAAAGAGGACAATTTTACGCTCCAAGAGGACTCCGCAGCTTTTCGCGGTCCCGTTTACTTTAACAGATTTTTGCCATTCTGAACGTCTCGAAGGTTCACCGAATCCCAGGCGTTAGCGACGCTGATGATTTTGGAGACTTCGCCGTCGGTGAGCACGGGCGACAGCGGGAGGGAGAGCTCGGTCGCGTGGATACGCTCAGTGACGGGAAGTGCGGAAGGCCCCCGGAGGATGGACTTTCCGCGATAACATTCCTGAAGATGCGGAGGCACCGGATAATGGATCAGCGTCTGGATTCCGTTTTCCGCGAAAAATTTTTGCGCTGAATCGCGTCCGTCACACAGTACAGGGTAGATATGGAAAACATGGGAATCCGGATCCCCTGCAATTTCAGGAAGAATAAATGCCGGATTCGTAATTTCGGAGGCATAACGTCCGGCAATCTCCCGTCTCCGTGCGTTGTCGGCATCGAGCCGCTTCAGTTTCAGCCTCAGGACAGCTGCCTGAACCTCGTCAATACGCGAATTGCGTCCGAGATGATTGAAAATATATTTCTCCCTTGAACCGTAATTTCCAATTGCCCGCACAATCTCCGCGAGCTCAGGATCGGATGTCGTCACCGCACCGGCATCCCCCAGCGCCCCGAGATTCTTTCCGGGATAAAAGCTGTGGCCGGCGGCATAGCCGAGCGAGCCTGTCCGGCGTACCGCACGGTCCTTATCCGACACCGACGATCCGCGCCATAGACATCCGTGAGCCTGGGCATTGTCTTCGATAAGGAGCAGATTCCTCTCGCGACATATCCGACCGATCTCTTCGGTATAGGCATTCTGCCCGTAAAGATGAACGAGCAGTATGGCACGGGTCTTCGAAGTAAGCGCCTCTTCGATTTTTGAGTCATCAAGATTATAGGTTCGTGGATCGGGTTCGACAAGAACCGGAACGAGACCGTTTTCGGAGATAGCAAGCAGGGAGGCTATATAGGTATTGGCAGGAACGATAACTTCATCGCCGGGCCGCATCTTTCCCAATTCAATACATGCGCGGAAAATAAGCCACAGGGCGTCGAGCCCGTTAGCACACCCGACGGCATGATCCGTTCCGATATAACGGGCATATTCCTCTTCGAACTTCTCGGTGTTTTCGCCATGCAGATACCAGCCGGAGGAGACAGCCCGGCTCACCGCCTCCTCAATTTCGCCACCGAACGAGGCGGTCACTTTTTTAAGGTCAAGATATGGGATTGTCATTTTTCAGAAGCATGAGAGAGTTCGAGAAACTCGGAATATGACTTGATATGATCCTCATGAGAGAAATGATCGGAGGTCATCACGAGAGCGACCGCACCGGAAGAGAAGTCCTCGAGCGTCACCCAGACTCCCGGGCGCACGAGCAATCCGAAATAGGGTCTGTTCAGGGTCACGGTCTTCCGCAGCTGACCGTCGTCGACAGTGATGGAGAAGCTACCGGCAGCCGCGACGATGAACTCCGAGATAGCATGATGGGCATGTCCGCCGCGCGAAGCACCACCCGGGACATCATATATATAGAAGACCCGCTTCACGGGAAACGGCAACGTGACGCCGGATTCGACAACCGAGAGATTGCCAAGCCGTTCGCTCGGATGGCGGCGAAGTTCGATCAGCTCACATTCATGTATCGTATGTTTCTCCATTTGCTTTCACAAGGTCTTTGCGGTATGCTGAATATTCCCCGGGGTCGGTGATGTAATCTTCTTCGCTGTACGGGGCCGAACTCAGAACAAGCGCAACCGAATTTGTCGCGAAGTCGTCAAATTCGCGCCACGTTCCTTTCGGGACATACAGGCCGATGTAGCTTCTGTTGAGACGGTAGGTCTCCTCGCCCTTCTCCGTCCTGACTGTGACGGAAAACGACCCGGAGAGGGCGATGATCAGTTCTTCATTCTCCCGATAGGCATGTCCGTCCCGCGCTCCTCCGCCGGGGACGTCATAGATCCAGTGGCACCTCGCGATGGCGAACGGAACATCTTCACACTGCTCGATAACGGTCAGGTTTCCGCGGGGATCGAGGAAACGGGGCAATTCTATCAGACGGGGATATTCCATATTCTGCAAATATACAAATTTTTCGATTCCGCTCAAAATCCCCGATACTTTGCCAACTCTTTGCGAACTCACAAAATTTTGCTAAATTTGAACTCAAACTCAGAAGAGCAACCAAATTCAGAAAACAACCAAAGGATACATAATACCATGGCAAAGAAAAACCTTGAGTATCTCGCCGCCCTCAGAGCGGCGATGAAGAAACACGGGATCGACTGCTGCATCATTTCGGGCACCGACCCGCATCAGAGCGAGATCCCGGCCCACCACTGGCGCGGCCGCGAATGGCTGACCGGTTTCGAATCAAGCAACGGAACCAACGGAACGGCAGTCGTCACCGCCGACAAGGCTTACTGCTGGACTGACTCGCGCTATTTCATCCAGGCCACACAACAGCTTGAAGGCACAGGTTTCGAGATGATGAAGGAAGACGGTCCGGATGCCGTCGATCTCGTCGACTGGGTGACGGAAAATGTAAACGCTGGCCAGACAGTCGGAATCGACGGTATGACTTTCTCCGTCAGCTTCGCCCAGCGTCTCGAACAGGAACTGACAGACAATGGAATAAAGCTAAACACTGACTTCCCGCAGTTTGACTATATTTATCCCGACCGTCCCGAGCGGCCAAAGAACAAACTTTTCGTTCATGACGAGAATATCGTCGGCGAGACAGTCGACAGCAAGGTTTCGCGGATAATGACCGAGGTGAAGGGTGAGCTTGCAAATGCAATCCTGCTTTCAGCGCTCGACGATATCGCGTGGGCCACGAACCTGCGCACAGCCGGCGACATCACCTACTCCCCTATCTTCGTGGCTTTCCTCTATCTCGACGATAACCGCCGCGTTCTCTTCGTCGATGCGGACAAGCTCACTCCGGAAGTTGAAGCTCACCTGAAGAAATATAATTTTGAAGTGAAGCCATACGACTCAGTGAAGGAGTTCGTCGGCACTCTGCCGAAAGAGACCCGTCTGCTGCTCGACCCTGAGAAGACAGCCCGCGGAGTCTATGACAGCGTCGGGTGTACGCCGGTTTTCGGCGGAGCCGGAGTAGCCAAGCTCAAGAGCGTGAAGAACAGCTCGATGATCTCGAATCTCGAGCAGGCGATGGAGAAAGACGGTGTCGCCCTCACACGTTTCTTCATGATGGTCGAGAAAGAATATCCGACAGGAAAACTGACAGAGGTTGAGCTCGGAAAACGTCTCCGCGCCCAGCGTCTGGCAGATCCTACATGTGTCGACGAGTCGTTCGCCGCCATTGTCGGCTGGAATGCCCACGGCGCGATTGTCCATTACGAGGCGACAGAAGAGACAGATGTCGTGATCGAAGGCGACGGACTCCTTCTCGTGGACTCAGGAGGTCAGTATAAACAGGGAACCACCGACATCACACGCACGATCGCACTCGGCACTCCGACCGACGAGATGCGCCACGACTTCACACTCGTGATGAAAGGTCACATCGCCCTCGCAAGAGCCCGCTTCCCCGAAGGAACGACAGGCCATCAGCTCGATGTCCTCGCCCGCCAGTTCCTCTGGAACGAAGGCAAAGCCTATTATCATGGAACAGGCCATGGCGTCGGCTTCTTCATCAACTGTCACGAAGGACCGCAGAACATCCGTCTGAATGCCAATCCGACCCCGCTTCAGCCCGGAATGATCACGAGCAACGAGCCGGGACTCTATCTTGAAGGACGGTATGGAATCCGTTGCGAGAACCTGATAGTCACCACTGAATGGGAGACAACCGAATTCGGACGTTTCTTCCGATTCGAGACAATGACGCTCTTCCCGTTCGATCTGACCCTCTTTGAAACGGAGATCATGACCGACGAAGAGATCGAATGGCTGAACACATATCACGCCAAGGTTCGTGCACGCCTGACACCGCTTCTCTCGCCGGAAGAGGCTGCATGGCTCGAAAAGAAGACCGAACCGTTGAAACGATAACCTCCAGAGAAACAGGTTAAAAGAAAACCTCCAAAAGATCAGAATAAGTTAAAATGGCAATCATTCAAGAAGTGCGCGGCTTCACCCCGGTGATCGGCCCCAACTGTTTTTTAGCCTCCAATGCCGTCATCGTCGGTGATGTCGTCATCGGTTCCGAGTGCTCCGTATGGTTCAGCACCGTTCTGCGGGGCGACGTGAACTCAATCCGCATCGGAGACCGGGTGAACATTCAGGACGGTTCAGTCCTGCACACGCTCTATCAGAAATCGACAATCGAGATCGGGAATGACGTCTCGATCGGCCACAATGTGGTGATTCACGGTGCGAAAATCCGCGACTATGCGCTGATCGGCATGGGAGCCATCGTGATGGACGACGCAGAGGTTGGCGAAGGTGCGCTTGTCGCAGCCGGAAGTGTCGTGCTGAGTAAGACAAAGATCGGGGCTCACGAGCTCTGGGCAGGATGTCCGGCAAAATTCGTGAAGATGGTCGAACCTGAGAAAGCCAAGGAGATGAACGTCAAGATAGCCAAGAACTATCTGATGTACTCCAAATGGTACGGCCCGCAGGACCTCATCAAAGACCTCGCAAAATAATCCGAAGCCGACAGCACCCGGCCTCAAG
>CAYMTQ010000101.1:0-6805 GCA_964393395.1 uncultured Sangeribacter sp.
AAAAAAGGCTCCCGGGAGGGAGCCTTTTTTATGGGGTTGATCGAAGGATCGGATTAGAGAGCGACTTTAGCAGTCTTGTTGCCCTGAACCTTGATGTAGAGGCCCTTTTCGGGGTTAGCTACGCGTACACCCTGGAGGTTGTAGTAAACAGCCTCAGTGTTGTCAGCAGCGATGTTCTCAACAGCAGTCGGGAAGTCGATGAGGATCTCACCAGTCTTAGCGTTGAAAGTAACGTTGTATTTCTGACCTTCAGTAGCACCTGCAACAGTCATGTTGATGTCAGAGTTACCGTTGATCTTAGTCCAAGTTGCAAGAGGCATAGCTTCGCCTGTTGAATACCAAACATTATCTTCGCCAGTCCATACTTTCACTTTGAATTCGCCAGTGCCGATTTCGAGATCAGTCAGAGTAGCAACACCATCTTTGTCACATTTCACACCATTGTCTTCCCAGCCATTGAATGTACCGAGTACGTTCACATAATACTCAGTGTAATCAATTGTGACATTCTGGGCGTCTGTAACTGTGAGAACACCTGTATCTGCGTTCTTGTCGAGTACATAAGAGAACTTGTAAGCGCCAGCGGGAAGGCTGTAAGCGTTACCTGACTGAGAAGCAGTGTAGGGATTGCCAAGCTCAACAGCAACGTCACCACCACCTGTACCGTAGAGGAGAGTGCCGGCCAACATCTTGAAGTAAGTTGTAGCAGCTGTGAGGACATATTCACCTTCATAAACATTCTCAGTTCCAGCCTTGAGTGTCAGAGGATAAGAAGTGATAGTCTCGCTCCAACCCGAACCGAAGTCACCGATCAGGTAAACCTCAGAATATTCGTTTTCCTGAGAAGCACCTTTAACTTCGAGAGTTCCGGCGTTTGTGTCGAGAACTACAGTTGCAGGAGAGATAGTTCCGTCGATAGAGTTGTTAGTTCCGCTGTTTTTCACATAATTGTACACCTGATCAGCTTTGATCTTCGTCACGCCGGTGTACTTTTCGTTCCAGTTGGGAGTGTTCAAAGTGCCACCCACGATAAGGAACTCACCGTAGATTGATTCGAGCTCGATCTGATAGACACCGGAAGTAGTCTCTTTGAGCTCATAGTCTGCCTTGCAGTGTGCCCAGTTCTGGAAACCGCCGGAAATGTAGATACCGGCATTTGCAGTCAGCGTAGCGACAGCAGCGGCAGCAAGAAGTAAAAACTTTTTCATTGCTTTTTGATTTAGGTTAATGATTAAGATATTGATAGTTAACTTTGCAGTTTTCTTCAATTCCAATTGTGACTGCGCTCTGCCGTGGACGTGGCGCAGGCGGTATCCGGTCCGGGATACTGTCTGTCCATTTTTTCCTTTGTCCAAATTAGCCGAAGATGAAAATCTCGCGCGTATTTATTTGGCACTTAGCTGAAAATGGCTGTCACAATAGTTTTTCATGGAAAAGTCGAGAGAAACCTTCCGAAATCGCGTGCAAGTTAGCAACTTTTTAGTTTCCGTGCAAATTTTTCACTAAAAAATATTTAAAATTTTTCTTCTATCTTCTTTTTTCCTCTCGTTTGCACTCCTCAACACACTGTTTTTTGATTTTTCGGAACGCTTTTTGCATTTTATTAATGAGCGCGCCATTCCTGTTTTACACGCGTTTTTCTGCGAACCTTTTGTCGGAATGGCACGTTTTAATGTCAGAAAACTTGAAAAACACTTAAGCTATGAACTTTAATAATTTCACTATCAAGTCGCAGGAAGTGGTCCAGAAGGCGATCGAGCTGACTAAAGCGAACGGTCAGCAGCAGATCGAACCTGTCCACATCCTTCAGGCACTTATTGACGAAAGCGAGAATATTGTCAATTTCGTCTTTCAGAAGCTCGGTGCCAATCTCAGCGCGGTGAAAATGGGTCTCGAGCGTGACATCAAGGCGCTTCCGAAGGTATCGGGCGGCGAGGTGTTCCTTTCGCGCGAGAGCAACGACGCCCTTCAGAAAGCTGTCGATTATTCGAAATCGCTCGGCGACGAGTATGTTTCGGTTGAAGCCATGCTGATGGGTATTCTTAAGACCAATTGCTCAGCTTCCCGCATCCTGAAGGATGCAGGGTTCACCGTTGACGGACTCGCGGCCGCAATCGCGGAGCTCCGCAAGGGCAACAAGGTGACGGCGCAGAACGCCGAAGATACCTATCAGGCCCTGTCAAAGTATGCAATCAACCTTAATGACCGCGCGCGGAGCGGAAAACTCGATCCGGTGATCGGACGAGATGAGGAAATCCGCCGTGTGCTTCAGATACTTTCGCGAAGAACGAAGAACAACCCGATGCTTGTCGGCGAACCGGGAACCGGTAAAACCGCCATCGCCGAGGGTCTCGCCCACAGAATTGTCCGCGGCGACGTTCCGGAGAATCTGAAATCCAAAGTCATTTATTCACTCGATATGGGTGCTCTGGTCGCCGGAGCGAAATATAAGGGCGAGTTTGAGGAGAGATTGAAAGCAATCGTGAACGAGGTCACTCAGAGCGACGGCGAGATCATTCTCTTCATCGATGAGATCCACACTCTGGTCGGCGCCGGTAAGGGCGAAGGTGCGATGGATGCGGCAAACATCCTGAAACCTGCCCTCGCACGTGGTGAGCTCCGCTCGATCGGTGCGACTACACTCGATGAGTATCAGAAATATTTCGAGAAGGACAAGGCCCTCGAACGCCGCTTCCAGAAAGTCATGGTAGACGAGCCGGATGAGATGTCGGCCATTTCAATCCTCCGCGGACTGAAGGAGCGTTATGAGAACCACCACAAGGTGCGCATCATGGACGAGGCGATCGTCGCCGCCGTTCAGCTCTCGGTCCGTTACATCACCGACCGTTTCCTCCCCGACAAGGCTATTGACCTGATCGACGAGGCGGCTTCGAAGCTCAGACTGGAGATGGACTCGATGCCCCAGGCGCTCGATGAGGCCCAGCGTAAGATCGCGCAGCTTGAGATCGAACGCGAGGCTCTGAAACGCGAGGGCAACGATTACAAGATCAAAGAGATTGACGAAGATCTCGCAAACCTGCGTGACACCGAGAAAGAGCTGAAAGCCAAATGGCAGGCCGAGAAGGCTGAGATCAACAAGATCCAGCAGAACAAGATCGACATCGAACAGCTGAAGCATGAGGCCGAGGTAGCAAAACGCGAGGGCGATTATGCAAAGGTAGCCGAGATCGAATATTCCAAGATCAAGCAGAAAGAGGCTGAGAACGCCGAGATTCAGGAGCGTCTGCGTGCCCTTCAGGGTGAAGGCGCCATGATCAAGGAGGAGGTAGACGCCGAAGATATCGCCGAAGTAGTTTCCCGCTGGACCGGTATTCCGGTGAAGAAGATGGCCCAGAGTGAGAAAGACAAGCTCCTCCACCTCGAGGAAGAACTTCACAAACGCGTCGTAGGTCAGGATGCCGCCATCAAGGCTGTGGCCGATGCCGTCCGCCGTTCACGCGCCGGCCTGAACGATCCCCGACGTCCTATCGGTTCGTTCATTTTCCTCGGCACCACCGGTGTCGGTAAGACTGAGCTCGCGAAGGCTCTGGCCGAATATCTGTTTGACGACGAGGACATGATGACCCGTATCGACATGTCCGAATATATGGAGAAGCACTCAGTGTCGAGACTTGTCGGAGCGCCTCCGGGATATGTAGGTTATGACGAGGGTGGCCAGCTGACCGAGGCCGTACGCCGCAAACCTTACAGCGTCGTGCTCTTCGATGAGATCGAGAAGGCCAACCCGGATGTATTCAACATCCTGCTTCAGGTTCTTGACGACGGACGTCTGACCGACAACAAGGGACGTTTCATCAACTTCAAGAATACGATCATCATCATGACCTCGAACGAAGGCTCACCGCTGATCCGCGAGGCCTTCAAGGGAATTGATGACAAGACCGAAGAGGAGCGCGAGAATGTTATCTACAAGACGAAGGAAGATGTTCTCGACCTGCTGAAGGCCAAGATCCGTCCTGAGTTCCTCAACCGAATCGATGAGATCGTGATGTTCACACCGCTGAACAAGAAGGAGATTCAGGAAATCGTCGACATCCAGGTCAACAGTGTCCGCAAGATGCTCGCCTCGAACGGCGTATCGCTTGAAGTCACGAAACCGGCTCTCGAGCTTCTTGCAGAAGACGGATATGATCCCGAATTCGGCGCTCGACCCGTCAAGAGAACTATCCAGCGACTGGTGCTCAACCAGCTGTCCAAGGACATTCTGGCACAGAAGGTCGACCGCGAACACCCGATCGTCATTGACCGCAAGGGCGACGAGCTCGTGTTCCTGAATGAGAAAAAGTAATTGAGAAACAAGCATAAAAAAGCCGCGCGATTTTCGGATCGCGCGGCATTTTTTATGTCATTGTCGGGATAGCAACTAACTATCGAAGCGGACATGGCACGCCATGTCCCTACAATTGTTTATTTGATTTCGGTAATTGTTTCAGTGGTGGCCGGAGCATCATAGCTCGGAACCTGGGCGCGGAACTTGGCTTCCCAACCGAGGGCTGAAGCACCGAGAACGGCCGCGTCGCTTTCCTTAAGCTCGGAGAGGATGATCTTTGTCTTTCCGCGGAAGACAGGCATCAGGGATTTCTCGAAAGACTCCTTCAGGGGGCGCATCAGCAGATCGCCGCTCTTTGCGAGACCGCCGAAGAGGATGATTGCCTGGGGAGAAGAGAACGCCACCATGTCGGCAAGAGCTTCGCCGAGGATCTTTCCGGTGTATTCGAAGATTTCCTGCGCGAGCTTGTCACCCTGGATAGCCGCATCATAAACATCCTTGGAGGTGATGGCATCCATGTCGAGAGAGCGGAGGAGCGATTCGTCATTGCGGATCTCGAGGAATTCGCGGGCGGTGCGTGCGACACCTGTAGCGGAGCAATATGTCTCGAGACAGCCTGTGCGGCCGCAACCGCAGATGCGTCCGTTGTTTCTCTTGACAACGAGGTGGCCGAGCTCACCGGCATTACCGTCATGGCCATAGACCATCTGGCCGTTGACAACGATTCCGGAGCCGACACCTGTTCCGAGGGTGATCATGATGAAGTCCTTCATTCCGCGGGCAGCGCCGTAGGTCATCTCACCCAGAGCCGCAGCATTTGCGTCGTTGGTGATTCCGACCGGTATGCCGCCGAAAGCCTTCGAAACTTTCTCGGCGAGGGGAACGACATTTCCCCAGGGGAGATTGACACAGTTTACAATCTCACCGGTGTAATAGTTTGCATTCGGAGCACCGATGCCGATACCTTTGATCTTGTCTTCGGCATCGTTGAGGCGGAGAAGCCGTGAGACAGCCTCGTGAAGTTCGGCGACATAATCGTCGAAATTGGAGTGTTTCTGAGTCTTGATTGAGTCGCTGGCCACAACATGACCGCGCGCATCGACGATTCCGAAGACGGTATTGGTGCCACCTATATCGACACCGAGAACATAAGGCTTATCCATAATTATTGAGGGTTTTGCGACAAGGTCGCGTTTTTAAAATAGTCTCTTTTAAAAGATTACGCTTGGAAGACAGAATTATTCGTCTCCCATATTCAGGCCGTCGAGCTCTTCCTCGTCATAGTCCGAATCTCCGAAGAAATCGGCGTCGAGATCTGTGGGTTCGATTGGAGCCGGTTTATTGACGACGGGGTCAATCTTTATTTCGGGCTCAGAGAGCTCAACCGTCTGGTGGGGAGGACGTCCGGTCTTGACAGTCACGAGAGGTTTCGAGAGATGGCGTGAGGGGGAGATCTCCTTGAGCTCCATGAAGAATGAGCGGTCGTTCATGTAGTCGAACACGAACTCGAGATGCTGGCCCTCCTCGTCTATGAGATCGCCTACGGGAGTAGATTCCATGAGCCATATATCATGATCACTTGCCGAGCCGCGGTCATTCTGTGTTACCTGTTCTTCCCTTTCCCAGTCTTCATCGCATAGGTAAAAGGATTCCAGTTCATCTTTAGAATAGCCTACGCTTTCGAGAATTGCGTTACAGAGGTCTGCGAATGTAGATTCTGCGTCGATCTCTATCTCGCGGTTGAAATTGCTGACTTCTTCGCTTACGAGTTTGAAACGGTAAACCATATATTATCTATTGCAAATTGCATTATAGAAAACGCACGTGAATCGGGATTGTTCCCAAAACACGTGCGAAATTAATCCTTTTCTATGATTAATGCAACAAATAGATTTCTTTAGACCTCCATTTTTTTCACGGAGGGCCCCGCTTTTTTTAATCAAATCCCCGCTTTACTCAAGCAGGGCCCCGCTTTTCTTCGGGAGTGGGGGTGGTGTCCGCCGACAATTCAGTCTGAAATGACGGTCCGGCCGAAGATCCTGTCCATCAGCGAAGGCTGTTTCGCGGGCTTCATGTGGATTCTCATGGCCTTGTCGTCTTTTCCGAGGAAGAGGATGTGGGTCGGAAGGACGATAGCGATGAATTTGGTGAATTCAAGGATTCCGCAGACCCTCCGGATCAGGAAACGGCGGAAGGGATTGAATTCCTCGAGATCCGAGAGGATGATCTCATCATCATCGACCGACAGATTGTGGTTTTCCTGAAGGAGAGGTATGAAATAGTCCAGCTGAAGCTCCTCACGATCCTTGGGGGGACGGCTGAACTTCCTGTAAATCTCTTTTATGACCTTATCTGTGATCATGACCGGTTTTCGAATAGTGGAACGGACAGAGATAAAGAAAACCGATGGCCGCAGTCCGGGACCGCGCTTCACGGAATCTTTGTCTGACTATGGAACGCCCCGCATCAGAAAAGGTTCAGGAGATATCGGACTTTAACACTTATTTTAACATT
>CAYMTQ010000102.1:0-6791 GCA_964393395.1 uncultured Sangeribacter sp.
TTCGCCGGCCAGAATCTCGTGGTACTCTATCCTGAGCAATATGGCGGATAACTAATTGAAGGACTCTGGTGCTGACTCAAAGTGTTGAAAAGAGGTTCCTTTGTCGCAAAAAGCCGGCCCCCCGCAACGTCAAATAATTGGACCTATTCAGGACAAAATCCTTAGATGATTTCGGATCAAAATAATTGGGCCGTTCCGGCACAAAAAAAATTGATTGTCATCCCGACAACCAATCTTGCGTTAACCTTAAAATCTAATACCATGAAAAACTCGATGCAAAGGTAGGAAATTTTTGTGAAATATGTTATACAACACTATTTAATTGTTGATGTTTTAACTTACTTTAACTTTTAGGAGAAATTATAGGGCACATTTTTAAATTTGTTAACTTTTACTTTCTTTCTTATAGGGTTTGGCTTAATTAATCAGTGGCTTATCTTAAACAATGCGTACCCGAACAATTCGCCACTTCTGTCATTTTGAGACGAACTTTTTTATAACCTGAACTTTGAACACAAGCCTGACGTTGTGAGTTTAAAGTCGGTATTTTAGTTTTATTTGTTTAAAACCTAAATTATTAATGCTATGAAGATCACAATATGGGGAGATTTTGCTTGTCCGTTCTGCTATCTGGGAGAAAAGCAGCTTGAAGATACGATCAGGCAACTCGGTATGGAGTCTGAAGTCGGGATCAAGTTCAGGGCATACGAACTTGATCCGGAAGCACCGGAGATTCCCGTCGAAAGCATGACGGAACATTTCATGAGCAGCCATGAGGTCCCGGAAGAGGATGCTGTGAAACAGATGGAGCATATCACGAAAATGGCATCCCGCATCGGTCTGGAATATAATCTGAAGGGAGTGCAGGTCTGCAGCACTCTGGATGCTCACCGTCTGATGAAGTATGCGGCCGAAACAGTGTCTGCCGCTGATGTTCTTAAACTGAATTTTGCGCTTTTCCGAGCCAACTTTGTCCTTAACCTAAGGCTTTCGGACAGAAAGGTTCTGTGCGACATAGCAGCCGAAATTGGTCTGGATCGGGAGAAGGTCGAGGAGATGCTGAACTCTGACAAATATATCGCCGAGATACGCGAAGATGAAAAGGCTCTTGACAAAAGTGATTTCGAGTTCATTCCCTATATGGTATTCAATGATTCAACGGTGCTTCAGGGAGTCCTGACTCCGGGAAAGCTGAAGAATGCACTCAAAGGAGAGGGTTTGTCATAATCGTGAGTCCCACATAATCGTGAGTCTCACATAATCGTGAGTCTTAATGGTGACAATCCGGTCATATAACATATAATCTGAGCCGGATGCAGTCCGTTTAATTGATATGGAAGTTAGACGTCAGAAGTTAACGAGATATATCGCGCCTTTGCGCGAAGGGGGATCGTTGCCGGCTCTCGGTGAGGCCGATGACGGCTTCCGTTATGCGGTCAAGATGCTCGGGGCCGGTCACGGGGCAAAAAGCCTCGTGTCTGAATTCGTCGGAGGGATGGTCGCGAAAGCTTTCAAATTCCGTACGCCCGAATTGGTTCTGCTGGATCTCGATCACCTTTTCGGAATTACGGAGCCGGATCAGGAGGTGCAGGAACTGCTGAGAAAATCGGAGGGTCTGAATCTCGGGCTCCATTTCCTCGACAGGGCTATGACGTTCGACCCTGCGGTCAATTCGGAAGTGATCGATGAAATTACTGCTTCTAAAATCGTATGGCTCGATGCGTTTCTGACAAACGTGGACCGCACACGGCTAAATCCCAACATGATGATGTGGAACAATGAGCTGTGGCTGATAGACCACGGTGCTTCTCTCTACTTTCACCATTCATGGCGCCCTGTCGAAGAAGCGGTCGAGGATCCTTTTCCGTTCATAAAGACTCATGCGCTTCTGCCGATGGCCTCAAAGCTCGAGGAAGCCGACAAACTGATGAGACAAGCTATCACGCCACGAACACTTTCCAAGATCGCGGATCTGATTCCGGAGGAGTGGCTTGTGGAAGCGGATTCCGAGATCTCTGCACAAGAAAGGCGTGAGACCTACAGGAAGTTTCTCACCGAAAGACTCGCGAAATCTTCAATTTTCACCGGACGCGCAATCGATGAGCGGGCAAAACTCAGAACGACATGAAGCCAATGACCGAAAATCAGCAGACAAAGAGCAATGTCCCGGCCGATGCCGCGCTTTACGAGTATGCCGTGATCCGATATGTGCCGCGCGTCGACCGCGAGGAGTTCATTAATGTGGGTCTACTGATGGTCTGCAAGAGGCGACGCTGGATGCGCGGAACCATTATGCTCAATGAAGAACGTCTGCGCGCTTTCGATCCGCGGGCAGACGTTGAAAGATTGAAGAGACAGCTGAGTCTTTTTGAAAGGGACGATGTTCCGGAGCGCGGATTGCCTGTTGAGGAGAGATACAGATGGCTCGCAGCCGCCAAAAGCGCTGTGATTCAAGTCTCTCCATCCCATCCGGGTCTGCTTGTTCCGGCTGATTCAGATCCGGAGGAGACTTTCTTGCGGCTGCTCGGAGAACTTGTGGAGTGAAGAGTCATTGACACCACCGCATTCTGTCGCGCTTAGGTCAATGCTTGGGGGTTGCCTCCGAGGCTATTTTGTCATAGGTTTCGATCAGCAGGCGTGTGTTGAGTTCACCGTCATATCTCGACTCGTCGAAGTTATGAGGAACAAAGTCTTTGCCCTGACGGAAGACTGCACATATCTTTTCAGCAAGCATCTCGTATTCCTCGAAACGATATAGGACGTCACGGTTCATTCCGGTTATCTCAGGGGTGCCACCGGCCACCGAAGCGAGATGTGGCATGCGGAGCATCTGGGCCTCGCCGAGCGAGTTCGGACTGTTCTCGATTGATGAGGAGCAAACAAATACATTCGCTTTCAGATATTCGTCACACATTTCTTTCTCGGAGAGGAGGCCGAGGAATGACACTCTGTCGCTGATTCCGAGCTTTTTGAGCAGGCGCATCATGTATTCGCTGTATGAATTGCGGCGGTACCATGGGACATTGGCGATATCAAATCCGGCTATACGTATCCTGGCATCAGGGAATTCGCGCAATACAAGCGGAAGAGCCCTGAACACCATATCGGCACCTTTCAAAGGAGAGCTTGCCTGCGAAAGAAAAATGGTGTGAGGCTCACATTTATCATATTCCCAGCGATTTGTATAGAAAGCATCCCTGAGGGTTTCTCCTCCGTAGTGATAGGTTATCTCGGGATTCAGTGCCCATACCTGACAGCGGTCCCAGTCGGTGCGCCCGATCACGTGTCGTAGTCCGGAAATGAAACGCTTCTCTTCTTCCGCCCGTCGATGCCAGTCGCGAGGCATATCCTTGAATCCGTCGCGTTTGATAATATCACGGAATGTCAGTATGTTCAGATCTTTTCCCTTGACAGAGCCCAATAGATGACGTTCGTATCCGCAGAGCAATCCCTGGATTGACATCACGACGTTGTCGACTCCATTCACATCACACCATTCATAACCCGGTGTGAATTCCGAGCCATGGATATGGACGACATCGGGGTTGAAACTCTCCGCGACAGACTTCCACAACGCCCGCACATGAGGCATCCGCTTTGTCGGATCGGCACCTTTCGAAGGCAGACAGAAGTAACGGACCCCACCGAGAGTCTTGTCATAAATCTCGTTTCCGTCATAAAGTGACGCGACTGCGATCTCCATATCCGGAGCCATCCTGACAAGTCTTTTCAGACTCGAATACATCCAACCGCAAATCGGAGGAATTTTCATGCCGAGATCCTCCGCCACCGGAGGCATTATCAAATTGGTGATCCACAATACTTTCATGACAATAATTTTTTCAACATCTTCATTCCCATGGATTCAGCATCGACAACGGCAGGAAGGAACTTCAGGCCCATATCCTGACGCACAAAGGCATTTGCTCCCCTGATAAATTTGTAGTTGTTCCGGTAGGGACGTGTCAGACGGGAGCGCTTCGGGGCGAAGGTTCCGTCATTGACTTCAGTCAGCAATCTGTCCCATTCGGGAATTATTGCTTCGGGGAGGAACATCCGGGCTCTCTCTTTTGCATTTTCTCCAAGCCTGACGTTCAGTTCCTTGTCTTTTATCAACCTCACGACAGCCTTTGCCATTCCGTTGACGGTGAAGGCGAGCAATGCTGTCTCTCCGTTGATTGCCGTGTCAGGATGTCCGTTCCAATTGCGGGTGACGACCGGGAGTGCGGCCGAAGCCATCTCGATTATTCCCATTCCGAAGGTCTCGGTTCGCGCGGAAGGATTGACCATCCCGACGGTTGAGTTTGCAAATACGTCATATTTCTCTTTGCCTAAAATTCCGAGAAATTCGACATCGGGAGATACGGAACCATCCGGCCCGGCGATATATTTCATCATCTCGCTTTCGGTACCGTCGTCAGTGACTCCCAAGGAACCGAGCCGGACGTTCCTGTCATAGAGATTGCCGCCGCCGATGATTCTCAGGCGACATCCGGGAACAGACTCCCTGACTTTCCTCCAGACTTTCAGAAGAGTGATGATTCCTTTTGCTCTGGAGATCTGACCCATGAAGCATATTGACGGAACTTCGGGCATTTTGCGTGCAGGTGCTTCAACAAAGGGAACTATGTTGAATATGGCAACCGATTTCTTTATTATGTCATGGTCGATATAGAAATCATAAAACTGCCGGCCGACAAAGACGTTGGCCTTTATGTTCGGTTGCTTTGCAACCCTGCGGGCTATATCGGAATAAAGGTAATTATGCACCCAGTGTATCACTTTCACTTCCCGAAGGTCATCGATACACCGGTAATAGTCTTCGGAATTACTCTGCTTTATTACAAGAATACTGTTCCGCGGAACTACATCACGGATCCCGGAGAGTTCCTTGACGACTATGTTGGCTATTCCGTCGGGGAGGCGCAATGCTTCCTGCGAAATAAAGGTGATGTCATACTTGTCAGGGAAGTATCTCAACAGATAGAAAGCTACAAGCAGAAAGCAGAATTGAGTTCCGCCGACACCCGGATTCCCTTTGTCGGGCCGGGAGAGGTCAATACCCGTCCGTCCTTGTCCGTCAAACAGGAAACAGAGCTTTATTTTTTCAGTATCCATGGAAACAGGGCTTTTGTCCAATAGGACAGGAAAGTGACGGGTACGTAATATGGATAGAAACGCTTCTGGAACAGGATCGCTGTGCGAAGCTGCATCCCGTTGGGGGAATAGAGGTAACTTATACGTTTTTTCAGAGGTTTGCCTATCAGCGAATCCCGGAGTGATTTATGATCGTTGTCGCAATATCCGACATAATCTCTCAGGACAATAAGGGGAAAACCTTCCTTGTGGGCCCAGAATGAATAGTCGTAGTCACCGCCATGGACATAACCGGGATACATGCATCCGATCTTGTCCACAACATCGGAAGATATGAAGGTCACGTTGCCGTTTGCAATATCACAGAGCTGGAATGTGCCGTCCGGAATCACAGGAGTGTAACCGCTTTTCCATTTGTAGATGCAGCGCGAGCCGCCGTATGTATGGACCTTTCCGGAAGTGTCGAGAGTGCTGCCGACATATATTCCACCTTTTCCGAATTTCTCGCGTGAATATCTGTCTGCATCAAGGATTTCGGGCCACATGTTGTCTTTTACGACAGTATCATCATTGAGCCACAGGTAACCGTCATATCCTCCGTCCTTCACAGCCCGGCGCCATGAGAGGTCCATGCCTCCGGCCCAATAAAGCGTACCGTCGCCCCGGGATATTATCACCTGGGGAAACTTACGGGCGACGGCATCGGCTGTGCCGTCCGTAGAACCGTCGTCGGTCAGATATACCGTATAATCCACATTGTCAGCCTTTATCGCAAACAGACGTTCAAGACATGCCAGAGTCTTTTCCCGCCGGTTGAAGGCTGTAAGAATAACCGCTGCTTTCATTCGTTCTGGGGAAAATTTGGAGAGAGAAACAAGTCTCTTGACTCCCTATTTTTTGAGGAACAGATTCTAATAGACTTCAAATATAGCCATAATTCCTTTAACGACAAAAAACACAGTCAGAAGATTGGCTAAGTGCAAAATGTTTGACTAATTTTGTAATTCAATAAGAACCGCGTAACACGCCTAAACAATCATGGATTTTAAACTTCATTTTGACCATTACAACATCAATGTCGCTGACCGCGACCGCAGCATCAGATTCTATGAGAAGGCTCTCGGGCTCAGGGAGTCCTCACACATCGACGGTCCGGACGGGGCATTCACGCTAACTTATCTTACCGACGGAATCTCACCTTTCAGGCTTGAGATCACCTGTCTGAAAGATCATCCGCAGGCATACGAGTTAGGGGAGAATGAGACCCATCTCGCATTTCGTGTCGGAGCCGGAGATGATTACGAAGCAGTCCGGGAGTACCATCGCCAATTGGGGATCATCTGTTTCGAAAACCACGATATGGGCATCTATTTCATCGAAGATCCCGACGGATATTGGATCGAAATCCTTCCCGCAAAATAAGCCCTATCCCTTTAACCCTCTCTCTTAGAGCCCATTTCTTGGACACATTTCTTGGACACATCTCACGGATCCCTTTCTTAAACCTATTTCTTGGACCCATCTCTTGGATCCTCATTCTTTAACCCATCACTTAGATCCATCTCTTGGGCCCCACTCGTAAAAGTTTGGGAGTTACCCCATATAACAAGAGGATGTTTCATAATTGATGCGAGCAACAAATGTACGGACATGGCGTGCCATGTCCGATTTGGTAGTCAACATGTTACATTTCG
>CAYMTQ010000103.1:0-6593 GCA_964393395.1 uncultured Sangeribacter sp.
GAGGGGGAAAAGCGAGAAAAAGAGCGGAAAAATTTTGTGGATTGGGTTAGTTTTCATAATTTTGCATCCGCAATTGCACCCGCCGGAGTTGACGGCGGGCGGTAACTGCTCAAAATCAGACAAATAATTAACACATAACAAAGCATGATAATCGTACAAGTAAAAGAAGGCGAAAACATTGAAAAAGCGCTGAAAAAGTTCAAACGTAAATTCGAAAGAACCGGCATCGTAAAAGAACTCCGCAGCCGTCAGGCCTTCGAGAAACCTTCGGTGACAAACCGCAAGAAGATGATCAAGGCCGTTTACGTTCAGCAGCTTCGTCAGGCTGAGCAGTAATCCTCGCCTCTCTGCAGCCGCGGATGATTCCCGTCGGCTCTTACGGGTACAAAGGCGGTCGGAGTTCCCGATCCGAATCTTCCGGCCACCGCTAATCTATACGGTACGGACCCCCGCATAAAGGGTCTGTACCGATTTTTTATTTCTTATCTCCGGCCCCCATGTCAGTTTCCGATGATTTCGAATCCTTTCTCCGCTATGAACAAAGACGAAGCGGAGAAACCGTCGGGGCATACGTCCGGGATCTCGGACAATTCACCGACTTTATCATGTCTTCGTCCGACGCATCGGATTTCGATCCGGAGACCGTGACGCCGGCCGACATACGGGCATGGCTCGCTTCGCTCGCATCGGAGGGTCTCACACCACGCTCAATCCGACGAAAGACACAGAGCCTCAGAGCCTTCTTCCGGTTTCTGATGATTACGCAAGGACACAAAACCAATCCGGCCCTTGACGTAACTCTGGCCAAGATCCCCTCCCCTCTCCCCAATTTCGTACCGTCCGGCGAGATGGAGACCCTGCTGAGACACCCCGAACCGGTTCCGGACGAGTTCCAGGCCGCCCTGGACCATATCGTCGTCTCGACACTTTACGCCACAGGAATCAGGCGTGCCGAACTGCTATCTCTGACAGACGGCTCAATCGACTTCGGGAAACGCGAGATGAAAGTCACCGGCAAACGGGACAAGACACGCATAATCCCTCTCGCCGACTCCTTTCTCGAAGAAATCAGGGAATGGCAATCACTGAGAGACAAGACTGTCAGCAGACGCAGACCGGCAGACCGGCTATTCTGCGGACGGCGTGGGACATTGAGTGAATTCACATTGTCCGCCATCATCACAAGGATGCTCGGGCCTACCTCGGCAGCCAAGAAGACACCTCATGTCCTCCGCCATACATTCGCCACATCGGTCCTCAACGGAGGAGCAGACATCAACAGCGTCCGGGAACTCCTCGGACACTCATCGCTCGCATCGACTCAAATTTACACCCATCTCTCTTTCGACGAACTGAAGAGATCATATTCCGCCGCCCATCCCCGCGCACGAAAGGCAGATCAGGACCGGGACGAGGCTTCGTCTCAAAAAAAGTAAAAAACGACAGCCTGAAAAATCGGAAAGTTGATTTTTTTTGTTACTTTTGTAAGAAGTTATCCGGGAGCCTCTCCGGCCCGGTGACCGCCATTGATCCGGAAACTCTGCCGACCAGGAAATCTGAGCTCTCCGGATCTGTCCGAGAGACCGTCACAAAATTCCTTAACTCTAAAAAAGAAAACTATGGAAACCAAAATCAAAGCCATCCATTTCGACATCAGCGAACAGCTGGTAGCATTCACGAATAAGAAAATCGAAAAACTCGCACGCCGTTATGACGTGATCGGAGACATCGCCGTGAACTACACTCTCGTGAAACCCGAGACAGCCAACAACAAAGAGGCAGGCGTGGAGGTAAACGTACCCAACGCAGGAAAACTCTATGCGTCGAAGACAGCCGACACCTTCGAAGAGGCTCTCGACCTCTCGCTCGAAGCGCTCGAGCGTCAGCTTGAAAAAGCAAAAAACCAGAAGTAACCGCTGAGAATCGCAAATGACGGCAAAAACTGTAACAGCAGTTGGAAACCGCCGGAAACGGCTGTAAAGCGTCAACGACGGCCGAAAAGCCTGAAAAATATAATCCGGGGGCACATTGAGGACCGGAACCTGCCCCCGGATTTTTCAAATCCTTTCTTCTATCTCATCTTTCTTCTTTCACACCTTTCTCTCACAACATCATGGGAAACGACATCAGACACACAACAGAGCCCACTCCCAAAAAGCGGATGACCCAGGCCACAGTCCTTCTGGTCATCTCCGCACTGTTTGTTGCCGCCGCATTCATCGTCATGTATCCGGCATTCTTCGCCGGCGCCCGGAAAACTGCGACCATCAAGATTCCGAAAGAAGCAACCTCACAGATGCTGCGCGATTCAATCGCCAAATATGAAGGCGACAATTATGCGTCACACGTAATGAGACTCGTCACTATCCGGAACACGGACCTCACGAAACGATATGGCGCATACAGAATCGAAAAGGGGAAGTCACCGTTCGTCGCCATGAGACGCCTGACAAGCGGAGGCCAGAGTCCGGTATCCATCACCCTCCACGGAACACGGAAGCTGCACAACATCGCAGAATATATCGGCGGAAAGATTGATGCGAGTCCCGATTCGCTTTACCGCGCCATGACCGATCCCGACTTCCTCGCCCAATACGGACTGACTCCCGAGAACGCCAAAGCACTGTTCATCGAAGATACCCATCAGGTCTACTGGACTGACTCCCCTCAACAGATACTGAAGAAGATTGGAGACAACTATCTGGCGGTATGGAATGAAAAACGGGTTAAGGAGGCATCCGAACTCGGCCTGACTCCGGTCGAGGCAACAATCATCTGCTCGATAGTCGACGAAGAGACGAATGACGTCGATGAAAAAGGGAAGATTGCAAGAGTGTATATCAACCGCCTCAACTCAGGCATGAAACTGCAGGCAGATCCAACGGTCAGATATGCCGTAGATAATTTCAAGATCAAACGCGTCACAGGTAAATATCTGAAATACGATTCACCCTATAACACCTATATGTATGTCGGCCTCCCTCCCGGCCCGATCCGCACGACAAGCAAGAAGACGATCGACGCCCTTCTTGAATCGGAACCCTCGTTTGATCTTTATATGTGCGCAAGAGAGGATTTTTCAGGCAAGCACAACTTCGCTGCCACATACGAGGAACATCTCGAAAATGCCCACCGCTATCAGGCAGCTCTCGATGCACGCGGTATAAAATAAAGCCTCACCCATAAAAACAGTGCCCTAATCTAATTTAAACAGCGCCTGTTTTTTTTAAATAGCGCCAGCTTTACCAAGGACAGCGCCCTAATCTTAACCAAAAGGACGTGAACGGTTCCAAGCCCAGACTCAGTCTTGAAAATATAACCGGAATCATCAACAGAGTGTTGGTGATTCTGATTTTATTGACCGGGGTCTCAGCCGGAGCTCAGGAGATCACCGTCGAGACCGTGAGGGAGAAACCTGTGTTTCCGGCAACCCGCCGCGAAACCAGAGAGGAAGGAGTCAGCGTCACAACCGATACCGCCGCTCTTTTGGTCACGCCGGAGGTCCGGGCCCTTTCAGACAGTCTTATCGAGATTTCGCAACAGGATGCGCTGGTTGCTCCCGGTGCTCCGAGCGTTGTTCTCCGCCGTCATGTCGAATCACCCCATGAAGCGGGAGTCTATGTCCCGAAAGCGCCGGTTAAAGTGGACACTACAAATTATGACTGGTGGTATCTTCTAAAACACAAACGGCTGAATCTGGAGGATCCCCGGGTGCGTTGGCCACGCTTGATTGGATGGGGAGTGGGAATATATAACAAGATCAACAGAGCAATCAACAGTTACGACCCCGAATATATAGGACCGACAGGCAAAAGCGGCAAGGTCAGACTCATCTCTGACAACTGGTCTGACCAATACTTCATCAAGCTCGATCCTAAGACAAAGATCGACATGCTTTCCGAACCGTTCTATACGCTCGGAATAAACGTGTCATATCTTGGAATCGGCTACACCTATTCGCTCGACCTCAGCAATATCATCGGCAACCGTCCGGCTACCCACACCCAGCACAAATTCGGGTTCGGGACACAGATGTTCCAGCTCGACTACAAATATAACTCAAGCAAAGGAGGAAGCCGGATCCGGCGTTTTTCGAAAGTTCCGTCGGACGTGAAGGTCAACCACTTCTTCCCGGGTACCGACATAAAGACATGGTCAGTCACCGGATATTATTTCTTCAATAACAAGAAGTATTCACAGGGAGCGGCCTACAGCTTCTCCAAATTGCAGAAGAAAAGTGCGGGAACCTTCCTGGCCGGTTTGAGTTATGCCAGAGCCGACCTCTACTTTGACTTCGAACAGCTTCCCGAAGACCTTCGGCCCTATCTCGAGCAGGAGACGAAACAATACCGCTTCCACTACCGCAACATGAGTCTTCTCGCCGGCTATGCCTACAATCTTGTTCTCCACCGACGGCTTCTGCTGAACATCACCGTTCTCCCCGGAATAGGCTTCAATAAATGTTTTGAGGATTCTCAGGAACACAAGATCAGCATGGTGGCCGGAACCCTTCACGGAGGGACCTCACTCGCCTATAATCTTGACTTTCTTTTCTTCGGCTTCGATGCGAAATGGGATATGCTGTTATACAAGACCTCGCGCTATTCGCTGACCTCCTCGATCCTGAACTTCTCCCTGTCGGTCGGAAGACGCTTCTGACCCCTGCCATTTCCAATTCCTTCGTCAGCTCCGGTTATATTGCAGTCCCTCTTGATAAAGCTTCTAATTGATAAAACATCAAAACTCTCATTAAAACATCAAAACTCGCTTTAAACTTCAAAGCTCGCTTAAAAAAAAGTGGGAACTGTAGTCTCTACAGCTCCCAGTTTCCGGTGATATCATATAATCACTTACCGAATATCGCCTGTCCTTGAATGTATGATTGGAGTAATCTCTTCATTAACCGGCCGGATGTACCGGCCTGTACTGATTCTTTTATGGCTTGATGTCACTTAGACATCCTAATGTTAAAATGGTTTAAACCCGGTTGCTGATTTTTCTCAACAACCGGGTTTTATAGTCTTGGGGATCAGTCCCGACGGGGACCGCGCGGGCCTCTGGGGCCGTTGTTTCCGTCGCGGCGGGGACGTTCACCGTCAAAGCGCGGACGGTCATTGTCACGGCGCGGACGGTCGCCATCTCTTCTGGGACGCTCGCCGCGCGGACGGGCCTCACGCTCGACATATCCCTCGGGCTTTTCTGTCAGCGCACGCATCGAGAGGCGATACTTGCCGGTCTTCTTGTCGACTTCGAGAAGTTTGACCTTCACCTTGTCGCCCTCTTTCAGACCGCTCTCTTCCATCGAATCGAGACGTTTCCAGTCGATCTCGCTGATGTGAAGCAGACCATCTTTGCCGGGCATGAACTCAACGAAAGCACCGAAGTCAAGGATCGAACGGACTGTGCCCTCGTATGTCTCGCCCTCTTCGGGCAGAGCGACGATTGCGCGGATTTTCTCAAGAGCGGCGTCGATGCTTGCCTTATCCTTCGAGGCAATCTCGACACGTCCGATTCCGAGCTTCTCATCCTCGTCGATAGAGATGACAGCACCGGTTTCTTCCTGAATGCCCTGGATGATCTTGCCCTGCGGGCCGATGACGGCGCCGATGAATTCCTTCGGAATCTCGATTGTGACGAGACGGGGAACATGAGGCTTGTAATCCTCGCGGGGCTCGGGGATAGTTTCGTTGATTATGTTGAGGATATGAAGACGACCCTGACGTGCCTGCTCGAGAGCCTTCTCGAGAACTTCATAGCTGAGACCGTCACACTTGATATCCATCTGTGTAGCAGTGATACCCTCTGTTGTTCCGGTCACCTTGAAGTCCATGTCGCCGAGATGATCCTCGTCACCGAGAATATCGGAGAGGATGGCATACTTCACGTTACCTTCGTCAGAGATGAGACCCATAGCGACACCTGCCACGGGGCGTTTCATCTTCACGCCGGCATCGAGCAGGGCAAGTGTTCCGCCGCAGACCGTCGCCATTGAAGACGAACCGTTGGACTCCAGGATATCGCTGACGATACGGCAGGTATAGGGGAAGCCGTCGGGGAACATGCGCTTCAGGGCACGGTGGGCGAGATTGCCGTGGCCCACCTCGCGACGGCCGACACCGCGCTGGGGACGGGCTTCACCTGTCGAGAAGGGAGGGAAGTTATAGTGGAGAAGGAAACGCTCCTTTGACTGGTTGAGAACATCGTCGATTATCTTCTCGTCGAGAGTTGTTCCGAGGGTAGCGGTCACGAGAGCCTGGGTCTCGCCACGGGTGAAGATAGCCGCGCCGTGAGGTCCGGGGAGATAATCGATCTCACACCAGATCGGGCGGATCTCTGTGGTTTTGCGGCCGTCGAGACGGACACCTTCGTCGAGTACACAGCGGCGCATGGCCTCCTTCTCAACATCGTGATAGTAACGCTTCACCATCGCGATTCTCTGATCCTCGGTATATTTCTCAAGCTGCTCCTCTGTCATCGGGGGCAGATTCTCGATATATTCATCGCGGATTGCCTTGAATGAATCGTTGCGCCAGTGTTTGTCTGCGGATCCTGCTTTTGCAATAGCATAAGCCTTGTCATAGCATTGCACACGG
>CAYMTQ010000104.1:0-6578 GCA_964393395.1 uncultured Sangeribacter sp.
CTTTCCATCCTCAATCTGATAGGACGAGAGAGGATACAGGAATCTTTCGAGAAATGAGCGTACCATTCCGGATGGATACCCGAAGAAATTGGGTGAGCCGATTATTATTACATCGGCTTCACGGGCTTTTTCAAGCAGTGGACGGAGATTGTCGCGGATTGCACAGACTCCTCCCGTCTTGTTGCCCTTTCGTTTGCAGGCGAAACATTCAAGACAACCCTTGATCGGTTCGGCATACAGATCAACGTAGTCTGTTTCCGCTCCGGCTGATGCAGCCCCTTCGAGCGCTTTCTTCACGAGCCTGGCAGTATTCCAGTCTTTTCTGGCACTGCCATTTATTCCAATTACTTTCATTGTCACGTGTATTTCGTTTTACATTAGAGCCCTTTTCATATAAAATCATGATTGCACGGTTAATATCATGATCAAACGGGCTACTATTGTGAAACAACCGGACGTTCACGCTTGTTTGAACACTCAATGTAATTCAAGCAAAAAAACGCCTGCCTATTCTTGAGATGACTTCTTAATGTCTTAAACCACAGAGACAATTTGACCCATAGGTCAATATTTTTCGGTTCATATTTGTTGTACTATTAGCAATCAATATAACAAAGAAAGAAAAACACACAATATGATGACAGAACTCGAAGCTTTAAAAGACAGACATTCAGTAAGAAAGTATCAGGACCGGCCTCTCGACGAGAATCTGGTCAAACAACTTCAGGAACAAATCAATAAGATCAATAACGAAGACGATCTGCATATCCAGCTGGTACTGAACGAAAGAAAAGCCTTCAAAGGTTTTCTTTCATACGGCACTTTCTCAAATGTGTCAAACTATATAATGATAGTTGGCAAGAAATCCGAATCGCTTGACTATCGCGCTGGCTATTACGGTGAGAAGCTCGTACTTTTTGCCCAGGCTATCGGCTTGAATACCTGTTGCGTAGGACTGACATACAAAAAGGTCAACGGCGCCTTTGAAATCGGAGACAATGAGAAAGCAGTCCTCTGCATCGCAATAGGTTATGGCGAAGCTGACGGTTTCAAACCGCACAAGATAAAGACTCCGGAGCAGGTAAGCAACGTGACCCCGGATTCTCCGGAATGGTTCAAGAAAGGTGTCGAGGCCGCCCTGCTCGCTCCGACAGCTATCAATCAACAGAAGTTCTATTTCGAATATATCCCCGAGAATAAGGTCAAACCGACCAAAGGTTCTTCCCTTGCCGGATTCACTAAGATTGATCTCGGAATCGCCATGTACAATTTCGAAGTCGGAGCCGGCCGCGACAACTTCCAATGGGTCGACTCGCCGCTTTGATGTCCCTCAGCGACATCACGTGACAACTACTAAGAGCAACAAATGAAGACAATCGTCTCAATAATCGGTGCGGGCAATATGGGTGGCGTTGTTGCGAGGGGACTCGCAGACTATCCAGCACAATTTGAAGTCAGGGTTGCCAATCCTTCTATCGGTAAACTCGAAGAGATAAAAGCGGAATATCCCGGTGTTGTCACCACGCAATCTAATGTCGAGTGCGCCGAGGGAGCGGATGTAATCATTCTGGCAGTCAAACCATGGAAGGTTCCGGAAGTTATAGAGCAGCTGCGTTCTCTTTGGTCATCAGAAGAAAAAGAAAACGGAACGGTTTTAATATCCTTGGCAGCCGGGATTGATATCACCGGGTTGAGAACCATGGCCGGAAGCGGGGCAAGGATTTATAAAGCCATACCCAATACAGCAGTCAGCATCAAGAGCGGTGTCACGTTTGTGAGCCGTGAGATGGCGGATGAAGAAAGTGACCACGCGGTTATTGACATTTTCTCCAGACTCGGAGAGGTCGAGATGGTAGAGGAAAGAATGCTTGACGCCGGAATGGCTGTTGCTTCATGCGGAATGGCCTTCATGATGAGGATGTTGAGAGCCATGACAGAAGGTGGCGTAGAGTTAGGTCTATATCCACAGACAGCACTGCGCGCGGCTGCGGCCACGATGCGGGGAGCCGCTGAGCTGATCGAAAGGAACGGCACGCACCCGGAGCAGGAAGTTGACAAAGTCACGACTCCCGGCGGACTGACAATCAGAGGACTCAACGCGATGGAGGAAGCCGGCTTCACCGGCGCAGTCGTCAGAGGCCTACGTTCCTGCGTAAAATAATATTGGCAGGATTATGCAAATGAAGAAACTCACGGGAGAAAATGTTGAATTCGATTCTGACTTTCAGCATCTACTATGACCTATTGTCGTCCATAAGTGGTCAGAAGTCAACTAATATCAAAGTTCGGCTACCCTCATAGGCTACCCTCATTGCACAATTTCCGATGAAATGGGCTCTTAGATTTGTTTGTTTCAAATAGATATTATAACTTTGCGAAGCAGAACTATCTCAGAAGCCCCGGTTCTGGGGTTAGGGGTGGGAAATGCACAAATAAATATTGAAAGCGTTTATCAGCGCTGATTCTTGATATACAGAAATTCTCGCAAAATTTCAATTGGAGTCAAGGATTTAGCAACGGTAGATGCCCGTGGATATGTACAATATCGTTTGATTTCTGTTCGTGAAGAATGGAGATCGAATTGAGATTTACATATACTGGCGTGGGCTTCTGCGTTGCCGTCCAACTCCAAAAGGCAATGCGAGAAGCCTCTGTATGAAGGACGGCAACAGATACAGATTCCTACGCTTTTCTTATATTAGTACTTAAACTCAGCCAACGAGGGGATGACCGCGGCGCCATAGCCTATGAAAATCAGACTTATCCTCTGGTCTGCTGTTTTTGCAATTCTGTCATTGACAGCTAATGCTCAGGAGGTTTTCGTTCCTACCTCCAAAGGAGATATAGCACCATTGACCCGAGCCGTAGTAATGGGAAACAAAACAAGCGGAGCTTCATTTCTCGCTGCTTACGGTGCTAAACTTACGACAAGTCTTGTTCTTGACGGAAAGTACGCAAATACGATTCTTCCGAGACTGTCAACTGTTTTCTATGTTCTTACTCCTAAAAATATTTCAATACAGTCCTGGAAATTGATTCCTCTCAAAACGAAGAAGAAGAATCGTGAGCTTCCATTCATGAAGACAGGAGCTTATTCCGGATCAAAGACCAATCTCGATGATATTCCGCTGATGTCTCAGCAGATAGCAGAAGATATCTATGAATTGAGACCCATGGGGGAACTTAAGACAGGAGATTATGCTTTGGCTTACATTGAAAACGGGGTTCCGGCTCTGATTTTTGATTTCCGTGTCGAAGCAAATCTGCCACCCTATCCTAATGTTTCGAAGGATGTGATTCTCGCTGAATTTAATCCGGGGATAACATCGCAGGAGATTTCCAATTCTTCACCGGATTCAGAATTGTCGTCCTCCATTATCCGCTGGTATTTCGATTCAGATCCTCGAGGGGCCAGAGTATTCTACAGAGTCATATCCAATGTTCCAAAAGAAGTAAAGAATACCAATGAATCCTATATGACGACGACCCCTCTTGAAGAAACCAAGTCACTTAATATACCCGGACTCACTTATGAGAATTCTGCCAATGTAGTTCTGGAGATAAAAGTGTCAAAAAGAGGATATGAGGATCAGATTAAGCGCTACAACGTCAGACAGGCACTTGATCAACAGGAAATAAGTGGATTTTTTGAAATGGTAGAAAAGAATTAATAACCCATCATATCATGAAAATAGTTAAACTCTTCTTGTTGCTTGCAGTAGCAATGTCAACATTCACAACCGAGGTTTCAGCGAAAGACTATGAAGCCACCGTAGTCTCGGATCCCGAAGGTGCAACAGTATATCTCAATGGGATGATCGTTGCTCAGACCACACCCTCAATTATCAAACTTGACAAAAAAATGCTGGACAAAAATCTTTTGTTCCGTTTTGAAAAGGCAGGTTACGAAAGTAAAACAGTTATCGTGTCTTTTGACAAAAAAGATATGAAAAAAAGTCCGGTAATATATGGAAAACTGGAGAAAGACCAACAGGCCGCTCTCCGGGCCCAGGAAGCCGAACGTGAACGGGCAGCCCGGGAAATTCGCCGGCAGGATACTTCTATTCCGAAAGGTCAAGAAACTGCAAGAGTCAGCAGAGACGCCGCAGGTCAGACAGCCATGGAACAGTCAATCATCCGCTGGTATTTCGATTCAGATCCTCGTGGGGCCAGAGTATTTTACAGAGTTATATCAAATAATCCTGCTGAAGTAAAAAATACGAATGAGACTTTCCTCACGAACACTCCTTATGAAGAGACAAAAGGTTTCAATATTCCGGGACTTACATACGAAAATTCGAGAAATGTCACAATTGAAATCAAAATTTCAAAAAAAGGATATGAGGATCAAGTAAAGAGGTATAATGTTCGACAGGCATTGGACCAACAAGAAATCAGCGGTTTCTTTGAACTTGTTCCAAAAGATGAATAATCTATAAGACCTTAATTTTGATAAACGACCGAGCTCCATTTCAAAACCACTAATCTAACTATTGATATGTTCAACCGGAGAATGTTTCATCAAGAGACATCCTCCGGTTTTTTACTTTAAATTATTATGTTCGATAAAACTAAACAAGAACCAAATAGTATGGAACGAACGGACATTTTTACTGTCGATGAGATATCTTTTTCAATTTTCAACCCACATATTGAAAAGAACTGAAAATAAAAAAATTGAAAAGAACTAAAAAGGCAAAAAATACGGACTTTTTTGTCGGCTCTCTCGAGCCTTATTCGGAGCTGGCTGACCCGCACGGAACAATTAATTATTTAAATTTCAGCCACAATGCGATAAGGACCTTACCGGACCTTATCGGAACAATAATATTTAGTTTATATGACTTTAAGCATGATGAAGCAATCCGGACATGGCACACTATGTCCGTACATTTAGAGACCCGTGCTAATAATGACACACGCTTTTTGCATCTCCAGCAACCGACTCAACTCCCTTCAGAGTTTACAACCCCTAATAGTCAACCTAAATCTGAGAAACACAAGATAAGGTTTTAGGGATTTCTTGAAAATGTTTGTGGCTCGTTGAATAGAGAGACAACATTATTCGGTGGAAGGATAAAATTGCTGTATGGGGTCCCTATTGCCTTTGCGTAAATTACACCCCTCAGTGATCCATAGGAAAGAGAGGCAAATTGTGCAAGTAAACTTGCAGGAATTGTTACATCAGTTTTGGTTTCTATGGCAGATGCACTTTGGGGATCAATCTTGAAGATGCAGTCAAAGTCAGCTTTAAGCAAAATCTTTTCTTGCTTCGAAAGTTCGATAATTGTTTTGCATAACACAAGATGATCTTCGAAATTATATGCGAATTGAAAACGGTTGAAGATTTCACTTTCTATTTCTTCCTCCTTGAATTCATCCTCCTTGAACTCATCATCGAAAGTCGCAAACTGGACCAATTCCATCTTGACAAACTTAAAGAGTATAGGCGTTTCCATATTAACTATAGGCAGTTTGAGCGATTACGTCAAATTGAGAATATGCCGAAGTGAGATTTTTTTCAACCGGCTGACTTTTTATGAAAATGGGAAAAGGAACGTAGGTAACCCTTTTACGCATAGAGACTTCAAGATGGTTATCAATATCTTCAGAGAGAAGAGGCTTCCCTAATGCGGTTGACACCTTTGCGATAGTCTTTAAACTAAGATTTTCCTGTCCACTTAGAATTTTAGTAACCCGAGCCGGAGTCACTCCCATACGACGTGCGAGTTCTGACTGGCTTATACCGTCTGCAGCCATATGACTACGTATTTTCAGAGCCAGATTTACAGAAAGAAGAAGCCAATTCCGGTTCTCTATCTGATCCTCCATTTGTTGCCTCTCATTTTCGGGAAGAGGCCGAGCAAGCTGGTTCAGTTTATCAAGATTGAATTTCATGTCTGTAAAAAAAATAAATTTATATATCACTTCCCTCAAATATTCCATTTGCTTTGAGAAATGCTATCACATTATCGATTCTATTGAATACCTTTTCTTTCAATCCCGGAGAGTTTTGTATTGTTCTTCCGAGTTTTATACCACCAAAAACAACCAGATAAACATTTCGTTCAAGTTTTATGGCATATAATCGAAGCAACGAAGGATTGAAACTTCCATATGACTTATGCGGTTCTAATTCACGGACATAAGAATATTTACCTCCTAACGGATGAAAGAAATCCTCGAAATCAGGTATTTCGCCGACTTTTGCATTCTGAGCAAGTTCGTGAATATGAGCTGCTAATACGATTGCTTCGCTTGCTACACGTTCGGCAGATGCATACGGAGAATCAGGATTCAAACCTACTTCACGCCAAAACGGTTGATCAACTTCCTTTGCGTTTGCTTTGAAGAATTCGACAAGATAATCAAGATCCTTCCATAGAGCAAGTACACGGCTGTATTCATCCGTATCGGCTTCGTCAAATTTAATGCTGTATAAGCAATCTTTGTAAATCTCTCGAATTTCCATTTTTACATATAGGTTTAAACTTCTGCAAATATAGTTAAATCTTTCTTTAGATACAAATATTTTACATCTAAGTTTAACTTATAGGTAAAAAATAATAGTGTTGTCT
>CAYMTQ010000105.1:0-6411 GCA_964393395.1 uncultured Sangeribacter sp.
GAAAAAATAAAAAAATCAGTCGCCTGAAGATTCAGACGACTGATTTTCATATTAGTTGGGTTCTTACTTGTTAACCTGGAACTTGTTCCATCCGTCTTTCAGATAAGCGATGGTCTGTTCTGCTGCTGCGACACCGGCATTGAAGTTTGCCTCGGCTGTCTGGGCGCCCATTTTCTTCGGAGTGAAGAACACGCGTGAGGCGAATTTCTTCTCGAATTCCTCTGCTGTTGCAGGACGGATGTCTGAAACATAGCGGAGGTCGGGACGCTCTTCGAGAGCTTTCATCAGGCCGGCTTCGTCGATGACTTCCTTGCGGGCTGTGTTGATCAGCACACCGCCTTTCGGCATCATCATCACGAGATCATAGCCGATTGAGTTGCGGGTCTCTGCTGTTGCGGGGATGTGAAGTGAAACGAAGTGATTCTGAGAGAAAAGCTCTTTCACATCGTGAACGGGCTTCACGCCTTCAGCTTCCATAACCTCGTCCTTGACAAACTTGTCGAGAGCCTCAATCTGCATGTCGAAGCCTTTGGCGATGCGGGCTACGTTGCGGCCGACCTGACCGAAAGCGTAGATACCGAGTGATTTGCCTTTCAGCTCGGAACCTGAGGTTCCGTTGTACTGATTACGGCACATCATGACAACCATGCCGAACACGAGCTCTGCGACAGCGTTTGAGTTCTGTCCGGGTGTGTTCATGACGCAGATGCCATGCTTTGTGGCTGCTTCGAGGTCGATGTTGTCATAACCTGCACCGGCGCGTACGATGACCTTAAGCTCGGGAGCGTGGTCCATAACTTCAGCGTCGATCACGTCTGAACGTACGATCAGACCGTTTGCATTCTTTACTGCCTCGAGAAGATCCTCTCGTGTTCCGCGTTCAACGAGTTCGAGCTCGTTGCCGGAAGCGTTGATGACATTCTCGATAGCCTTCACTGCTGCGGGAGCGAAAGGCTTTTCGGTGAAAACCAATATTTTCATTTGGAGTATAATCTGAATTGTTTACAAATCCGATGAGGATTCCGGTTCTGATCAATGCTGGGCCTCAAACTCGTGCATGCACTCGATCAGAGCGTCTACGCTCTCCATGGGGAGTGCGTTGTAGAGAGATGCGCGGAAACCGCCGACGTCGCGGTGGCCCTTGATACCCATCATTCCCTTTGCAGTTGCGAATTCGATGAAGTCTTTCTCGAGCTCTTTATACTCGGGCTTCATTACGAAGCAAACGTTCATGATCGAGCGGTCCTCCTTGTTGGGGACTGTAGCGACGAACATCTTGCTGTTGTCGATTGCTGCATAGAGCTTGTCGGCCTTAGCGATGTCTGTCTTTTCGATTTCAGCCACACCGCCGAGCATCTTGTAATATTTCAGGGTCTGGAGTGCGGAGAAGATGGGGAGCACCGGGGGAGTGTTGAACATTGAGCCCTTGTCGACGTGAGTCTTATATTTGAGCATTGTGGGGATCACGCGGTCAACGTGGCCGAGAGCGTCGTCCTTGACGATACAAATCGTTACGCCTGAGGGAGCGAGGTTCTTCTGAGCGCCGGCGTAGATGAGGTCGTATTTTGCAACGTCAACGGGGCGGGAGAAGATGTCGGAGCTCATGTCGCAGATCATGCGGACGGGCACATCGGGATCCTTGCGGATCTCAGTTCCGTAGATGGTGTTGTTCGAAGTGTAGTGGAAGTAGTCCACATCAGCGGGAACTGTATAGTCTTTCGGGATATAAGTGTAGTTTTTGTCCTTTGAAGAAGCGACAACCTCAACTTCGCCGAAGAGCTTAGCTTCCTTGATGGCTTTGCTTGCCCAGACACCTGTGTCGAGATAAGCGGCCTTCTTGTTGAGGAAGTTCATCGGCGCCATAGCGAACTGAAGGCTTGCGCCGCCGCCGAGGAAGAGCACTGAATAACCCTCGGGAACTGCGAGAAGCTCTTTTACGAGAGCGACTGCCTCGTCGACAACAGCCTGGAACTGCTTGCTGCGGTGCGAGATCTCAAGGATAGACAGACCCATGTCTGCGAAATTGATGACGGCATCGGCCGTATTCTTGATTGTGTACTGGCTCAGAATACTCGGGCCGGCATAGAAATTGTGTTTTTTCATGATGCTAAATATCAGGTAGGATTTGTTGGCAAAATTAGGCCCTTTTTTCTATATGACCAAATGTTTTGACATATTTTTGTATAGCCACCCTGTAACATTATGTGTCGTTCCGCTGACGTGCACCGAAACGATACCTCCCGACCGGAGCCGGAGATGTCCGGTGCGTTTTTCTCATATCGCTACTTTTTATCAAAATCTTTGGAAGTATGTGATTTAATTTGTAACTTTGTCTCACTAAAAGTTGAGAAAATTAGTTTTCGATTAACAAAAAGTCAGCTTTTTAAGATAGAAGGTAAATTTGTGCACGTTTTTGAATTGGAATCTTTGCCCTCTCGGTCCAAAAGGGAGATAAAAGTGGCAAATTGACGATTTGAAAACTGAAATTAGTGATAATGTCAGAATTTAACAATTCAATTGGACTCCTTTTTGAGTGCAGTTGGGAAGTATGTAACAAAATCGGTGGAATATATACCGTTTTGTCAACGAAGGCCCGGATGCTCAAGGAGGAATTCGGAGATAATCTGATCTTCATCGGTCCGGACGTCTGGTCCGATGACAATCCGAGCCCGGTGTTCATCGAGCGCCGGACAATGCTGAAATCAGCTTCAAGCAGGATTCCGCTTCCTTACGGAATGAGAATCCGCACTGGAAGATGGAATATTCCGGGAAGCCCGGCTGTGATTCTGGTTGACTTCAAGGGAGCATATTCAATTTTGAATGACGTCTTCGGCGAGATGTGGGATAAATACGGAGTCGATTCACTTCATGCTTACGGCGACTATGCCGAGGGTTGCGCGTTCGCCGTGGCCTCCGCTATCGTGATGAAAGCCGTGTCGGAATACCTGCGTGTGGATGCTTCGAAGGTTGTCGGCCATTTCAATGAGTGGACAACCGGAATGGGTTTGCTCTGGCTGAAAAGCCATCTCCCCCAGGCCGCCACAGTCTTCACGACCCACGCTACATCAATCGGCCGCTCCATCTGCGGAAACGGAAAGCCTCTGTATGACTATTTCACCGGATACAACGGTGACCAGATGGCCCGCGAGCTGAACATGGAGTCTAAACACTCCCTTGAAAAGGCTGCGGCTCATCAGTCCGACTGTTTCACCGCCGTCAGCGAGGTGACGGCCCGCGAGTGCGCACAGCTGCTCGACATTCGCCCGGCAGTTGTCACGCCGAACGGTTTTGAACCGAAATTCGTTCCCAAGACAGCAAGATACAACAAGAAGCGCCAGATCGGACGACAGAAGATTCTGGAGATCGCCGAAGCACTGACAGGAAAAAAATATCCTGAAGATACATTCATTATCGGAACTTCGGGAAGAAACGAATACCGGAACAAGGGTCTCGACGTCTATCTCGACGCAATGGCTTCATTGGGCGAGAAGACCATAGGTCGCGAAGTGCTCGCTCTGGTGCTCGTTCCCGCATGGGTGCGCGAACCTTCCGCTTCGCTCGTCGAGGCCCTGAGAGAGGGCCGGAAGGGATGTCAGCCGGATTATCTGACCCATCGGCTCAATAACGAGGATACGGACAGGATTTGCCTGAGGATCGGTGAGCTCGAACGTGAAGGGCGTCTCGGAAGAGGTGACAATGCCAAGGTAATCTTCATTCCGTGTTATCTCGACGAGAATGACGGAATCGTAAACATCGGATATTATGATCTCCTTCCGGCGCTTGACCTCACGGTTTTTGCCTCTTATTATGAGCCCTGGGGTTACACCCCCCTCGAGAGCGTAGCCTTCGGTGTACCGACGATCACCACCGACAAGGCCGGTTTCGGACAATGGGTTCTCGGCTCACTCTCTTCGTCGCTCATCAACACAGGCGTTGAGGTTGTTGAACGCAATGACCGCGATTATAATCAGACTGTTGAGAAAATCGCCTCTGTTGCGGCTTCATACGCACGGGCAACCGAGAAAGAGGTATCAAAGGCGCGCAATTCGGCGACAGCAACCTCTCTGAAAGCGGACTGGCGTCTTTTCCTCTCCCATTATGATGAAGCGTTCCGCATCGCCCTGCGATCAGCGGCCGAAAGAAATCATTGATTCATTTACGCGGTGTTTACGGCTCACGATTTATGAAGAGCCGGAACCTCTTGCGGATAAGAATAATCGCTGATGAAGACCGGTAATAATGATCTTCGTCAAAGAACAATAAGAAAGAATAATCTCAGTAAAAGTATAATAACATGAAACTTAGAGTAAGTGACAGCAACTCTGCCGTATGGCACAACGTGACTGTCAGCGCAGAGCTCCCGAAGGAGCTGAAGCCCCTTGAGGAAATGAGCAAGAACCTCTGGTGGGTATGGAACAGTGAAGGAAAATCCCTTTTCCGCGCCCTTGACCGCGACATCTGGCGCAAGGTCGGCGAAAACCCGGTGATGCTCCTTCAGCGCATCTCTTACGAGCGTGTTCAGGAAATACTTCACGATAAGGCCATGATGGACCGTATCGCTGACGTTTACGCAAAGTTCCGTAACTACATGAAGCAGCCGATGCGCAACGACATTCCGTCTGTCGCATATTTCTCAATGGAATACGGCCTATGCAATTGTCTGAAAATCTATTCGGGCGGTCTCGGCGTGCTTGCCGGTGACTATATCAAGCAGGCTTCTGACAGCCGCGTGAACATGACCGCTGTCGGTTTCCTCTATCGTTACGGCTATTTCTCGCAGTCTCTTTCTCTCGACGGCCAGCAGATCGCCAATTATGAGGCTCAGAATTTCGACCAGCTCCCGATCGAGCAGGTGATGGGGGCCGACGGAAATCCGATGATCCTCGAAGTGCCTTATCCTGGCCGCATAATCTATTGTCATGTATGGCGTGTGAATGTCGGCCGCATGAAGCTCTATCTGCTCGACACCGACTTCGACATGAACTCCGAATATGACCGCTCGATCACCCACTCGCTCTATGGCGGCGACTGGGAGAACCGCCTGAAGCAGGAGTATCTGCTCGGAATCGGCGGCATGTACATGCTCAACAAGCTCGGAATCAAGACCGACATCTATCATGCAAACGAGGGACACGCGGCGCTTCTGAACCTTCAGCGTCTCGCCGACTATGTCCAGAATGACCACCTTCCCTTCAATGTGGCTCTGGAGATCGTCCGCGCCTCTTCGCTCTATACGGTCCACACTCCCGTGCCCGCCGGTCATGACTATTTCGAGGAATCGCTCTTCGGAAAATATCTCGGTGAGTATCCTGCGAAACTCGGAATCTCATGGAATGAACTCATTTCCATGGGCCGCGAAAACCCCGAGGATCACAACGAACGCTTCTCGATGTCTGTCTTCGCCCTGAATACATGTCAGGAGGCAAACGGTGTCAGCTGGCTCCACGGCGAGGTTTCAAAGAAGATGTTCAACGGTGTCTGGAAAGGTTACGGATGGGAGGAATCCCACGTAGGTTATGTGACCAACGGTGTCCACATGCCGACATGGGCCGCTTCGGAGTGGAAGTCTTTCTATGCCGACAAGCTCGGCGAGCAGGTCTTTGAGGATCAGAGCAATCCCGAAGCATGGAAGGGTATCTTCGACGTAGCTGACGACGAGATCTGGAACATGCGAATGACACTGAAGAATAAGTTCATCGACTTTGTCCGCAGTGACTTCAAGCAGAAATGGCTTGCTAACCAGGGGGATCCCTCCCAGGTCATGGGTATCCTCGACCGTATCAATCCGAATGCCCTCATCATCGGTTTCGCCCGCCGTTTCGCAACATACAAGCGTGCCCACCTTCTCTTCACCGATCTCGACCGTCTAGCGAAGATCGTGAACAATGAGCAGTATCCCGTTCAGTTCATCTTCTCCGGCAAGGCTCACCCCGCCGACGGCGCCGGCCAGGGTCTGATCAAGCGCATAGTCGAGATCTCAAAGATGCCTCAGTTCCTCGGCAAGATCATCTTCCTCGAGGACTACAACATGATCGTTGCCAAGCGTCTCGTAACCGGTGTCGACATCTGGCTCAACACTCCGACCCGTCCGCTCGAGGCTTCCGGCACATCGGGAGAGAAGGCCGAGATGAACGGTGTCCTCAACTTCTCCGTGCTTGACGGATGGTGGTATGAAGGTTACAAGTTTGACGAGAAGGCCGGATGGGCCCTCACGGAGCGTCGCACCTTCACCGACCAGGCTCAGCAGGACAAACTCGATGCAGCCACAATCTATTCTATGCTCGAGAACGAGATCGTTCCTCTGTACTTCAAGAAAAACTACAAGGGTTACAGCGAGGAGTGGATCCAGTATATCAAGCGTTCGATCGGCCACATCGCTCCTCACTTCACAATGAAGCGTCAGCTCGACGA
>CAYMTQ010000106.1:0-6336 GCA_964393395.1 uncultured Sangeribacter sp.
GTGGCGTCAACCGTCAGGAGAAAATCAAAGACTTTTTCGAGAAACATCCTGAGGAAAAGGGCCAGATCGACTAATTAATTTCTTTCGAACTAACTATTATGAGCGATATACGCGATTTAAAAGACAAAATCAGCGCCATCTGTCCCTCAGTAACTTTCGAAGAGGGTGAATGTCTGACTGTCTGTGTACCCGATGCCGATTGGTATTCTCTGGCAAAGACCCTGAAGGAAAATCCCGAGTTCAACTTCGACGTGCTGACGGCTGTTGTCGGCATGGACTGGAAGGAAAGCCTCGGAGTCGTTTACTATCTGACATCCACACCCCACGACTGGGAGGTAATTGCCGTCAAGGTTGCCGTCGAAGACCGTAAGAATCCCATGATTCATTCGGTCAGCGACCTTTGGAAAGTGGCGAACTTCCAGGAGCGCGAGGTTTATGATTTCTTCGGAATCAAATTCATCAACCACCCCGACATGCGTCGCTTCTTCCTTCGCAACGACTGGGTGGGTCACCCTCTGCGCAAGGACTATGACGCCGATCCGGCCTTGAATCCCATCCGTCTCGACGACGAAAAGAACGAGGATGATACCGTTTCATACGTCGAGGATGAGAACGGCAAGATAAAGGAGATCAAGGGAAAGATCTTCACTGAAGATGACTATGTCGTCAATATCGGCCCGCAGCACCCCTCGACCCACGGTGTCATGCGTTTCCGCGCGGCTGTCGACGGCGAGATCGTCAATAAAGTCGAAATCGTTTCAGGCTATATCCACCGCGGAATGGAGAAACTCTGCGAAGGGCTCACATATCCCCAGACTCTCCACTTCACCGACCGTATGGACTATATGTCCGCAATGCAGAACCGCCACTGCCTCTGCATGTGCATCGAGAAGGCTCTCGGAATCGAGGTTCCCCGCCGCGCTCAGGTTCTCCGTGTGATGATGGATGAACTGATGCGTATCTCTTCACATCTGCTCTCCTTCGGATGTACGGCAATGGACCTCGGAGCTACCACAGCGTTCTTCTACGGTTTCCGTGAACGCGAGATGGTGCTCAACATCTTCGAGAAAACATGTGGCGCACGTATGTCGATGAACTATAATGTGATCGGCGGCGTGATTGCAGACCTTGATCCCGATTTCCGAAAGGACGTCAAGGAGCTTCTCAAGGTTATGCCGGGCGCTCTCAAGGAGTATCACAAGGTGTTCTCCGGCAATATCATCGCCCGCAACCGTCTCCATGTCGGACATCTTTCGAAAGAGGATGCGATCAATTATGACATCACCGGTCCCTCGGGCCGCGGTTCAAACTGGAGCTGCGACTGCCGCAAGAAACACCCCTACAGCATTTACTCCGAACTTGATTTCGAAGAAGTTCTGGAAAAAGGATGTGACTCTTACGCACGCTACATGGTCCGCATGAAAGAGATCGAGCAGTCCTGCAGGATTCTTGAACAGCTCGTGGACAATATTCCGGAAGGTGAAATCCGTGCGCAGATTCCGAAGGTCATCAAACTCCCTGTCGGCCGCTGGTATCAGCAGGTCGAGGCATCCCGCGGAACATTCGGAGTCTACATCGAATCTGACGGTTCGAAGAATCCCTATCGCGTGCACTTCCAGAGCCCCTGCTTCAATCTCGTCGGAGTCATGGATCTGTGCTGTCGCGGAAATATGATCGCTGACCTTATCACAATCGGTGCGGCACTCGACTTTGTGATTCCCGACATCGACCGCTAAACCAGAAGTAAAAACACACTGACACTGACCAATACATCATGTTTGATTTTGGAATTATAACCAACTGGTTCAACCAGCTTCTGTTGGGATGCATGCCCGAATGGGCGGCGATCCTGATCGAGTGTGTGGTGATAGGCGTCATCCTTCTCGTCGCCTATGCTCTGCTCGCACTGTTCTACATTCTTTACGAACGCAAGCTCTGCGCCTGGTTCCAGTGCCGTCTCGGCCCGATGCGTGTCGGGCCCTGGGGACTTCTTCAGGTGTTCGCCGATATGTTCAAGATCCTGATCAAGGAGCTCATCTCCCTGAAAGGTACAGACCGGTTCCTCTTCAAGCTCGCCCCTTATCTCGTGATCACATCTTCGGTTGTGATGTTCGCATGTCTTCCCTGGGGACGCGGGCTTCAGATAATCAACTACAATATCGGCATATTCTTCATACTCGCCGTCTCATCTGTAGGTGTCCTCGGTATCCTTCTCGCAGGCTGGGCATCGAACAACAAATATACACTGATCGGCGCCATGCGTTCCGGAGCGCAGATGATCTCCTATGAGATCTCGCTCGGACTCGCCCTGATGTCTATCGTAGTCTTCGCCGGCACAATGGATATCACTGAGCTCGTCGCTCAGCAGGACAAGGCATGGTTCCTGTTCAGGGGCCACATCCCCGCGATCATCGCCTTCATCATCTATCTGATCGCCGCAACGGCCGAGACAAACCGTGGTCCGTTCGACCTTCCCGAGGCTGAACACGAGCTGACCGCAGGCTACCACACCGAGTATTCCGGTATCCACTTCGGTTTCTTCTATCTCGCTGAATACCTCAACCTGTTCATCGTTTCCGGAATCGCATCTCTGATGTTCCTCGGAGGCTGGATGCCTTTCCACGTTCCGGGATGGGATGGATTCAATGAAGTGATGAACTGGATCCCCGGTATCATCTGGTTCCTTCTCAAGGCATTCTTCGTTTCATTCGTGATCATCTGGTTCAAATGGACTTTCCCCCGTATCCGTATTGACCACATGCTCTCTTTCGAGTGGAAATACCTGATGCCCTTCTCGCTGGCCAACCTGATTCTGATGGCAGTTTTCGTTGCCTTCGGCTGGCACTTCTAATTAATCAAAAAACACCCACCTAACCTCCTAACCATAACCCAACATCATTATGAGCGCTAATTTAGGAACAGTGACTCAAGTCATAGGCCCCGTAATCGACGTGACCTTCGAAGGCGGCAAGGAGAACATTCCCCCCATTTATGCCGCACTCAAGGTTGAGCGTGACAATGGCGAGGAACTGATTCTTGAAGTCGAACAGCATATCGGCGAAGACACAGTCCGTTGTGTCGCAATGGAATCAACCGACGGTCTCCGTCGCGGCGTGAAGGTCGAGAACCTTGGCCGTCCGATCGCTGTCCCCACAGGTAATCAGGTGAAAGGCCGTCTCCTCAATGTGACAGGAGAAGCCATCGACCACCTTCCTGCTCTTGACCGTGAAAATCTCCGTTCCATCCACCAGCCCGCACCTGCATTCGACGATCTCGCTATCTCTACCGAGATCCTTTACACCGGAATCAAGGTGATCGACTTCCTCGAGCCCTATTCGAAAGGTGGCAAGATCGGTCTCTTCGGCGGCGCCGGCGTAGGTAAGACAGTGCTCATTCAGGAGCTCATCAACAATATCGCGAAGGGCCACAACGGTTTCTCTGTGTTCACCGGCGTGGGAGAACGCACACGTGAGGGAAATGACCTTCTGAGAGAGATGATCGAGAGCGGCGTCATGAAATATGGCGAGAAGTTCGAGAAGGGTATGGAGAAAGGAGAATGGAACCTCGCCGACGTGGACATGAAAGAGGTCAACAACTCCCAGGCCACACTCGTTTTCGGTCAGATGAACGAACCGCCGGGTGCCCGTCTCCGCGTTGCCCTTTCCGGTCTGACTGTTGCCGAACAGTTCCGCGACAGCGACGGCGGCGGTAAGGAGATCCTTCTCTTCATCGACAACATCTTCCGTTTCACACAGGCCGGTTCCGAGGTTTCTGCACTTCTCGGCCGTATGCCTTCGGCCGTAGGTTACCAGCCTACCCTTGCTTCGGAGATGGGTGCGCTTCAGGAACGAATCACATCTACCAAACAGGGTTCGATCACATCTGTACAGGCTATCTATGTGCCGGCCGATGACCTTACCGACCCTGCACCGGCAACTACATTCTCATTCCTCGACGCAACCACGGTGCTCAACCGTAAGATCGCCGAGCTCGGCATCTATCCCGCCGTCGACCCGCTCGACTCCACTTCGCGTATTCTTGACCCGAACATCATCGGCGAAGAACACTATAATGTCGCTCAGCAGACCAAACAGCTTCTTCAGAAATACAACGACCTTCAGGATATCATCGCGATCCTCGGTGTCGATGAGCTTTCTGATGAAGACAAACTCGTTGTCGCACGCGCCCGCCGTGCCCAGCGTTTCCTCTCGCAGCCGTTCCACGTTGCCGAACAGTTCACCGGTCTTCCCGGTGTGATGGTACCTCTTGCAGAGACTATCCGCGGCTTCAAGATGATCCTGAGCGGCGAAATGGACGAGTATCCCGAACAGGCATTCCTCAATGTCGGAACAATCGACGAGGCTATCGCCAAGGGCAAGAAGATGCTCGCAGACGTAAAGTAAAAACTGTTCTCCCTATGGATTCCGGAGGTTACCGGCAAACGGGAACCTCCGAGGAATCAAAAATTCACCCGCATGACACTCGAAATTATCTCCGCCAGTGAAATCCTTTTCAAAGGAGAAGCGACACTCGTCACTCTCCCCGGAGAGATGGGAGCATTCACTGTGCTGAAAAACCACGCATCGATTATCTCGGTGCTGGTCCCCGGCAAAATTCTGTACCGTTCGCCAGACGGCCATGAGGAGACCATCCAGGTCAAGGGGGGAATAGCCGATGTTGACAATAACGTAATCTCAGTCTGCATCTATTAATCGTCCGACCAATGAACAAGAAACTTTCAATCATACTTTTGCTCCTCGTCGCGACGGTTATGTCTCCGTTCCGCGCTCTGGCAGCAGGACACGATGAGGAAGAAGAGAAAGACCTTGATGTTCAGGAAATCATTTTCCACCATCTCGGCGACGGCTATGGCTGGGAAGTTCCCTTCAGCCATGTCTACCGAATTCCGCTTCCCGTGATCGTCAGAGCGGAAGATGGCAAATGGTTCTGCTTCTCCTCATCCAGACTCACCGAGGTTACGGTCGAGGAAAACATGGAGACCGGAAAGAAACATGAATACCTGAGCCCCGTGATCCACAAGGAGATCAAGGACGGCAAGGAATACATGTTCCTTCTTCCCCACGTAAGCGAAAACGCGAACAAAGTTGTCGAGGTATTCCCCCTTGACGCTGCAGAAGAAGCCAAAGTCAAGGCTCAGGCTGATTCACTGCTCGCAGCCGGAACTAATCCTCACAAGCTAATCGTCCCCGGATATGTCGCATTCCACGACCCGGACGGCAACGAAGTCTGGTACAGGGAATACAGGACATTCGACATCTCGATCACGAAGAATGTTCTCGCACTCTTCATATCTGCAATCGTTGTCACCCTCATGGTGATGGGTCTTGTCCGTTACTACCGCCGCAAGGGCATGAAAGCTCCCCGCAAAGGAATGGGCTTCATGGAACTGCTTGTCGATTTCATCTATACAGGTGTGATCAAGAACACGCTCGGTGACCGCGCCCAGAAATATGCGCCGTTCCTTCTGACATGTTTCTTCTTCATCCTGGTGATGAACCTTCTCGGACTGATCGTGATCTTCCCCGGCGGAGCAAACCTGACGGGCAACATAGCGATTACTCTGGTTCTCGCAGTGATGACATTCATCGTCACCAACATCAACGGCAACAAGCACTATTGGAAAGAGATCCTCTGGCCCGATGTTCCGATGTTCCTGAAGTGTCCTCTTCCGATCATGCAGTTCATCGAGATTTTCGGAATGTTCACGAAACCGGCCGCCCTCTGCGTCCGTCTTTTCGCCAACATGATGGGCGGTCACATGATCGTGATCACGCTGACGCTGCTGATCTTCATCTTCGCAGCATTCGGAGCCGCAGCCATGGGAGCTTCGGTTGTCATCTCGGTTCTGTTCTCCATCTTCATGCTTCTGCTTGATGTTCTTGTCAGCTTCATCCAGGCATACGTGTTCACAATGCTTTCGACAATCTTCATCTCGATGAGCACGGAGCGTCACGAACATGCCGCCCACAAGGCAGAAGAAAGCTCAGCGGCACAGACAACTGAAGCTGTTCCCGCAAAAAACTGATAAAAACAATTCAATTCAAAACATACTAATTCTAACTTAACTCGTTATGTTATCAATGATTTTCGCAGATGGCTTCGGCCTCGCTCAGCTCGGCGCAGCACTCGGCGCCGCTATCGCAGCCATTGGTGCCGGTATCGGTATCGGTCGCATCGGTTCTTCAGCCATGGAGGCAATCGCCCGTCAGCCTGAGTCTGCCGGAGACATCCGTTCGAACATGATCGTCATCGCCGCTCTTATCGAGGGTGTGGCTCTCTTCGCTGTGATCGTTTCGGCTCTCGCTCTGTTCATCA
>CAYMTQ010000107.1:0-6201 GCA_964393395.1 uncultured Sangeribacter sp.
TAGAGCGTCTGTCTTACAAACAGAGGGTCTGCGGTTCGAATCCGTAATCGCCCACAAGGTCGGAGTCCAAAAGATTCCGACCTTTTTCATTTCCCTCCCCTTCCCGGTTTCCGCATCATAATATATGTTAAAAAGTGTCGATGATGTGTACCAAAATGGTATCTAAATGTTATCTTTGCAAAAATAGAAACCCAAAAACTTTTTCATATGCGTGTAGTATCGGCAAGAGAGTTTAGAGCCAATCAGACAAAGGTTCTGAGTGCGGCACGAAATGGACAGACTGTAATGCTTACCTCCAGAGTAGGTAATTTCAAGATTGTACCGATTTCTGAGGAGGATAGTCTTGTTGAGCGCATTAACCGTGGCCTGGATCAGGTTCGGCAGATACGTGAAGGTAAAATGAAAGGCTATACTATAGACGAGGCTCTCAATGAACTTTGAAATTCACATCACTCCAGAGTGCCTCAAGAGCATGAAGCAATTGTCCAAGAGGTATCGTTCATTCAAGCAAGATTTTAAAAACTTTACGGATGAGTTGAAAAAGAACCCGTTGCAAGGAGATGAGTTAAGCCCCGGCATTCGGAAGATACGTATGGCTATCAACTCCAAAGGACGTGGCAAATCCGGTGGCGCGCGAGTGATAACCTACACGATTCTTGTTTCTGAAGATTGCGGAGACATTTATTTGATTGATCTCTATGACAAGTCGGATTACTCAACCGTAATCGTTGACATTATCAAGAAGAGAATACAGAACATGGACTTTTAAGACCTTATATCGTCAAATCTTTACGGGTATAGTCGAAAGATTTGACGATTTTGTTGTTTCTTTCGACTATACCCGTAAACTTTTTGTGGTATCGAGTTTAAATTTGGCGATATTCAGGATGTCATTTCCGGATGATGATGTTTTTGGCGACGACCTGCATCATCGGATCCTGAGCCTGACTTTTGGCTTTCCATGTTTCGAAGTCCCTGAAAGAAAGATTGCGGGGAGTATATCGGTCTGTCGATTCTGTCTTTGACTTGGAAAACACATTGGAAGAGAAGATGATGTAGATGGTGTTCACTTCTCCGTCCTCCTCACACCCAAGTCTATACTCATCAACGATTTTCGGATTCTCAGAAGAAGATTTCGAAAAGAAAACATATTCCTTATCATGGTCTATTATCTGACTTCCGGAGCCATCTTTCCGATAAGGTAACAGACAGAAAACCATATCGGTTATAGGATCGTGCTGGTAAATGCTCAGATAGCCGTCGACAGGGCTTGAGAAGTGCAGATACATCTTATCCCCGTTTCTGAATTCGGACGCTTCGCAATTCACTGTAGTGCAGTTACGCAAAATCCTGGCTGAAATATCAACATCAGCTGATTTTTTCTCCCTCGCTTTTCCCTTAATCTTGACGGAAAGGAATACCTCCTCTCCATCAAGACCTGTTGTGATTTCGGGTTTTCCGATTGTCTCTATCCATTCTCCTTTGACGAGGTCAAAGCCATTGCTGTAGAAATGTTCGTCATTTTCAGTTACGATTGACACGTTGGATGCCATCATCAAATTGCCGAACGCCTTGTTCAGCGCATCAATTTTCGCACGTCTGATCGCTTCCTCTTCTGCCTGAACACGGGTCATAGTCGACGGTATATAAAAAAGCGACCGGCCCTCGACAGTCTTAGTTTTAGCGGAGGCAGAGCAAACTGCGAAAGCAACTAAAATGGACAGAATCAACCGAAGGTTCATATACGATCAGAAGCAATAACCGACAGAAAGCTGAAGAGAGTGGTTATTGTGCCGTGCGATAGCTATGCTATATCCAATTCCAAAATTTATCTTATTTATTTTGTAGATTGCGCCTATGTCCACCATTGCAGAATAAGTATAATCCCAGTATTCTTCATAATAATCATCCATACAAAATGCTGGGGACAGCCCTGCTCCTAAATAAAGGTATATAGGTGTAGCTACTTTCTTAATTACGCCAACAGTAGCAGACGGCAAAGCGTCGTAATCATCTGTTCCTAAGGCTAATGTAACTTTTGCATATCCTCCCCAATTACCGAGGTAACCACCCATAAGACCTAATCCACTATAGTAGTGAGGAGCTCCGAAATTCGCGGAATATGCCAGATCGAGGAACCAGGAGCCGGTCTTGGGTTTCATCTCGAAGATGACCTGGTTTCTGTGGTTGAGCTTGATGGTTTTATCGTTGACTCCGGCATATTTTGCAGTCAGTGATTTGAGCCAGATTGGAACTTCGATCCGGAAGGAACCGTCAGCATCGGTTGTGACGCTTTCCGCGCCCCCTGTTGCTTCAACGAGTGCATTAGGTAGAGGATTGCCATATTTGTCGATTACCGCACCGGTAATGACCTTCGTGTTCTGGGCATTCAACCCTAACGCACAGATGACCAAAGTCATCAGCAGGAAAAGTTTTTTCATCAGTGTTGAGATTTGGAGTTTATTTCAGACTTGAGTTTCTCCCGCTGTCAGAAGCAATAACCGACAGAAAGCTGAAGAGAGTGGTTAGTATAATCACCAATAGCTATGCTATACCCGATACCAAAATTTATCTTATTTATTTTGTAGAGTGCGCCAACGTCAATCACACCACCTGCTCCGTCCCAATAATCATAATGATTATTATGTTTCCAGCGATGCTCAACTTCGCCAAAACCGGCTCCTAAATAAAGGTATATGGGTTTCGATACTTGTTTTATCACCCCTACGGTCATAGAGTGAAAAGCAGATTGTGCTCCTATAGCCATTAGTATTTTTGCGTATCCACCCCAATTGCCCAGATAACCGCCCATAAGACCTAATCCGGTGTAATAATCCGGAGTAAAGGTAGCGGTGTATGCCAGATCGAGGAACCAGGAGCCGGTCTTGGGTTTCATCTCGAAGATGACCTGGTTTCTGTGGTTGAGCTTGATGGTTTTATCGTTGACTCCGGCATATTTTGCAGTCAGTGATTTGAGCCAGATTGGAACTTCGATCCGGAAGGAACCGTCAGCATCGGTTGTGACGCTTTCCGCGCCCCCTGTTGCTTCAACGAGTGCATTAGGTAGAGGATTGCCATATTTGTCGATTACCGCACCGGTAATGACCTTCGTGTTCTGGGCATTCAACCCTAACGCACAGATGACCAATGTCATCAGCAGGAAAAGTTTTTTCATCAGTGTTGAGATTATAGTTGAGTATTCTTTATTTTATGAGCTTGAGATTTTTCCAAGTTGAAATTCCGTATTCACTCCCTGCGGTAACTGTCGGCGTCTGTTGCTTTTTGTTTTTAAGCTGAGATTCAAGGGCAACATTTTCGCTCAGGTAGTCGGCCAGTTCACCCAGATCAATGTTTCCCTTGGTCTCTTTCAGTCGTTTCAGCAAAAAGTATGTGAACATCCCGTGGTTCTGCTCATCATAGCTCAGCGCTGTCTGGTCTCCTGTTGCGGCGCTGAATATCACGAGCTTCCCCTCGACTTCATCCGGATCAACATCAATGGCCACACTGCGTGCGGACAGAAGCATTTCATTCGCAGAACGGGTAGCCCCCGAAAAGCATGCGTCAAGGAAAACCAAAGTTTTATTGGCGTTCATTTCATTGAGCTCGGAGTACAGTTCATTCAAAGGATAACAGAGTCTCATCTGTCTTCCGTCGGCATCTACTGGCAGAATATAGGCCGACTTGGTCTGTTCATTAGGCACACCATGACCCGCATAGTAAAAGATGACATCAAGGTCTCCTCTTTTAGCCTTTGCGATTGATTTTATATCTTCGACAGCATCAAGCAATTCACCGTATGTTACATTATAGTGAGTCCGGATATGGCTTTGCGGGATGCCCAATACCTTATTGCAGTATTCGGCAAAGATTCGGCCATCATTTTCTGCATTATCCACGTTTGCAACCTTCTTATAGTCATTATTGGCTATAATGACAGCGAATGTATTGTTGTTCCTGTAGTTAGTGACGGGAATATCTGTATCGACATCTGAAACCGTTATTTTAGGTACAGTCTGATTGTTCTTTGCCGGTTCCGGTTTTGTCCGGGCTACAGGGGCGGCAGCAGGAGTTTGAACGGCAGGGAGTGAAGAAGGAGAAACATGATCATTGCTGACAGCCATTACCTGAGGAGTGAAGTTCCCTGAGACAGGAGTTTTTCCCAAAGCAGCGATTTTGGAATTCATCTGTTCGAGATTTCTTTTATCTCCAAGAAGACTATAGGTGTTGGCCAAAGCATAGATATAGTTGATCGCGAGCGGATCACTGATGACAACGTCAGAAAGTATTTTCGCGGCCTCTTTAAGTTTTCGCTGTGCGAGAGTTTTGGAACCGCCCGAATTAATGGTATGGATTCCCGAGTTATATAGATTTATTCCTAAATGTCTGGCGATTTCAAGGTTATTTGGTTTCAGGGTCTGCAACCTCTGATAGAATTCGGCCGCATTCTCAAAATCCTGGTGCCGCTCATACAATTGAGCCTGAATATTGAGGAGGCCTATTTCATTGGGCCGATACCGCAGTGCTTGAGAAATATATTTCTGTAAAGTCAGATCATCATTTTTTGTCTCGGCCAAGAGATTGATTATCGTTGTCAGCATCTGCAGATCTGTCGGAAAAAGATTCAGACCTGAAATCAAGATCTGTTTGGCTTCTCCGTCTCTGTTCGTGTTTATATAGGCCTTGGCAGTAAAGTTGAATGCGTCGGTCAGGTTTTTTGTATCACCAGACTTTATATATGCATCGAGATAGATGATCGCCTTATCGTAATTTTTCTTATTATAATTGTTTGAAGCGGCAAAATATGCTAATGTAGGATAGAGCTCATTTACGGTCAGTCCGGCCGACTTCATCGAAGGATTAATATAGGTATCGACGTATGCTTCGGCAAACTTCAGGGCTTTTGTCTGATTATTATGCTCGGAATGGAAGAAAGCTCCGTTCATCAGATATGGGAACAGCCATTTAAGGGTAGCCGTCGCTTTCCGGTTGTCGGAATAGGAACTGCCGGAGTTGTTCAGTACCGGATAACATTCATTGTAGACAGACAGAAGATAATCATATGTCTTGGAGTTTTCTTCTGATGCTCCAACCAGTCTGTTATACTCGTTTATATAGACATTCGGATCTGCAACCGAGGCGACGGCAGCCGAGGGCCATGACAACAGTGTCACAAGAAATAAGATAATCGCGCAAAACCGTTTCATCATGACTTATTTAGAAGGCATCAACAAATGTGAACTCCACACTGATACGTCTGTATTCCCCACCTTTTTTGTCAGACACTTCGACACAATAGGTATAGTCGTTATTCATTGAGTCAAGAGAACGGATATGATTGGCAATATAGTTCTTGACAGCTACAGCTCTTGCAAAGGCCAATTGCTCATTATTACGTATACCTTCGGTGCTTGTCAGTGTGATAGTGGCCAGATCGTCTCCTAACAGGAAAGGCTCGTTGACAAACTCACCGAATGAGCCGTCATATCCGATTTTTCCGGTTATGGGAAGGGCATCGGCTGAGCCGGTTATCTTTATGGCCACTTTTTTTCCGGGTTGGATATACTGTGCAAAATCATTTGCGAAAGCCTGAGTCACGATCTGGAGCATTGAATTCGCGGCGTTGGACTGAGCAATCTGATATTTTCCTGCCGGGAAGTCCTCTTTTGCAGAATAGCCGGCGTCTACGGTGTACTTGAAATTAACTTTATAATTCGTGATAGGCTTTCCTTCCGGATCCACGTCAGTCACGATATTGGTGCTGACATCTATATCGGTATGGTCGGAAATCAAATTGTCCTGTCTCGCTTTCCTGACCACACTGTTTCTGATGCCTGTCAGTTTGAATTCTTCCATTCCGGATTGTCTCACCAATTCAATCGGCACAAAATCATCCGAGGCATATAAATAGTCCAGAGCTCTTCTTTCCCGGTTGTTGAATTCGTATGATTTGCCGGTGGAACGGTTGTAAACGGTCGCATATATGAGTTCGAACTTGTCATCACGCGTGACGCCGTAAAGAGGATTTCTGAATTCAAGATTTGAGACATCCATAAAATCAGCGACATCTTTTTCGGGCACCGTCAAGTAGATCGGGGGCATATTGTCAAACTCAATCGACAGTGTATTGTTGGCCGGATTGTAGGCTCCTAAAGTCACTGTGCTCTTGGACACAAGTTCATCGGCCATTCTGGTGGCGATCTC
>CAYMTQ010000108.1:0-1792 GCA_964393395.1 uncultured Sangeribacter sp.
TATCACACGAAGATGGCCAATGCATACAAGAAATTCAAGGCTCAGGAAACAGCTGTCTCAGCAAAAGCGGTTTCCGCCACAAAGGCAGCCCCTGCAGCAAAAGCGGCTCCTGCCACCAAAGCTACTCCCGCTTCAAAAGCAAAGAGCCGGAAGGGCAAATCTCACTGACGGGTTAAACGGAATCCGGGCTCACTGATTTGGTGGACAAATCAGAAAAATTAAAATCAATAAATAGATAGATAAAATTCTAAACCGTGAAAATTACAGATCTCAAGCCGGAGCTTATTTGGAAATGCTTCGATGAAATAACAAAAGTTCCCCGTCCGACACATCATCTCGACAAGATGAAGGAGTTTCTCGTGGACTGGGCAACTCGACATGATATTCCGGTCCGTACGGACAAGGTCGGCAACGTTGTGATGACCAAAGCCGCTACTCCCGGTCATGAAAATGCACCCCGCATCATCCTTCAGGGTCACCAGGATATGGTGGCGGAAAAAAGAGGTGACAAGGTGCACGACTTCCTGAACGACCCGATTACGACTATCGTTGACGGAGACTGGGTGCGCGCCGACGGCACCACACTCGGTGCGGACAACGGAATGGGATGCGCGGCCGGCATGGCTGTGCTTCTTGATGATTCTCTCGTTCACGGTCCCGTCTCCGTTCTGTTTACTGTCGATGAGGAGCAGGGACTGATCGGAGCGAATGGTCTCGAACCCGGTTTCGTCGAAGGCGATATCCTGCTGAACCTCGATAGCGAGGAACATGGCCAGCTCGTGATTGGTTGTGCCGGCGGTAAGGTCACCCTCGCCACCCGCTCATACGTTCTCGAAGGTGCGCCGGAGGGACTCGCTTGGCGCCGTTTCGGAGTTGACCACTTCAAAGGTGGTCATTCGGGAATGGAGATCGGACTCGGACGTGCCAATGCCAACCAGCAGCTCTGCCGTTTCCTCTGGGAGGCAAACAGAATTTTCCCTGTATATGTGGCAGAGATCGACGGAGGCGGACTGGCCAATGCTATTCCGCGTGAGGCACATGCGGTCGTAGGTGTGCCTGCGTCAGAAGTCGAGAAATTCGACAAAATGGCTGCAGAGTTCAAGAAAGTCCTGGTTGAAGAATTCCATCTTGCCGAGGGCGAAGACTTCACGGTTGAGTGCAAGGAGACCGAACCCTGCGAAATGGTTTGGGATAAAGGAGAATCGGATCGTCTTATTGCCGCAGTGTTTGCCTGCCCGAACGGAGTTCAGGGAATGTCAAACGCTGTTCCGGGACTGATTGAGACTTCATGCAACCTCGCCAGCATCAAATGCGACCGCGAGGCTCAGAAGGTGACGGTTACGGTCCATCAGAGATCTTCGGTCGACAGCCGCCGCGATGAGATTGCAGACCGGATCAAAGCTCTCTTTACCATGATCGGATATGATGTCACTTTCGATGACACATACGTAGGCTGGGCTCCCAATCCTGATTCCCGTGTGCTGAGGGTTGCAGAAGAGAGCTATGAGAAGCTCTTCGGTGAGAAGCCCAGAGTCGAGGCCCTTCATGCAGGACTCGAATGCGGACTCTTCCTGGAGAAGATGCCCGGACTTGACATGATCAGCTTCGGTCCGACACTGAAAGATATCCATTCGCCGAGCGAGAAAGCCAATATCCCCTCTGTGGCGAAATTCTGGGATTTCCTCTGCGACATTCTGCGTCGCCTTGCAGATATGAAGGCTTGAGAGTATTGATAAGCCTAAAGATTATTGTTGCGGTGTGTCTTTTGACACACCGCAACTTTTGTTTTTTT
>CAYMTQ010000108.1:1892-5998 GCA_964393395.1 uncultured Sangeribacter sp.
TAAGGACTCTAAGAAGTCTAAGGACTAAGGAGTTTAAGGACCTTAAGGAGTTTAAGGAGTTTAGGGAGTTTAAGGACCTTAAGGACCCTACGGACCTTAAAAGTCACAAGTCAGTCCGGACAGAGAGAATTGATCGGGTGAATTTTTTCTTCAGAAACCGTCTGCTGACGGAATAGTCGCCGGGTCACGGAGTTTATAGAGCAGTTCGCGACGAAGGCGAGGATACTGTTCAAGTATTTCGGACAGTTCCCAATGATGGCCTGCCTCTTCACGCAGAAGGGGAGAAGTAGCATCGACATCCGTTAGGTTCCATGTGAGGAGCACCGTCTTGATCTTGAGAGCTTTCAGCTTGCGGACAAGCATCTCATGGTCGGCGTCGCCTGTTATCAGGATTACGTAATCGAAATGCCGGAATGTCGCCAGTTCGTAAGCTTCGAGCGCGAACCATACGTCAACGCCCTTTTCGATCACCTGTACCTCGCCTTCTCTTTCGACTTCGCGGAGATGCTTGTAGTGAAAGATCACGTCGTTTTCGATCAGAGAATCCTCAAACTTCCTCTCATTATATAATAGGTGTTTATCGTATGCTTCCTTGACACGGTATCGGCCGCGGAAATAATGGGCTTCGGTGATCTGGCAGTCGTTTGGGTTAATGTCCTCCTCCATCGCGAGACGTGTCGTGATGAAATTGAACAGAGACTTCACTCTTATAATTGAACTTTCGATGCCTTTCAGGGCCCGGTTAACTTTGGCGTAATAGCCACCGTCAATAAAGACACCTACAGAAATATATCCGGTCATAAATTAGTTTTCTTATGTTAACGTCAGATCAGACTGCGGGGTTCGATTTACAGACCGGGCGTAAATTTGAGACCAACCGTAAATTTGAGACCGGCTGTCAATTTAATTGACCATAAATTAGAAGCCGGCCGTTAATTGATTTGTGCTTCAGACCGCGAAAATTTGATGTTATTAAACATAGTTGTCGGTGCGCGTGCTCGGTCAAAAATAGCAAAATGACAGAAAATAACGTTGAAATCGGGTTTTTGAGGTCAAAATATGTCAAAATGTAAGCTTGTGTTGATATGTGCGTGGGGTTTTGAGGATATTTTGCTTTAAAAAAGATTTGGATTAGGTGTCGGAAAGTATTAACTTTGTGATATCAAAAAGGGGTTCTGAACCGTCTGACCGTCATATCGGGTTAGCAGAACGGAATCCCCGGGGGAGGAAAAAGATACATAATACTGAAAACTGACACTGACATCGTGAAAAACGGCTCTCTGTGAAGAGAGAACGTTGACGCAGGCGGAGGGAGGCGCAGGGCGAGGAACCATGAGAACCTTAGTGGGAATTGCACTGACCTCTATCTTTAAATCTGATACCTGAGAGAAACTTGAGACTTGAACCGGGAACCTGATCCTATCAGTCCGGCTTCTCTCCGCAGCGTCACTGACGTGGCATCTTCTATGCTGAGACAGACAGCCGGCCATGAAATAAACTCACACAATCTTGCGCTAACAATATATGCTCCGACCGGATCAATCGGTCGGAGCTGATTTTTTTTGTAACTATACTATAGCATGTGGGTGAAGCTGGTTTGTTATTGAAATTATAAATTGGCAAGTTCATCGGAACTTGCTGATTCCGGCAATATTTACTATATTTGTGCGTAATAATAAAGTAGCCTTCGGGTTGTGCGCCTGTCTTGATAAGAAGCCGCATGATCCGGTCCATTGCCGGAAATTCTGTCCTGAAAAAGTCGGAGTCTTATTTCATCAAAGGGAGTCTCCACTTCAGTGTTTTCAGATACAACTGCTTGTGGATCGGGTAAATGGCTACTGAATACTTTCAATTTTAGTCAATAAATTTAGTTGGCTTAGCAAAGAAATCATGATTGTGAAGACAACTAACAAACCTGCATCAAAATGTGTGGAATTGTAGGATATATAGGTGACGGAAATGTCTATGATATTCTGATCAAAGGACTTCATCGCCTTGAATATCGCGGATATGACAGTGCCGGAGTGGCCCTTGAGGCTCCCGACGGGACATTGAGTATTTATAAAAGCCGGGGCAAGGTCAGCAATCTCGAGGATTATTGCAAAGACAAACGTCTCGAAGCAAAAGTCGGAATTGCCCATACCCGTTGGGCTACTCACGGTGAACCTTCTGATCATAATGCACATCCCCATTTCAGCGAGGATGGCCGGATTGCACTGGTTCATAACGGAACCATTGAAAACTATAAGGTACTGAAAGATGCTCTTATCGAACACGGATGTCAGTTTCATTCGGAGACAGACACCGAGGTGCTGGTGCAGCTGATCGAGTATATCCGCCTGACCAATAACTGCTCTCTTCTCGATGCTGTCCGCCAGGCGCTGAAGGAGGTGATCGGTGCATACGCCATCGCTGTGATCGAGAAAGATAATCCGGATCAGATCATCGCCGCGCGCAAGAGTTCACCTCTGGTGATCGGTGTGGGCGAGGGTGAGTTCTTCCTTGCGTCCGACGCGACACCTATTGTGGAATATACACAGAATGTAGTGTATGTAAAGGACGGTGAGATCGCTGTGATCAGGAAAGGCGAACCCTTGAAGCTGCTGACTCTTGAGAACGAAGAGGCTGACGTTAACATCACCGAGCTCCAGATGAGTATCTCGCAGCTTGAAAAGGGTGGTTATCCTCACTTCATGCTCAAAGAGATCTTCGAACAGCCGAACACGCTGCGCGACTGTATCAGAGGACGTGTGATTGAAGAAGGGCGGAAGATCTGTATCAACGGTATTTGTGACAACAAAGAGAAATTCCTGAATGCGAAACGTATCGTGATCGTCGCTTGCGGAACATCATGGCACGCAGCTCTTCTCGGCAAATATCTGCTCCAGGACATGGCGCGTATTCCGGTTGAGGTGGAATATGCAAGCGAATTCCGCTATTCCAATCCTGTTCTTGATGACCGCGATATCGTGATTGCAATTTCCCAGAGCGGTGAGACCGCAGACACGTTGGCGGCTATCCAGATTGCCCGGAAGATGGGAGCGTTCGTCTACGGTATCAGCAACGTGGTCGGCTCTTCCATTCCACGGGAGACCCATTCCGGAACATATATCCACGTCGGTCCTGAGATCGGTGTCGCTTCGACAAAAGCATTTACCGGTCAGGTTATGGTTCTGACGCTTATCGCGCTTGCTGTCGGACGTCTCCGCGGAAACCTGTCAGCAGAGGAAGAGGAGAAGCTGGGCAAATACATACTCCAGATTCCGGATCTTGTCGAGGAGGTGTTGAAGCTTGATGAAAAGATCAAGCATCTCTCACTGATCTATACTTATGCCCGCAACTTCCTATACCTCGGTCGCGGATACAGCTATCCCGTCGCGCTCGAAGGTGCTTTGAAGCTTAAGGAGATCTCCTATATTCATGCCGAGGGCTATCCGGCAGCTGAAATGAAGCACGGTCCCATCGCCTTGATCGACGCCGAAATGCCGAGTGTAATCATCGCTCCGAACGATCATCTTTACGAGAAGATCGTCAACAATGTCCAGCAGGTGAAGGCCCGTCAGGGTTCGGTGATCGCCATAGTTACGCAGGGAGATGCTGAAATCAGCAAGCTTGCGGATCATGTACTTGAGGTTCCCGCGGTTCCCGAGTGCCTGACGCCCATCATCACCAGTATTCCGCTGCAGCTGCTTTCATATTATATAGCAATCAATAAAGGTAAAAATGTAGACATGCCCCGAAATCTGGCTAAGTCAGTGACGGTAGAGTAACCGTAAGGTTGTGTCTATATATCGAAAAATACATGGGCCGGAGGATTGCTTCCGGTCCATGTTGTTTAATGATGGTTGTGATGAAATGAGATTAGGAGCATGATAATAGACTGAGAATAAAAGATATAAGAGGAATAACGAAAAGGGCGGAGAAGTGAATGGGGAGGCCTTTCAAAAATTTTTAGAATTTTTTTGTCGTTTTGTTTGGTAGGTTTCAAATTTTGGTGTAACTTTGCAGTCGAATTTCGGGAACAGCTTTTTGAGTTGTGAAATCCGGAGTCAGATGCCTCTTTAGCTCAGTTGGCCAGAGCACGTGATTTGTAATCTCGGGGTCGT
>CAYMTQ010000109.1:0-5995 GCA_964393395.1 uncultured Sangeribacter sp.
CTCCATCGCACAGGAAATGTGATTTTGCTGATATTTGTTTTTTCGCTATTTTTGCGTAAATAGAGACGCCTGAAAAACGTCTCCGAAAACCTTGTCATGAACATCAAGAATAAGATATCTCCAAATACGGAAGGGCTCACACGTTCACAGAAGATCGTCCGCTGGCTCTGGATCTCCTTTCTTTCACTCGGTGCGCTTATAGCGCTTTCTCTCCTGCTGATCTACAACGGAGTGATCGGATACATGCCCCCGATCGAAGAACTTGAGGATCCGCACGACAAGCTCGCATCGGTACTGATCGCCTCCGACGGCAAGACAGAGTTAGGCCGTTACTTTGCCGGAGCCGGCAACCGGGTCTACACCGACTATGATAAGGTGTCACCATACGTGATTGACGCTCTGATAGCTACGGAAGATGTTCGTTTCGAGGATCATTCAGGCATTGACTTCCGGGCCCTCGGCCGTTCGGTATTCAAGACCCTCCTCCTCCGTCAGGAATCGGCCGGAGGAGCCTCGACAATCACTCAACAGCTCGCGAAACAGCTGTATTCACAGCCATCCAACAACAAGATCAAACGAATGATGCAGAAACCGATCGAGTGGATGATTGCCATCAAACTCGAACGGTTCTATACCAAAGACGAGATCATCAACATGTATCTCAACCGTTTTGACTTCCTGAACAATGCTGTGGGAATCAAGACGGCCGCCAACGTTTATTTCGGAAAGGAACCGGGGAACCTGAAGGCGGAAGAGGCCGCGATGCTGATCGGCATGCTGAAGAACCCTTCCTATTTCAATCCGCTGAGACACCCCGAAAGGACACTGAACCGGCGCAATGTAGTGCTGGACCAGATGGTGAAAGCCGGCAAGCTGACAAAAGCCGAAGCCGACTCACTCAAACAGCTGCCTCTCGCTCTGGATTATCATAAGGTGGACCACAGGGAGGGTTACGCGCCATATCTTCGTGAAGAGATACGCCATCTGATGACCGCAAAGAAACCGGTCCGCCCCGAGCGCAAGGACTTTGAGTCGACAATGGCCTACAACATAGCCTGGGGCAACTACAACACCGACTCCACCCAATGGGAGCAGAATCCGCTGTATGGGTGGATCGAGAAGAATCCCAAACCTGACGGAAAACCATATAACCTGTACACGGACGGCCTGAAGATCTACACGACCATCGATGTCGCCATGCAGACGTTTGCCGAAGAGGCTGTCAACCAGCACCTCGGAGGGACCCTTCAGCCGGCCTTCACCCAGGAGAAGCGTTCAAATCCATACGGACCGTACACCACGAACCAGAGCGAGCTGACCACAGCCGGAGTCAAACGGCTGATCCGCAATGCTATGCGTCAGACAGAAAGATGGCGTGTCATGAAGCTCGCCGGCATGTCCGAGGCCGAGATGGAAAAGGCTTTCCACGTTCCCTATACTATGGATGTCTTCACATGGGCCAAGGAGCGAGGGGCCGACGGAGTCACCCGTTTTGTTCCCGGGACAAAAACCGTAACGATGACCCCCTACGATTCACTGCTCTACATGCGCTCGATTCTTCGGGTCGGACTGATGAGCATGGATCCCCACAACGGATATGTCAAAGCTTATGTCGGTGGTCCGGACTTCTATCATTTCCAGTATGACATGGTGTCGACCGGAAAGCGGCAGATCGGATCGACTGCCAAGCCGTTCCTGTATTCGCTGGCGATGGAACAGGACTTCACGCCCTGCTCAACCTTCCTCAATTCGCAGCCGACCTTCGGCAACTGGTCTCCGAGAAACAGCGGCTCGTCGAGAATCGGCCAGATGGTAGACCTCAGATGGGCTCTGACGCAATCGAATAACTGGATTTCGGCGAGACTGATAGCTGAACTGCAGCCGATCAATCTTGCCAACAAGATGAGGATGTTCGGACTGACGGGTTATATCGAGGCCACGATGCCGTTGTGTCTCGGAACGGTCGACGTCCCCGTGCGCGACATGGTGGCCGCATATACGGCTTTTGCCAATAAAGGAGTCCGGACTGATCCCGTCTTCGTCACAAGAATTGAAGACAATCAGGGCAACGTCATCTATTCGGCCAATCCTCACCGGACAGAGGTGCTTTCAGAAGACGCCGCATTCAAGATGCTGTCGATGCTGACGAATGTAGTGAATGAGGGTACGGCGACAAGCCTGAGGAGCCGCTACGGCATCTCGGCCGAAATGGGAGGCAAGACCGGAACGACCAACTCGAACTCCGACACATGGTTCATCGGCTTCACGCCCGACCTCGTCACGGGAGTCTGGATCGGCGGCGAGGAGCGCTACATCCACTTCAACACGATGGCGCTCGGTCAGGGTGCACGCGCCGCCCTGCCGGTGTACGGACTCTATATGCAGAAGGTCTATGCGGACAAGAAACTCCCCTACTCCCAGGACAGCAAGTTTGTCTATCCCGACGGCTTCTCGCCGTGCGGGGGACAGATGTGGTACACCGGTACTTCTTCTGACGACTCCGGTGCCGACGAAGCCGTTGAGGGCATCTTCGACTGACCAATCCCCCCCTTTCATTTCAGCTCATTTTATTCGCACTAAACCTCAATTACTAGTAATTCATCTTGGAAAAGTAGGGTGATAGCGGAGAAAGTAGGGTGTAAACAGTAAAAAGTAGGGAGAAAAATGCTTATCTTTGCAAAAAAATATGCCCTATGGCGACTGAACTTGAAGAATTAGTAGGGAGATACCGCAGTCTCGGAATAGACCAACAATTGGACTATGATAAGTTTTATCTGTACTCGATAATCACACACTCCACGGCTATTGAAGGCTCGACTATAACGGAAGTGGAAAATCAGATAATGTTCGATAATGGCATAACCTTAAAGGGCAAGAGTCTTATCGAACAGAATATGAATCTTGATCTGAAAGCGGCCTATGAGCGGACATTGTTTTTTGCACGCAATCATATTGACATAACTACAAAAGGTCTGAAGGAATTGTCGGCCTTGACGATGAAAAATACCGGTTCGGAGTATCACACGGCATTGGGTGACTTTTCCTCTGCTAATGGTGATTTGAGACTTCTAAATGTTACAGCCGGCGTCGGCGGAAAGTCATATATGAGTTTTAATAAAGTGCCGGCAAAGTTGGAGGAATTTTGTGCAGGTCTGAATGAGCAGCGTAAAAACGCCGGTAAGATGTCGATGCAGGAACTTTATGACATGAGTTTTGATGCGCATTTTAATCTTGTAACAATTCATCCATGGGCGGACGGAAATGGCAGGATGGCCCGATTGGTCATGAACTGGCTTCAATTTGAGTATAACCTGATACCTTCCCGAATCTTTTCAGAGGACAAAGAGGATTATATAAAGGCCTTGGTTGAAACCCGCGAAAAAGAGGATTTATCAATCTTCCGCAACTATATGACTCAGACAATGATTAGGCATCTGACCACGGATATTAATAACTTCAAGGAGTCTATAGGTGAAGATTTGCCAATTAGACAAACCGTGAAGCTAAAAACAGACGAACGGATTATTGAACTGCTCCGCGAAAATCCCAAACATTCAACAAAAACACTCGCACAAGAAATCGGCCTATCCACTAAAGGCATCGAAAAACAACTTTCAAAACTTAAATCACAGAGTCGCATCCAACGTATTGGCTCAGCAAAAGGTGGCTTCTGGAAAGTGTTGTGAAATAATTTAACCTAAACCCTTTATAAGAAACGCTGTATCACAAAGATGTTCAAATTGCTTGTTAAAAAAATAAGACCCCGTCTAAGAACAGGCCATATCAGAGATGAGGTAAGATAGGTTCAAATAAACCGAAAGGGTGATGGCAGTGTTGAAGTACTATAGATAAAATCTAATACTATGAAAACACTGAACAACATTTTTGCGAGCGTAACCAGATATTGGTGGCTCCCGATGATCACAGGTCTTATTTCCATAGCTATCGGAATCTGGTGCCTGTGCAGTCCGCAGACCTCTCTTCCGGTTCTTGCCTATACTTTCTGTATCTGCCTTTGCGCGGCCGGTTTTGTGAACCTTGTCTACGCTTTCGCCAATATGGGCGGTCACTATAGCTGGGGCTGGTCTTTGGCCTACGGCATCATTGAGATATTATGCGGTGTATGGTTATTGGCCCTCCCGGAGGCAACGATGACTGTGGCCTTCATCTATGCTATAGGCCTGTTTATTCTCTTCATTGCAATCAATGCCATCTGTGAGTCGGTGATGATCTATAACTACGCATCGTTCTGGATCGGCTGGCTGATCGCACTTCTGCTCGTCACGATCATCTGTGCACTCGTATTCCTTGCAGGTCCTGTCGCAGGCGGTGTTGCTGTCTGGCTCTATATCGGTATATCTTTCATCTGCTACGGTATCTACCGTATTCTCTTCTCAGCCAAACTTCAGCGTATCAACAAACGTCTGAGAGCCTGAAAGATTTAGTGCCCCGGCTCAAAAAATATGAGGGTCTTAGGCCCCGACTCATAAATAATGGGGGTCTTAGGCCCCGATTGGACAAAAGCTGTTTATAAATAAATTTCACCCCAAAAGTCAGGCGATGACTTTTGGGGTGAAATCATATATTTTGATGTGCAATTCCAGCAGCTTCTAAAAATTCGAATTGTGTCGAAATCGAAAGCGGAGGAATTTCAAATAAGGTGTTCCGGATCAGACGAGATGTGCGCGCCAGTAGGCGGGATCGCCGGGGAGGAGCGAAACGACTGGAATGTCGATCATTGTGTAAGCTCCGGGGGTCAGTCGCATGGTTGCTCTCGCACAGGCTACAAGAACCTGAGCCGTCAGGGCGGGGTTATTGATCTTCATATCGAATTCGAAGAGCTGATTGTGAGTTTTTCCGGAAACGCCTTTGCGAACCATGTTCACGCCGTGGCCAACGTCATTGAGTGCATCGACTGACTCAACCTGTGTCACATGTGTTTCATCGTTGACGAAATAGGGGTCAGCCAGAATAGCAGCCTTCACCTTCTCGAAATCGGCTCCAGGTTCGAGCTCGACATAGACCATGCGGCGGTGAATTCCGGTTCCGAGAGGTATTGTCATTGAAAGGGCATCGCGCACGCCATCGATCGAGCGGACCGCTACACTGTGGCCCATTGAACGGCCGGGACCGAAATTGGTGTATGTCACACCTTTCGGTGCGATAGCTTCGAGGAGTGTGCGGACAACGGAATCGCTTCCGGGATCCCAGCCTGCAGAGATGACCGAGACGGTCTTGTTGGCCTTGGCGGCCTTATCGAGAGAGGCGAATAGTTCGGGAATCTTTGTGTGGATGTCGAAGCTGTCGACGGTGTTTATTCCGAGTGCAAGAATCTCCAGAGCATGTTTCTCAACTTCACGGGTCGGTGTAGCGAGGATTGCGACATCGACATTTTCGAGCTCTTTGATGGATCCGACAACGGGAATTTCAGCGGGAATGCCCGCACGGTCCGAGGGATTGCGACGGACTACACCTGCGATTTCAAAATCTTCCGCAGCCTCAAGAGCTTCGATAGAATACCGGCCGATATTGCCGAAACCGACAACTGCCGCACGAATTTTCTTCATAATAAAAAGAATTAAGATATTGAAGATACCTGAAATGGCCTACACACAAGACCACTATCTATATAAACAGATTTACTCCGAAAATTATCATTGCCTTTTGATTTTTCTTTCGTATTTATTGGCGTCAGACCCCAACCACCATATTGAAAAGAACTAAAGAGAAAAAACAAGTTACGGAATTTTTCTTTTGGCTCCGGCGACCCTAATTAGGAACGGCCGGATCCTCGCGGAACTTATATTTTTCAAGTTCGGACGCAATGGGTTACGGAGACACGCGGAACTTCCCGGACCCTCCCGGAACGATTGTGTTATATGTTTCAATGTATCACCCCTAAAGAAAAATGTAGGGGAGGGTGTGTCAAAATGATGGAAGCGTCGAATTGTAGGGACATTGCGTGCAATGTCAGAAATGTAACATATTGACTACC
>CAYMTQ010000110.1:0-5802 GCA_964393395.1 uncultured Sangeribacter sp.
CGAGCGGAAGCTTTAAATCTTATAGTGAAAGAAGATTGATTTTTCGGAAATAAGATTTTGGAAGAAGATGGATTCAACGGGAATCCTTATGGATTCAACGGTAGTCCTTCAGAATCTCACGGAGCCTCTTGCGGGTGAAGAAGATGCGGCTCTTGACTGTTCCGAGCGGCATGGAGAGCTTTTCGGAGATCTCTTCGTATTTGTAGCCTGCAACGTGCATCGAGAACGGTTCGCGATAGTCAGCAGGGAACGAGGCTATGATGCTGGATATCTCTCCGAGCGAATATGCTCCGTCGGGCGTTTCGGTGTCGGAATATTGAGCTATGTTGATGCGCTCACATTCATCGGCACTTTCTACCATCGTGTTCTCTCGCGATGCCTTACGATAGTTATTGATGAAGATATTACGCATGATCGTTAGCATCCAGCCCTTGAAATTGGAGTTCTCAACGAACTTATCTTCGTTGTTGAGGGCTTTCAGCGTCGTATCCTGCACCAGATCCTGGGCCTCCTCTCGGTTGAGAGTAAGCTTGAGCGCAAACGAAAAGAGATTTCCTTGCATGCCCAATACTGAGCTCTTGAATAGGGAGGATTTGCTCATTTGTTCTGTTTAAGTAGTTTTAACCGCGCAAAGGTACAATTTTTTTTCTTCCCGAACAACTTTTTCAAAACTTTTTTGTTGTATGCGGGTTCAGCCGTCGGGAGTCTCAGGCAATATGGGTCAGACGGACGAGTTCGATGCGGGCCGCGGACATCCGGAGCACCTCGACCTCATAGTCTCCGATAGTGATTTTGTCACCTTGATGCGGGAGTGCCTCGGTCTCATTCAGAATCCAGCCGGCGATTGTGTGGTAATCCTCATCCTCTTCGAGATCGAGCCCGAATTCCTCGTTTATCCGCTCTATTTCGGCACGTCCTCCGAATTCCCAGGTGTTTTCCGCCGTCTTCCGGGCGATCACCTTATGGCGGTCGTGCTCATCCTCGATCTCACCGAATATCTCCTCCACGAGATCTTCGAGGGTCACGAGTCCGGCGGTACCTCCGAATTCGTCAATTACAATCGCCAGAGATTTCTTCTCGGCCATCATCCGTCGCATCATCTTGTTTGCAAGCATCGTTTCCGGGGTGAAAATCACCGGTTTCAGCCGTGTTGTCCAATCAGAATCCGGATCAAACAGTTCAGAGACGTGGATATATCCTATTATGTCGTTTATGTCATCCTTGAAGACCACTATCTTCGAGAGACCCGTGGCAATGAATTTTCTTATCAGCTGTTCACGCGAGACCTTCCCTTGTTCGACGGCAACAATCTCATTGCGTGGAATCATGCACTCCCCTATTTGAGTATCCTTGAAGTCGACTGCGTTGCGGAATATCTTGACCTCATTCTCGACAGCCGCCTTGTCGGGAGTCTCGTCGATGGACTGCTGAAGATAATCGTCGAGTTCCTCCATTGTCAGTGCCGAGGCTATCGGTTTGTCCGAAGTAATCCCGAACCATTTCATCAATATATGCGAGATCCCCTCAATAAACTTTGTTACGGGATAAAGAAGCATATAGATCAGATAGACCGGCAGGGCGAAAAGCCGGAGCATCAGGTTGGGATTGATGCGGAACGAAGTCTTCGGCAGAAACTCTCCGGTGATTAGGATGAGTCCGGAGGAAAGTATCGTGTTGGTGATCAGGACGAGCGCCTCATTGTGAAAAAGATGCTCAAGCCAACCGTTGACCAGAAAGGAGAATGTGATGCCATAGACCACCAGGACGACATTGTTGCCAACGAGCAATGTCGAGATAAACATTTCCTCATGCCGGGAGAAACGCCTGATGATTTTGTCTATAAAACCACCTCGTGTCGCATCGATCTCCATCCGGACCTTGTTGGACTGGACATAGGCGATCTCGACACCGGAGAAAAGGCCGGAAAGAAGGATTGCTATTATAGTTAGGAGGATTGCCGTTGCTGTAGTCATCTATTTCCTTATTACTGAATCACACCCTCATTGTTGCCTGATAAGGGTCGATTGGGGAGTACGCCTGACAGTTGAATCCTCGGAAGCCACGGCGACCCGGTTTCCGTGAGCGTCCGTGTGGATCGGGAAAATACCCGTCGGAGTCCGAAGTGAGTAATCCGTCAGGTTATCATCCGACTCAAACCCGATGCCTTCAAGAACGTGCGTGACGGTCTCGATATGGACAAAAGAGTCACTGTAGAGACGATGGTGCCTTTCATTCCAGAACAATTGTGAAGTCTGGAACAGATCTCCGGGAATCTTACGTATCTCGACATTTCCGTCAAGTCTCCACAGACGCATATTCTTGAAGTATCGCGCCGAATCTGCCGCCACACTTGCGATCACCTTCTTCATCGGCCCGAAACGTTCAAGATAGAGTCCCTGGGGAAAATTCCAGTAAGGTGTATCTACTTCCTCATAAACAAGCCAGAGGGGGGTCACCATCCTGAACTGCACAATTCCCGAGTCAGAGATAAGGGTGCTGACATTGTGGCTTGTCATCGTCGGCATCTTCAGCGGATCGAGGCCGCCGGCATGGTCGACCTTTCTTTCGTGATGGCATGCACACAAGATCGCCGCGACTGTCAGACCAAAGATTGCAGCAGGAAGGCGCCTGAGCGACGGACATGCGGAGCGACGCATCGCCTTACTTGATCTTACGCTTCCAGAACCAGACTTCATTGAAGTTCACGCCAACGGTTACGTTCAGATAGTTTTCCGTAATCAGCGCCGCAGGATAAGCCCGGCGGTTCTTCCATTCGACACCGATGTTTATCATGGTCTTGTCTCCCGGCGTGTGAAGGCCGATACCGGCAGTCACTCCGAATTCACGGACTCTGTTGCCCTGAATCTGGATGTAATCATTGCTCCAGCTCAGACCGAGCCGGTAGGCCATGCGCTGCGCGTAATTGCCGCGGACCTGCGGAATGAATTCCGCACCGGCGGCAATCTTCAGACGATCACGAAACTGCATGCCGTCGAAAACCACAAGACCCGGACGATCCTTGCTCATAAGGGCCGGCATAGGAGTGCGCGACCAGTTCTGCCACGTCACGTCTGCCTCCACAAAGAGACGCGACGAGCGCTCATGAAGGAACGAGACACCGCCACCGATTGTCATCGGCTGCTTATAGCTGTCATACAGACGTGCTCTTCCGAGAGTATCCGGCTGAGCATCATAGGTCGTTTCCTGAACCGTAGCCCAGGTATTGCCGTGAAAAGCTTTCTCCGGAGACCATGTCGCGCCAATCGTCAGGCGGTCGTTCGGATTGAGCCGCACATTATATTGCGCACCGACAACAATGTTCCAGTCGCGTATCTGCATCACATGCTGGAACAGCGTCTGACCGGAATTCTGCGGTGTCGAATAGACATCATTGATGATGTTTCCGAAGTCGTAAGATACATTGAAACCTAAAGAGAAGCCTTTGATCTTTCCGCTCAGGCCGAGATAAGCTTCAGAGATGCCTCCGGAGCCCTGATTCTGCATGGCTCCGTGCTTGATCTCGCTCCCGAAAGCGTAACCGACATTGGTATAAGGGACAAGGCCGATCGACATGCCCAAGTGTTTTCCCAGAGGGAACTGCATCGTGACGTAGTCGAGACCGCCGCCGATCGAGTGATCCTTAGCCTTCTCCTCCTTGCTCCACAAAAACGAAATGTCACCGCCGATATCAAACAGGAATGTCAGCGAATCGATCGCGGCGTATGAGGCGGGATTGAGTACATTTATCTGCCGGCCGGACTGCATGGCATATCCGACTGATCCCATCTGGCGCTGCATCGAAGTCGCCCTGTCGCCGAGGACTCCGTATCCGTACATCGAATAGGGCGTGTTGCTCTGTGCGGACACAGACCCCACTCCCCAGGCAAGCAATATGGCCAGAATGTATATTATCTTGTGAAATTTCTTCATTATCTGTCAGTTCCTGTCTCCTTCCGGCATCGTAGCTTCTGAAAGCTGACCGACCGGCAGGGAGTGACCTATTCGGCTACAAAAATACTGAATTCCCTGCAATTATCCTTTATCCTGACCATTCATTTTTGGACAACGGTCAGAACATGGAATTTTTGAGATTATGGTCAAATATCCTCAAAAGGCCGTGACTCAGAAGATTACGACTTTCCGAGACTTTAATTCCATATTTTTCCCCCTCTATATATTCCATTACGAACGGAAGAAGCAAACCTGCATCTCCCCCGGTCAGGACAAGATGACGAATCCGGTCCAAACGCGCATAATCCAACGCTGCCTGAGCAATTTCTGCGGCTGTTCCACGAACTACACCTGCCCTGAGCGACGTTTCGGTCGAATCTCCGGCAACCGGCACCTCCCCGTGTGGATCTATCAGCGGGAGCCGTGCCGTGAAATCATGAAGCGCACGTATCCGCATTCCGACACCCGGAGAGATCCTTCCACCCCTGAATACACCCTCTCGATCAAGGAGGTCTACTGTCAGCGCCGAACCGCAATCGGCAATCACGCACCCTTCGCCCTGATATTCGGCAAAGGCTCCTGCGGCAGCCGCGAGCCGGTCGACTCCGAGCGTCGAAGGATTCGAGTAATTCACCCCTATGGGCAGAGACGTGTGAGGTGTCAGCACAAGAAGACGATCACCGGCGAGCTGACGCAACGTCTCGACGAAGCGTATGTCGAACCTCCCCACTGAACAGAAAATTCCACCATCAGGGGCCCACGAATCAACAACCGGAAGAGCCTCCTCCGGCTTCCCGGTCGACACCGCTACCGAACGCACCTCCCGACCGGCATCGAAAAGCGTCATCTTCATCAGGGTGTTCCCCTGATCAACCGTCAGGACTTTCATTTCCCCGATTTATTATTTCCGTCCGATCCGGAATTATCCTCCTGAATCTTCTTCCGCTGGAAATAGATCATCCACGAGGCTATCAGCTGAATTGCAGCTCCGACGAGCGTGAATAGCACTGTATCCTTGAGGATTACAAGACCCGTTCCGGGAAGCATGTCCCCGAACTTTATCGCCTTGTAGAACCAGAGCCCGGCACCGATAAGAAACGCCACTCCGGCCCAGAATTCAAGTCTAAGCAAGCGTCTGATCCTCATAGTGTCGGCCGGATCCGTAATCTTGACCATCCTTGCGATTACATATATCACAGCACCGACCACATAAACCCAGCGACCGATCTCCCCCCACACATCAGAAAAAAGATCGATAAACGGCAAAGCGAGGCCGACGGCGATCATCAGAAGTCCGAACGTGGCCGTGCTCTCCACCTTCCGTCGGAGAGACTCAATCTGCGCCGGAGTACGGACCGCCCCGGACGCATTGTTCTGTTTCTTATTCTTCATTTTTATTTCACTCTTCGGAAATGATGAACACATCCTCTGTCGGCTTCTGCATGTGGAATTGCTCGCGGGCCATATTTTCAAGATCCGCCTTTCCGCGCTCAATACCCTCGCGGCGCTCCCTGTAATATTGTGCCGAATCGCGATTGAGAGCTATCTCCTTCTTCAGAGCATTTATCTTCCGGTCGAATTCCATGTTGAGTTTCACCGATGTCTCATCATCAAAATAGAGCGTACCGACAATTATTCCGCCGATGATAATCATCGGCAGGTGTGATCGTCTGCGGATCCAGAAACTCGCTTTCTTGATTTTCTTCACGACAGCTGAAAATTTATGATATGCGCTCTATTTTTATGGGGCGGAGCTATGGGACCCCGGCAAAATTACCAATAAAATCCGAATTGGCCAACGATATGACCGGGACCCGGAGAAAAATGACCGGAATCACGAAAAAGGTCTTA
>CAYMTQ010000111.1:0-5753 GCA_964393395.1 uncultured Sangeribacter sp.
AAGGGTACAACGGTTTTCGAGACCGTCCCGATCGACCACTCCGGCATCTTTCCTTGATGATAGGGTTTACCTTGATGGTATTCCGTGGTGGGGGATTGCGACTGCAAAGTTACTATTTTTTTTGGTCCCGGAAAAGTTTTTGGAACGTTTTTTAGAGCCGGTCTCTTCAGACCGGTATTTTTTTGTTAATTTTACGCTGAGACCAGGAACCCAACTCACTCAGAATACGTTGTCTATCAGACGGATCTCCTGTGAGAGTTCCCCTAAATCCAATCATGATGATTCAAACAATAGAAAAATATTTCCCGCATCTCTCTGATACTCAGAAGACTCAGTTTGAGGCAATGATGCGTCTATATCCCGAATGGAATGAGAAAATCAACGTAATCTCCCGGAAGGATATTGACAACCTCGAGATCAATCACATTCTTCATTCGCTTGCAATAGCGAAGTTGATCACCTTCACTCCGGGGTCGAAGATTCTTGATTTCGGTTCGGGTGGCGGTCTTCCGGGCCTACCGCTCGCCGTGCTTATGCCTGAGGTGGAGTTTCTTCTGATTGACCGCATAGGGAAGAAAATACGCGTTGCTTCTGAAATCGCTTCCGAAATCGGATTGAAAAACGTGACGTTCCAACATGGTGACATCGGAGAGTGTCATGATAAATTCGACTTCGTCGTATCGAGGGCTGTAATGCCTCAGCCGGATCTGCTTAAGCTTTCGGCAAAGAATATGCGGAAGGAGCAGAGAAATGCCATGCCGAACGGCCTGATCACGCTCAAGGGCGGGGATCTCGGAGCAGAATTGAGAGGATTGGAAAAGAGATCCGAAGTAATCCCTATCTCGAATTACTTTTCAGAGAAGTTTTTCGACACAAAGAAGATAGTCTACACAAGCAACCGGTGATGGAAACAGTCTGATCCGGTAATGAAAGCAGTCAAAATATGAAAGTAGTCAAATTTGCATTCAGTCTTTTCGGAATCAATACATATCTCGTCATTGACGAGAAAACGAAAGAGTGTGCGGTCATAGATCCCGGTATGATCAATGAACGAGAGCAGGAGGCAATGGTCAATTTTATCGCGAAAAATAACCTGAAGGTCACACATCTGATCAACACCCACCTCCATATTGATCACGCCGTCGGAAACAGTTTCATAAAGAAAGAGTATGGCGTCGGTTCAGAGGCACATCCTGATGACGCATTCTTAGGTACGAGGCTGGCTGATCAGGCCAGGTCTTTCGGCATAATGGAAACGGTTGAGGACACCAAAATAGACAAGCCGTTGAAAGAGGGCGACATCATACATATCGGAGAGGGTGAATTCGAGGTGATTCACGTTCCCGGGCACTCACCCGGAAGCATCGCACTATATGACCGCAAGGACGGTTTTCTGATTGCCGGAGACATTCTCTTCCAACGAGGCGTGGGACGATGGGATCTTCCCGGTGGTGACATGGACACCTTATTGGACGGCATCAAGAAAAAGCTGCTTGTTCTTCCTGAGGAAACGGATGTTTTCCCCGGCCACGGCCCCGCGACGACAATCGGTGACGAGAAACGTCTGAATCCGTATCTGCGATAAATATAATAACCGGAGAGTGTTGCTTTAGGTAACTCTCCGCTGAATAGTTACGTTAACTTTCACAGGTGTCCGGATGATTCAGCAAGCAGGTAGCAAAGTTCAACAGGACAGAACTGATAAGGGTCCGGCTCGCGATAGCTGATATTCTCTTCCATCAGCTCAGGCCTGTTTGAAAGGAATTCTTTCACGCCGGATTTAAGCAGAGGAAGAATACCGAATTTAAAGTCGAAGAAATGGCGGCTTCCAATCAATTCGGCCACATTCAGACGAGAAGAGAGTGTTAACCTCTCATCATTATTTTTTGAGGCGGATCTAAGACCGTTAAGCAGGACTGTCAGACGCACATTGCGTCTGGCGGCTCTGAGTTTTATGCGCCCGTCCGGAGTAAAAAAATCCGTTGCCGACACCGGCGCGGTCAGTTCCGTGTCCGGCTCAATCAAGAGGAAATTTTCAGAAAGCTCCGGAAGGTTCCAGATCATCGTGCGGATGGACAGAGGATTTGAGTTCGGAAGAAGGGACTCATATCCGCGAAACAGCTCCTTGTGATCGATCAACCGGATGGGGATTCTTCTTTCACCTGAAATATAAGGTTCAATCGCCGGCCCGGGATCCTGACCATCGGTAATCAGATAGATGCACCTGAGACCGGAAGAATATTTGTTCAGGGAGCTGAGGCAGCGTCCGAGAGACAAAACGGCCTCGGACAGACCATCGGGCATATCGGAATCGTCATTTTCATCTCCATGCACCGGGTCTTTCAGCGGACTCAGACCATGCCGTTCCCTGTATCGAGGATCCTCCCTATCGGTCCAAATTATTACTGCATCCATCTACAATATCGCAAAATATGTAGGGACGTCGCTTTGCGACGTTTGTATTGGGTTAGTTATATTGTTAACATGCCAAAGGCATGTCCCTATAAACTATAATCAAACATGCCAAAGGGATGTCCCTACGGTGAAATTGAAACGGAGTGATTTATCACCCTCCAGATTACATTGCCAATATACGAAATTGGCACAAAGGAGCAATGTAACCGGTGGGCGCGATATATCGCGCCCCTACAAGACGTTGAATAAGATTCAGTTGTAGGAGTGCGTTATATCGCGCCCAACGGTATGGTGAATTACTTCAGGCCATGAAGAGCGGACAGGATCACTTCGCTCACAGTCGGATGGCCGAAGATCACGGATTTCATCGACTCCGAAGTGGCACCTGCATTCATCAGATCAACACCCTGCTGAGCGAGATCCGCAGCCTGAGCACCCATGATGTGAATGCCGACAAGACGGTCGTCAGCTTTGTTGAAGATCAATTTGCAGAGGCCGTCCGGCTCTGCCATTGCGAGAGCCTTTCCGTTTGCACGATAGAAGCTCTGGCCGATCCGTATCTCCATTCCCTGCGCCTTGCACTGCTCTTCGGTCATTCCGGCCATTCCACATTCGGGAACGGTGAACACAGCAGAGGGAACGAGTGAGAAATCGATGTTATCTGTCTTATTCTGAATCGTATTCAGAGCGCGGACACCCTGGAACGAAGCGACGTGAGCGAGCATCATCCGGGCGTTCACGTCACCGATTGCATAGATTCCCGGGACATTTGTCCTCATGGAGTCGTCGACCGGTATTCCGCGGTTGGAGAACTCGACGCCTGCGGCTTCGAGATTAAGCCCGTCAACTCTCGGTGCACGTCCGACAGCCATCAGCAGATCGGATGAAACGACAGTTTCTTCCTTGCCTTTGGACTCGTAGGTCACGACAATCTCATAATCTGCGTTCTGTTCGATTTTCTTAGCCGCGGCATTGGTCACGATATTGATGCCCTTCTTCGAGAGAGCCTGTTTCAGTCTCTTGGCGATGTCAGAATCGAACGGAGGAAGAATCTGCTTCATGAATTCGATCACCGTCACCTTCGAGCCGAGGCTGTTGAAGATTGAGGCGAACTCCATTCCGATCACGCCTCCGCCGATGATAGTCAGCGATTCGGGTACATAGGCGATCGAAAGCATGTCGGTGGAATCCTTCACGCACTCCAGAGCATGACCTTCGATCGGAAGAGAGCGGGATGTGCTTCCGGTGGCGATGATGATATTGTCGGCCGTGAATTCGTTGCCATCCTTGTCGACTACAGTATGTGCATCCTTGAAAGAGCCCTTGCTCTCAACCACATTCACCTTAGCCTTGGCGAGCATGCCGGCGATACCTTCACGCAACTGGGAAACGACAGTATCCTTGCGCTCCATGACCTTATTGAAGTCGAGAGTAAAGGTGAAGTCGTCGATTCCGAAGGTCTCACCCTCCTTGAAGAGAGAGACAACTTCGGCGTTGCGGCAGAGGCACTTGGTCGGGATACATCCTTCGTTGAGACATGTACCACCGAGGCGGTCACCGTTGAAGAGAGTGACCGACATTCCTCTTCCGGCAGCGGCCAGAGCGGTTTCATAACCGCCCGGGCCGGCACCGATTATAATAAGATCACTGTGCATCTTTCAGGGACTTGTAGTTGAGAATCGGGTTCTTGGCAGCCGAGGTCTCGTCGAGCTTGCGAACCTGGGTTGTCAGAGGTGCATTCTTCACGTCCTCCGGAGTCTCACGGGCCTCTTTTGCCACACGGTGGAGCACATCGATAAACTCGTCGAGAGTCTCGAGGCTTTCAGTTTCCGTCGGCTCGATCATCATTGACTCGTGGAAAAGGAGGGGGAAGTAGATTGTCGGAGCGTGGAAGCCATAGTCGAGAAGACGCTTGGCGACATTGAGGGTCGTCACGCCAGTGGACTTGTCCTTGAGACCGTCAAACACGAACTCATGCTTGCAGACACCCTCGATCGGGAGCAGATAATCGTCCTTCAGGGACTCCTTGATGTAGTTGGCGTTCAGAGTAGCGAGAGGACCGACGTTGCGGATGCCCTCCTTGCCGAGAGTCAGGATATAGGCGTAAGCCTTCATCATCACGCCGAAGTTGCCGAGGAACGAAGAAACTGATCCGAGACTCTTGTCGTTTGTCGTGATGTGGAACTTTCCGTCCTCGCCCTTGACCACACGGGGATTGGGAAGGAACTCCGTCAGATGAGCCGCCACACCGACAGGACCCGAACCGGGACCGCCGCCACCGTGGGGTGTCGAGAAGGTCTTGTGGAGGTTGATGTGCATGATGTCGAAGCCCATGTCGCCGGGGCGTACTTTGCCGAGCAGCGGGTTAAGGTTAGCACCGTCATAATAGAGCAGGCCGCCGGCCTCGTGAACGAGCTTGGCGATCTCCATGATTTCGGTCTCGAACATTCCGAGAGTGTTCGGGTTGGTCATCATGATGCCGGCAACGGTATCATCGAGCAGAGGCTTCAGATCCTCGACGTCGATGCTTCCGTTGGGTTTGGACTTAACCTCGACGACATCAAAACCGGCCACCATAGCCGAAGCTGGGTTTGTTCCGTGGGCCGAATCGGGAACGATGACCTTGGTTCGTTTCATATCCCCGCGGCTCTGGTGATAATGTTTCATCACCATCAGGCCGGTCAGCTCGCCATGTGCGCCTGCGTACGGATTGAGAGTAAATTCCTTCAGGCCTGCGAGAGAGCTGAGCGCATGCTGGAGATTATAGTAGAGCTCGAGAGCACCCTGAACCGAATCCTCATTCTGGAGAGGATGCAGAGTGGTGAAGGCAGGATGAGCGGCAACTTCCTCATTGATTTTCGGATTGTACTTCATCGTGCAAGATCCGAGAGGATAGAAACCGGTATCCACGCCGAAGTTCTTCTGGCTCAGGTTTGTATAGTGGCGGACAACGTCAGTCTCGCTGACCTCGGGGAGATCGAGAGGCTCCTGACGGAGAAGATCGGCAGGAATATCCTTCATGCCGTCTGTTCCGAAATTGTCTGCCGGAAGGCTGTATCCCTTGCGTCCGGGACGTGAAAGCTCAAATATGACTTTATCGTAATATTTCATTTCTGTTCTGCTTGAAAAAAAACCGGTTAGAGAGTTTCGATGATTCCGACAAGACGGTCGATATCCTCACGGGTGCGCTGTTCTGTCACAGCAAACTCGACCATTCCATCACCGAGATCCGCGGGGCCCTGGATTCCGGCCTCAGCGAGAGCGGCGTTCATCTTCTTGATGTCAAGAGTTGTCTTGACAACGAATTCTTTCAGGAAGGGACGTTCGAAAGCGGGAGT
>CAYMTQ010000112.1:0-5742 GCA_964393395.1 uncultured Sangeribacter sp.
ACATTTCGACGATTTAATCTTTTTGACACGGCCCTCCCTACATTTTCGCGATCTTGAAATACTCTCCGCAGAGTCGGGTTCAGGTTATTCTGTCGTATGTCACTGTACGTTTTGAATGAAAAGAGCGCCAGCGGCGCGACACATTGTAGGCCCCGGTAAGGAGGGCCTTTAGGTCCGACGCAACCGGGGTTTAATCGTACAAAAGGTAATGGGAGCCCCTTTAGGGGTGACACACTGAAAGATGTGATAAATACCATGAAAATTTGACAACTATCGGAAGCCTTGTTGCACCGCTACGCGGCGCGGTTTGAAGACGCCAACGTATACCAAGGTCGCGTCGGGTCTGCCGACCCTCCTTACCTTGGCCTACAATGTGATGAGGGTATGTCAAAATGATGGAATCGTCGAATTGAAGGGACATTGCGTGCAATGTCAGAAATGTAACATCTTGACTACCAAATCGGACATGGCACGCCATGTCCGTACATTTGTTGCTCGCTTCAATTATGAAACATCCCCATTACGTCCGACACAGAGCGCCGGAGGTGCATTGCGTCCGACATTCGTTTTATCAAAGTCCGACATTCGTTTTATCAAATCGTTCCGGGAGGGTCCGGTAAACTCCGCAAGGCTCCGTAACCCATTGCGTCCAAACTTATTAAATTATAAAAAGTTCCGCGAGGATCCGCCCGGTCTTTACGAGGCTCGGCAGAGCCGAGAGAAAATTGTTCCGTAACTTCTTATTCAATTCAGTTCTATTATCAATTCTGTTCTGTTTTCAATTCTGTTCTGTTTTCAATTCTGTTCTGTTTCGTATGTTCTTATCTTGTGCTTTTTTGAATGAAGGCAGTGCGTTTTTCGGGGGAATTTGGAGGTTCGGCGACGATTGACTATATTTGTGAGAACGAATTGAGGGACGGACACTGAATATTCCGAGATGTACTCTGAAAATTAAGCGACGGACTCTCAATTTGTGAAACCCTTTGCTGTTATGGCCGATACTCGAAATATTACCGCGGACCCTCAGAAATTGCCACTCGGAATCCAGACTTTCTCAAAGATCCGTGAGAAAGGCTATGTTTACGTCGACAAGACAGACTATGTCGCTAAACTTGTTCGCACGGATCAATATTACTTCCTGAGCCGGCCTCGTCGGTTCGGCAAGAGTCTGCTTTTGTCAACGATTCGCTGTTACTTCGAAGGAAAGCGGGACCTTTTCAAGGGACTCGCGATTGAGAAATCGGACGTGGATTGGGAACCGGCCCCGGTGCTTTACTTCGACTTTAACAACGGGAACTACTCCGAACCCGATGGGCTTGAGAATCAACTGCGTTATCAGCTTGCCGATTATGAAGCAATGTATGGAATTGAGCCAAATGCGGATGATATTTCACGCCGTTTCTCCCGGCTGATACGTACGGTAAAGGAGCAAACCGGCCGGGCGGTGGCTATCCTTGTGGATGAATACGATAAGCCACTGCTTGCCCACGAGGAAGGGAGCGATGCATACAATTCGGCCCAGAATCTGATGAAAGTTTTCTTCAGCAATCTGAAGACCATGGATGAGTATATCCGGTTTGCGCTCATTTCCGGAATCGCCCGATTCAGCAAAGTCAGCATCTTCAGTGATGTCAATAACCTCCGTGATATTTCAATGTCTGATGAATTCGCTGCGATCTGCGGATGGACCGAAAGTGAGCTTACGACTGATTTTGAAACGAGTCTGAGATCCCTGTCAGACAAAATGGGGAGTGACCGCTCTGAAACTGCCAAGGCTTTACGGTCATATTATGACGGATATCTTTTCACAGATAAAGGCGATAGACTCTACAATCCGTTCAGCGTTCTCACCTCTCTTGCGGAACAGAAGATCGAACCATACTGGTTTGAGACCGGCACTCCGACATTTTTAGCAAAAAGAGTCCGGAAGAGCGGAATAAACATCTCGAGAATCAATGACTTGAGTATCGGCCGGGAGGAACTTCTATCGGTCGGAGTGATGACAGATAATCCGATTTCCTTGATGTTCCAGACCGGTTATCTCACGATAGCTCATCGTGATGCGGAGAGCGGTCGTTACAGCCTCCGCTTCCCAAACCGTGAAGTAGAAATCGGTTTTTCCCAAGTCTTATTGCCATTCTATATTTCCGAGGCATCTCTTCAAGGCAATGAATTTTATTTCGGACGTTTTGCCGATGATATATTCCAGGGTAACCCCGACAGATTCATGAAACGTCTTCAGGCCCTTTTCGCCGGAGAAGCTTATCGGAGACACTCTGAGGCTGAATATCAAAGTCAGATGTTCCTCCTCTTCAATCTTGCCGGTGCAAGAGCTGAAATGGAACGGCATACTTCAAACGGACGCACGGACATTGAAATCCGAACTTCCAGATTCATATATATCTTTGAATTGAAGTATAATAAACATTTAAAGGATGCTGTGTCTCAACTTAGAGAAAAAGGCTATGCTGATCGTTATGCACTTGATTCACGAAAGAAGTTTCTGATCGGTATCAATATCGTGGATTCAAAGGGATTTCATGGAATAGAATCCTATCAGATAGAATCTATTTAGACCTTTCGGTATGAGTCGGATTACGGTGGTTGTGCCATGTTACAATGTGCGGGGGTGTGTCCTGGAGCTGTGTGACGATCTCAGGCGCCAGACCCTCGGCGATTGGGAGGCGGTCTTCGTCGATGATTTTTCAAACGACGGAACGGCCGAGGTGCTCAAAGAATTCTGGGGCGCGGACCCGAGAGTCCGGATCGTGCGCACCGATTATAATTCGGGCGGCGTATTCGTTCCGCGCGCGGAGGGTATCCGCATTGCACGCACTGACCTGATCTGCCTGCTTGATGCCGATGACCGCATCAACGGGAAGTATCTCGAGGCTATGCCGCAGAGAATCGACGCCACCGGAGCATCGGCTGTGTTTCCCGATATGGTGCTGGGTGAAAAGCATCTGACGCGTATCCCGCTCGACGGTGTCTATGCCGGTTCTGACCTCGTGGCCCTGTCGATGTATGACAACAGGATCGGATGCAACGGCGGAGTCTATAAGACCCGTTTGCTCACTCAGGTTTATTGCGACGAGGTTCCTCGTATGTGGGAATTCTTCAGGACTGAGATACTGAAAAATATGTCTGCCGAGGAGGAAGAAACCTTCCTTCAGTTCGCCGAGACAGATTCCGGACTTCCGCGATATATCGACGAAGTCGCGACCCGCATGATCCTCAGGGAATCGGCAAAGGTTGCTTTCGCTCCGGAAGCGGTTTATCAATATTGCCCCGGAGAAAATTCAGTCTCGGCTTCATCAACCGTCCGCTCTTTCTCGTTTGCGGTCAATGACCTTCTGTTGGTGCTCTGGCTTGCCGGCGAAGGCTTCAGCTCACCGGAAGAAGAGGCCGCGGCCCGGCGTCAGCAATTTTATGGACTGATCGATAAAATTAAATCCTTCCTGAAAATGAAGGATCAACTCGATCCGTCAGAAAAGACTGCAATAGACAGATTTCTGGACCTGATGTTCGGAAAGATTGAGCGCCCTAAACTGAAGAAATTTGTGGGTAGTCCCCTATTCATGTTGACTTCTACCGGCTATCAGATGACCAAGAAACTGCTGTGGCTTCACGGGAGCAAAGGGTGGCGTCCCGGAAGAAAGCTGGATTATACCCCTGAGTAACGAGAAAGATGAGCGGACGGACAGAGTCGGAAAACAGCAGTTACAGAAGTATCCTGAAAGGTGCGTCATTGTTCGGTGGCGTGCAGGTGTTTCAGGTACTGATAAATACTGTGCGGAGCAAATTCGTGGCGGCTATCCTCGGCCCTGCGGGCTGGGGTGTCTCGGGTCTTTTCACAACTTCAGCCGCGACAATAGCCAAGACATGTTCCCTCGGCCTCAACCTTGCTATCACGAAAGAAGTTGCCCGGACAAGTGAGGATCCGGAGAACATAAAGCTGATACTCGGGGTTGCGCGGAGACTGCTGACGGCGACGTCACTTCTCGGAGCACTCGTCTGCTTCGTTTTCTCTTATTGGCTCAGTCTGTCGACATTCGACTCTCCCGGCTACACATGGGGCTTCATGCTCCTGAGCGTCTATATCTTCTTCACCATAGCCGGAAATGGAGAAATGGCCATTCTCCAGGGGCTCCGCGAGGCAAAGAAACTGACGTCGGCCGCGATCATCGGCTCGCTGACCGGACTGTTGATCGGGGTGCCGATGTATTACTTCTGGGGAACGGACGGCATCGTTCCGGCAATGTGCGTGCTCGGGCTGGTCACATGGGGCTTCTACCGCCATTCGGTCAGCCGGCGGATCTCCGGCAACGGCTTGAGATTCTCATGGTCGGATCACGGTGTGTTCGTGCGCCGGCTCGTGATGATGGGTCTCGTGCTGATGTCGGCCGACATAATAGGCTCATTCACAACCTATCTGGCGCAGATCTTCATCCGCAGTCTTTCAGATCTCTCCACGGTCGGTCTATACACTTCGGCCACAATGATGACGACCCAATATTCGAGTGTCGTCTTTACCGCCATGGCAATGGATTATCTGCCGAGGCTCGCGAAGGCAGCGGGCCGGAACAGCGAGATGAACGAGATCGTAAACCGGCAGACCGAGATAGTATCGTTGATCATCACCCCTGTCGTTGCGCTGTTTATCCTCTTCGCCCCGCTGGTGATCCGGTTGCTTCTGACCGAAGAATTCATGGAGGCGCTCCCCCTGATCCGGTGGATGGCGCTCGGTGTCACCTTCAAGGCATTGATATATCCGCTGGGTTATGTAGCCTTTGCAAAAGACAACAAGAAACTCTTCTTCTGGCTCGAAGGGATCACCGGCAATTTCCTGACACTCATTCTCAGTTGCCTGTTCTTTTACTTCTTCGGGCTTGTCGGCTTAGGCTATGCCATGGTGGCCGACGGAGTCTGCTGCCTTGCGATCTACTATTTCGTGAACCGGCGCCAATATGATTACCGGTTCAACGAACCTGCCTTCCGTGGGATCGTGATTTCCATCATCTTCTCGGCCGGATCATTGCTGACGAGCCTCGAAGGGGACGGTGCCGGGGTGTACACCGCTCTCGCCGTCATCGCCGCCGTCTCCACCATCTTCAGCCTCGTCCGCCTCCGCACGCTCCTCGCTAAAGGCTGACGATAGAGGTCTGCAACACCCTCCACAACCAAACCGGCTATTTCACACGAAATGCAAATAACGAACTGAATTGAAAACAGAACTGAATTGAAAACAAGACTGAATTGGAAACAAAACTGAATTGAAAAACAAGACTGAATTGGAAACAAGACTGAATTGGAAACAAGACTGAATTGAAAACAAGACTGAATTGAAAACAGAACTGAATAGAAAAATCAATTACGGAACAATTTTCTTTCGGCTCCGTCGAGCCTCATGAGGACCGGGCGGATCCTCGCGGAACAAATATTTTTAAATTCGGCCGCAATGGGTTACGGAGCCATCCGGAGCTTTCCGGAACCTCCCGGACCGATTTGATAAAACGAATGTAGGACTTTGATAAAATGAATGTCGGACGCAATGCACCTCCGGCGCTCTGTGTCGGACGTAATGGGGATGTTTCATAATTGAAGCGAGCAACAAATGTACGGACATGGCGTGCCATGTCCGATTTGGTAGTCAACATGTTACATTTCTGACATTGCACGCAATGTCCCTACAATTCGACGATTCCATCATTTTGACACACCCTCATCACATTGTAGGCCAAG
>CAYMTQ010000113.1:0-5666 GCA_964393395.1 uncultured Sangeribacter sp.
CTAAGCTTGAAGGTAGGCGATCAGGCGGGACAGCATGGTGGAGAGGGTGTGGCGGGGACGCCAGCCGAGAGCCTGAAGTTTGTCGGAGTTGAGGTTGACACAGGTCTCGGGTGCGTAACCTTTGTCTGCAGCCATTTCAACCTTGATGTTGATTTCCGGTGCGAACATACCTCGGTATAGTTCTGCCAGCTCGCGTATAGTCACAAACGTTCCCGGCGCAGCTACATTATAAGCCTCTCCGTCGGCTCCTTTTAACATTATATATAGGAGTGCTCCGACACAGTCCGTGATGTAGCAATAGGGCTTTGCCGACCTTCCCTCCGTGTGGAGTATGATATCCTTTTTTTCGATCACGCTCCGTGCGAACTGCGCGAAAACACGTTTGTCGTCAGGTGAGATTCCTGCGCCGAAAGTCTGTGTCAGTCTTGCGGTCTTTACCGAAACACCAAATTCTTTCGCATAACAGAAAGCAAGAAATTCCGCCGCCTGCTTTCCGAGAGAATATGAATTTCTTGGAGATTGACGGTCTACATAGCCCATCATATCTTCCGTCACCGGCTTGTCATCGAAAATCTGGCCATAATACTCAATTGAAGAGACATAGACCGCGCTCAGCACATTATTGCGCCGGCAATATTCCATTATCGATCTTGTAGAATCGACGGCCAAGAGAAAGGTCTCGGCCGGATGAGCCGACATATATTCGCCGTTTGTCGGGCTCGCGCAGTGGACTATGTAGTCAATGCTTTTCTCAGTCGTGTCGAAGAACTCCTTGAGATCACATTCAATTATTTCTATATTTCCGGAGGCATCTCCGAATATTTCAGTTGCTTTTTCATTATTTCTTACCGGCAGGATGAAGCTGACCCCGAGACCAAGGGCATTAACGCATCTGACGAACATGGAACCGATCAAGCCTGTCGCTCCGGTGACGGCAATTATCTTCCCTTCAAGCAATTCCTCCAATTCCTGCGGAACAGAGAAAGCTTCAATGTCTTCCTGCAATATCCTGTTCATAATCCGCTTTGTTCAATATCCCGTTCTTTTAGCATGTTCTTTATCCTGTGCCTGTCAGAAACCGAATATCTGCTGATTCTCATGCACTTCGACCATTGCCCGAAAAATAAAGAAATCGGTCGGAGTCGTGATCTTGATGTTCTCAGTCGGTCCGATGATGGTGTGTATGGTATATCCGAAATGGCTCATCATCGTACAGCTGTCGATGAAATCCTTTTTGCCGAGACGGTTAGCCTCATCGTGAGCAGACAGGATTGCGGGTAGCCTGAAAGTCTGGGGTGCTCTTGCAATCAGCGAATCGGCGCGCGAAGGAATCTGTAGCGTGCCGTCCTTTTGTCGGACCACGAAAGTCTCGGTAGCCGGTACGCAGGTTATGCAGGTGCCATATTTATTTACGGCCTCGATGTTTTCCGTGATTGTCCTTTCCGTGATCAGAGGCCTCACGCCGTCGTGAATCAGGACATTACATTCGAGACCATAGCAGTCTCTTGCGGCTACGAGACCATGATAGATGCTTTCCTGACCTGTCTCCCCACCCGGAACGATTGCTCCGACCTTTGATATCTCATATTTCTTCAGCTGTTTTTCCAGGAACGGAATCCAGTCCTTCAGACAGACGACGACAATTCCGTCAATCTCGCGATGATTATCGAAGAGTTCGAGGGTATATATGATCACCGGTTTTCCGTTGAGTTCAAGAAACTGTTTGGGTTTGGAAACGGTCTGCATCCGTTTTCCTGTTCCTCCGGCGAATATGACAGCTATGTTCTTCATTAAGGTACTGATGATTTCTGAGTCTGTTGTTAGTTCCGAGACTATAGATGGTTTTTAAGAGCCCGTTAAAACCAATTTGAAACGGGTTCCGGTAAATTATCGTCAGACAATCCCGTTGAATCGATCGGGTATTTCGGCGACGATCCGTATTCCGAAAGTCGTCGGTTTGTTCAAGGCGAATATTGGACGGCACCATTTCTGGAGAGTCCGGGCAATGCGTACGGAAGAATCCCATGCGTGAGCCTTGGTCCTGTTTATCCTGTCGATTGCGCGTCTGCGTTTCTGCTGATGTCTGGTCCATCCCCCCTTTACTCTGGCGGGATCGGCCGAAATCTCATCGAGCTTTTTCAGGTCGGCAGCTCCGAAATGGAAAAGATAGAGACCGGGAATTATATGGAAATTCTTTCCGCGGACCCGATGAAAGCCGCTTCCCCAAGAGAGCGGTTCCGTGATAACAGATGCTTTGGTATATCGGGAGTAGAGCCAGCCGCGATGACGCTGGGAAAGGAACGGCCGGTCAAAATCAAGACTTCCCTCGGAGGGAAGATGATGAATGACATCCACACCGAGAGCGGAATAGCACGGACGGAGCGGTTGAGATTCGAGAATCTCCCTCAAAGAGAGACCGAGAGCCGGATCTGCGACCAAAAACTCATCGGCATCTGTTCCGATCACCATATCGGCACCTTCGGAAAGGAGCTCGGCGGCTTTTGAAGAGATGATTGCCGCCCGCGTACGGTCCAGTTCCACGACGTTTCCTTTCATCTTACAGCAGACCTCCGTGTTTGTGCCCTTGCAGAAGTCCGGAATCGTCTGATCCTTGCCGTCAAAGAAGATATAGAGGTTTTCACGGCCGAGTTCACGGCCGTAATATTCCACCCAGCGTTTAAGAAAAACGTCGTTTCTCACCATCGTGATAGCCTTGATGCTTCGCATATACTAAGAGACCGTTTTGAGGACAATCCGTTTTCAAAGTTAGGAAATTACAATGAATTCGCCAATTCCGCAGATATTTCTTGCTTCATTATTTCGTAATTAGAGCCCATTTCATAAAATTTTTAATATTTTCGGGTCGCAGCCTTGGTGTGATTTTTGTTTTGCAGGTGAGGGAGCTTAGTGGGCTAAGCGACTGAACCAAAGGACAAAAAGCGCCCAAGGATGCGAGCACGATCCCATTTTTTATTTCAAGTTTCAAGATGGTTCAGCATCTTATTTGTTCAGATTTTCTAACATAACAATCGGATTAAAGTAAATCAATTATAAAAATTACCATTTGCTCGGCTCTGGCCGGCGCTTTTGGCCAAGTTTCGTCAGTCACGATGCCCGCATCGCTCCTTCCTCAACTCGCCAAAATCATCCGACCATAGCCGCCCGAAAATGTTAAAAATTTTATGAAATGGGCTCTTACTGATTGATACCAAGCTTTCTTGATCGGGTTGGTTCGGTAAGAGAGGGTGTGTCAAAATGATGGAATCGTCGAATTGTAGAGACATTGCGTGCAATGTCAGAAATGTAACATATTGACTACCAAATCGGACATGGCACGCCATGTCCGTACATTTGTTGCTCACGTCAATTATGAAACATCCTCTCTAAGTTGGTTGAATCGTGGAATTTTACTAATTTTGAGCAGAAAAATCTGTTTAAATGGGAACGGTAATAAAATATAAAGGGGTAGAGGTCAACCGTGCCGAAAAGACGGTTCTGAAAGATGTCGCTTTTGAGATCGGAAGCGGAGAGTTTGTCTATCTTGTCGGAAAGGTCGGAAGCGGGAAGAGCTCATTGATGAAGTCAATGTATGGCGAAGTTCCGCTGAACGAAGGGCAAGAGGCCGACATCATGGGCCACAGTCTTTTGAAAATCAAGAAAAAAGAAATTCCGTTCCTGCGCCGGAAAATCGGAATCGTCTTTCAGGACTTTCAGCTGCTTCAGGACCGTTCGGTCAAAGGCAACCTTGAATTTGTGCTGAAGGCGACCGGATGGAAGGACCGCGCTCAGATCGACGCCAGGATCGAAGAGGTACTCCGTGAGGTCGGGATGGACAACAAGAGCTATAAGATGCCCCACGAACTTTCGGGAGGGGAACAGCAGAGAATCGTTATTGCCCGCGCATTGCTGAACAAGCCCGAGCTGATTCTCGCCGACGAGCCGACGGGAAATCTCGATCCGGAAACAGGAGAGCAGATCGTCCGTCTTCTCCACCGTCTCGTCGAAGAGGGGAGATCGGTGCTCATGGCCACCCATAACCTTCAGCTTTGCGACAGATTCCCGGGCCGCGTGCTCGAATGCCGCGACAAGGAACTTGTCGAGATTTAGAGCGTTTCATAAAAATGGCGACCGCACGGGTGGCTGCCATTTTTTTGAAACGAACTCTTAAGCCTTATCCCTCAAGAGTACCCCCGAAAAAGGTGAACATGCAAAGATAGGCTGAATCGGAGTGTATTTTATGTTGCTAAACATAGTTTTACAAGCACATTCCGGTGTCGCGGAAGACAAAATAAACCTGAATCACGGGAAAATGCTGAAATATTACATGATTCGGAATTTTATTCTTATCTTTGCACCGAAAAGCAGTCTCCTCAAGCGCATCCGGTCAACCTTCCGGCTATGCGTCTGCCGGCGTTTCCCGACGGCCGGCATGCTTTGACATGAAACGAAAAACTCTTTTACTATTGCAATAACAGCTATAAGAATTATGGCAGAAAAAAAAGAAAATCTGTTTGACATGTTTCCGCCTATCTCCACAGAGGAGTGGAAAGCGAAAATCAATGTCGATTTGAAAGGTGCCGACTTCGACAAGAAGCTCGTATGGCGCACCAACGAAGGCTTCAATGTCCAGCCTTTCTATCGTCGCGAGGACCTCGAGGGTCTCAACACACTCGGGACGCTTCCCGGACAGTTCCCTTATGTCCGCGGCACCCGCGACAACAACGACTGGCTGATCCGCCAGTTCATCCCCGGCCAGAATGCTGAGGAGATCGCGACCAACGCACGCCACGCCATCGACCGCGGTGTCGAGTCGATCGGACTCTGCATGTGTGATCTCGAGGTTTCTGACCTTGCCGTTATTCTCAAAGACATAGACCTCAAGAAAATCGAGGTCAACATCAACTGCTGTCCCGGCCACGCAGTCGAGTATGCCAAGGCACTCGTCGAGGCTGTCAAGGCTCAGGGCGCCGAAAAGGAATTCCACGGAGCGATCGACTTCGATCCCTTCAAGCGTCTCCTGAAGCGCGGTCTCGCTTTCCCGAAAGACGTGACAGCTACAGCTCTCGAGGTTTACAACACTGTCAAGGAAATCGAAGGTCTCCATTGCTTCGCTGTTGACAGCTACCTTCTGAACAATGCCGGTGCATTCATCACCCAGGAGCTCGGATACGCTCTCGCATGGGGCGCTGAATGGATGACCCTCATGACAGAGGCCGGCCTGACTCCCTGTGATGTCAACAAGCGCATCAAGTTCAACATGGGCATCTCTTCCAACTACTTCATGGAGCTCGCCAAGTTCCGTGCGGCACGCATGCTCTGGGCCGAGATCGTGAAGGCTTATGGCGCTGAGGAAGAATGCTGCAAGATGCATGTTCACGCTGTCACTTCACAGTTCAACATGACTATCTATGACGCTCACGTGAACCTTCTCCGTTCAATGACAGAGACAATGAGCGCGGCTCTTGCAGGTGTTGACTCAATCGAGACACTTCCCTTCGATCTTCAGTTCAAGAATCCCGACGAGTTCTCGGAGCGCATCGCACGCAACCAGCAGATCATGCTCCGCGAGGAATCACACCTCGACAAGGTCGTTGACCCCGCAGGCGGATCCTACTATATCGAAACCCTCACCGCAAGCATCGCCGACCAGGCATGGAAGCTCTTCA
>CAYMTQ010000114.1:0-5637 GCA_964393395.1 uncultured Sangeribacter sp.
AAAGTCAAAAATCGCTCCAACCCAGCGACCCCAGTGGCTCTGAAATTTTATGAGAAGGGGTCTAAAGATAGAGTCTTATCGATAGAGTCAGGATAACAGTCTTGTCAGAGACAAAAAACAGCCTTGTCGATAGAGACAAAAAAACAGTCTTATGGAAAGATTAGAAAAGAGAGTCCTGCTTTGTCTGGCACACATGTCGGGACGTGAAATAGATTTTGTGAACGAGGCCTTTGCTGACAATTGGGTAGTTCCTCTCGGTCCGAACGTGGACGGCTTCGAGGAAGATCTGAAGAAATTTGTCAATCAGGGTTTGCCTGAAAGCGAATGGAAAGAGATTGTGGCGCTCTCGGCAGGCACGGCGGCTGTCCATCTCGGTCTGCTTGCATGCGGTGTCGGACCCGGTGATGAAGTCATGGTGCAGTCATTTACTTTCTGCGCTTCATCCCATCCGGTGACATATCTTGGCGCTGTCCCGGTGTTTGTTGATTCCGAACGCGAGACGTGGAATATGGATCCGGAACTTCTGGACAAGGCAATTGCTGACCGTATAGAGAAAACCGGACGCAAGCCGAAGGCGATTGTCCCGGTCTATCTTTATGGAATGCCGGCAAAAATTGACGGGATTCTTGCGGTAGCGGAGAAATACGATATACCCGTCGTTGAAGATGCGGCAGAAGGTTTCGGTTCCAGATACAAGGGGCAAGTCTGCGGAACGTTCGGCAGATTCGGAGTTCTCTCCTTCAACGGAAACAAGATGATAACTACCTCGGGAGGTGGTGCGCTGATCGTACCCGACAAGGCTGCGAAAAAGGAGATAATGTACTTCGCAACCCAGGCGAGGGAAGCTTATCCCTACTATCAGCACACGGACATAGGGTATAACTACCGGATGAGCAATATATGTGCCGGAATCGGTCGCGGTCAAATGACGATTCTCGAAGAGCATCTCGCCCATCACCGTCATGTCCAGGAACTGTATGTGGATCTTCTGAAGGATGTTCCCGGTGTGCACGTTCATTGCAATCCCGGACCGGAATTTGATTCGAACTTCTGGCTCTGCACGATGACTATAGATAAAGATGTCCGTGTAAAGGGACAGGAGAAAGCCTATCAGGCAAAAATCGAAGGTGCAGTCGGCGGAGCTGCGGGCGTGACTCATGTGGCACAGACACTCCATACGGATTGCGAACCGGATCCCAATGTCGAGGCAATGCGTCTCTGGCTCGACAGTCTCAATATTGAGTCACGTCCACTGTGGAAGCCCATGCACCGTCAGCCGGTTTATGCTTCCAATCCGGCTTATGTAAACGGAGTGTCCGATGATCTGTTCCGTCATGGACTTTGTCTGCCCGCAGGACCATACGTGACAGATGAACATGTGCGCTTCATCGCACAGGCAATCAGGGAAGGCATTGTCTCTTGAAACGCCAAAACAGCCACGCATGCTGAAATACAGCGACTTCGCTCTTTCAAACACGGTCGAAGAGATTCTTCGGGAGGATCTTTGGGTCTTCACGGGATATAATGCCGTTATGTTCCGGTTGACTAAAGAGCCTGTTAAATTTTCAGCATCAGCTTCGGTGTTCTTCAGGCGCGGGAGGTGCAGGATACAGATTTCCCTGAGACAGATTGATGTTGAGGCACCGGCAATCATATCGATCAGGGAAGGGGAGATCCTTCAGCTGAATGAGTGTTCGGATGATATTGACGCTTCATTCTGTGTAATGAGCAAGGAGTTCACCGATACCCTTTTTGCGATGACAAACGATCTCCCGGCGCTCTCCTCAATCGATCGATCGACGGTCGTCACGCTTTCGCCGGATATCATTCCGGAGTATGACGCACTCTACAGCAATTTGAAATCCCTCGTGAAGGATCAGACGATCGGGAAGCGTTTCAGGTGTCTCATCCACACAGTGCTCGCATTCTATTACAAGACGGGCTACAAGATGTTTGAGCTGAACTCCGAGTCGAGAGGTGACAGCGGGGTCCGGCTGACTGAATCGTTCATGATTCTTGTCCAGAGGCATTTCCGTGAAGAGAGATTCCTTGAGTTTTACGCCACCTCACTCGGTATAACTGCAAAACATCTTTCGCGCGTCGTGAAGGCTCAGACCGGAATGTCGCCGGTAGACTGGATCGAACGTTATGTCATTCTTGAGGCGAAGGTTCTCCTGAGGTCTTCGACAATGACGATACAGCAGATAGCTGATCATCTTCATTTTTCATCCCAAAGCTTTTTCGGCAAACATTTCAAAAAGCATACGGGGCGGACGCCGGGGGAATTCCGGAATGAGTAGTCGGGAGAATAATAGAAGAAAAAAATAAAAGAAAGCAAGAAGGAGATAGGATTTTGTGACTCATAACACAAAATCCTATCTCCTTAATCTTTTTCCTTAGATAAGAAGGTAATCGAAAGATCAGAAGGTGATCTACTGTCACACTTCCTCTGTTTCTTCTTCAACGACGAAGTCTTCTTTGCCGACACCGCAGACGGGGCATACCCAATCTGAAGGGATGTCTTCAAATGCTGTTCCGGGAGCTATTCCTCCTTCGGGATCACCTACTGCGGGATCATAGATCCAGTCGCATACTTCGCAACGATACTTTTTCATAGTTCTGTTTTTTATTGGGTTATAGAATTTGGTTTTCGGTTTTGGAACCGGTTAGTTCTGATAGATTACGATCGGTCTCAGGCCATTATATATTTTCTTATAAGGAGTCTTGAGCGATCCTGCTGCATCGGCCGGTAGTTCGGCAGTCGTGTAGAATATTATCAGCTTTATCGAGATGTCGGGCGATTCTCCAAAACTGTTTTGTTCAGCAATATATGTGCCTGTGACCAGTTTTGAATTGATTGTCTTCAAAGCTTCGGTGGCATCATCGAGCAAAAGGCGTCCGATTCTCTCCTCGCCTACATACACTCCGACATCCGGAATTCCATGGCGTGTATTATCCTGCAGCCGGACCGGATCTCCGGGCAAAAGCGAGTGTAAGGTTTTCATGGCATTGCGCTCGATACTTCCGGCGGTCAGCATGACAGTCCGGAAAGAATCCGTGGCGTGACGTTTCAGGAGTTGTGAAACGTGGTGTGACATTTCGTCATATTTCTTGTCGCCGATCAGTTCGCGGGTAGCCCTCTCTTCGGGAGACACGTTCAACATTTCTGTCTCAGGACGTTCTCCGACCGATTCCTCAACTTCTTTGCCGGTTCTGAAAGAAGGGGAAAAGATGAGTCCCAGTGTCAGCAGACAACATGCGGCGAGCAAAACAGTAAGAACGGTCATCATGGTATTTATCTTTTAGTTATTTTTAAAACCACTGAACACTTCGGAATGTTCGGAGGCGGTTGCAGGATTTTTCGATCACAGTTCATGACGCGGGAATGTCGCTAAACATATTTCAATAGCTTTGGCAGTCTCTCTTTTTTTTGTATTTTTGCACCGTATCAGGGGACCGGCTTTGCCACCCCGAAACGGGTCCAGCCTTAACAGCGGTCCGGATCTGTGTCAAATGCGATCTACTATGAACTCTAAATATCTGAAGGGAGTAGGGCACCTCGCAGCCTTGGTGACAGTTGTCGCCTGGGGCGGATCGTTTATTTCGACGAAGGTATTGATGGAAGACGGAGGATTCACTCCTGTCGAGGTCTATGTCTACCGATTTGCGATTGCCTACTTTCTGATGCTTGCGATAACCTTCCGCAAAATTCTTTCAAATAACCTTAAAGATGAACTTCAGTTCCTGTTGTGCGGTGTGTGTGCCGGAACACTCTACTTCCTGACGGAGAACTATGCCTTGAAATATACGACTGCGGGGAATGTATCACTCTTGTCCGCTATTTCTCCGATATTCACGACCTTGCTTGTCGCCCTTGTGTTCAGGACGCGGATAACCAAAGGTGCCGTATTCGGATCTTTTGCATGTTTTGCCGGAGTAGCCCTTGTGATTTTCTCCCCGGCAATCGCCCTCGGATCCGGATTTGAGATTCATCCGTTGGGAGATATACTCGCGCTTACATGTGCTGTCTCGTGGGCAGTTTACTCGGTTGCCGTCCGGCGGTTGCTCCCGTTGTATTCCACATTTTTTGTGACACGCAAGCTCTTTTTCTATGGAGTGCTGACGGCTTTGCCGTTGCTGTTTTTCCAGCATGAACCCTATCATCTGCATCTTCTTTTCGAGACCCCGAAATACTTCCTCAATCTTCTTTTCCTTGTCATCATGTGTTCCGTGGCAGCCTATCTGTTGTGGAACGAAGCGATGAAGCTGATCGGATCTGTTGCTGCAAACAACTACCTGTATCTGCAGCCGCTTGTGACGATGGTGGCGGGATGGTGGTTCTTCGGAGAACATATCTATCTCTGGGGATATGTCGGCTGCGCGCTGATCATTGCCGGACTTGTGATCGCAGACCGGTGGATCAGTCCTGTATCGTCACGCAAGGCCAGGCTGGAAAATTTTTAATTGTGAAAGTATCGGATCCCGGTCTGAGAGTGGAGGTGTCAATCGAGTGAAGATGAAGGAATCTGAAAATCCCGGAACTTTGAAAAAATCCGGGCCCTTGAAGGAAGCGGAGAAAGTTCTTTCCCGCTATCTCGAGGAATCAGAGAAACGTCAGACTCCGGAGCGCTTCGCGATATTGGCAAAAGCGTTTGAACTCAAGGCGCACTTCGGAGTCAACGATCTGCTTGAGGCTGTTGAGAACTCCGGCTACCACGTCTCGAGGGCAACGGTCTACAATACGGTCGAGATCCTCTGCGCGTGCGGAATCCTGAGGCGTCATCTTCTGGATTCACGACATGCCTCCTATGAACTTGCCCATGGAAATCACATCCACCTCGTCTGTTCCAGATGCGGGGCGATAGAAGAAATTCATGGACAGGTGTTTGAAGATTCTCTTCTGGCAGGGAAAATCAGGGATTTCAGCCCGCGGTATTTCTCGGCAACAGTTTTCGGAATATGCGGAAATTGTTCCAGAGCGGAGATCGACAGACTTCACAGCAGGTCAGAAGAAGATCGTCTCAAAACCGGAAGAGGAATGAATCATTCCAATGACGGACGAACTGAAAATTCATGACGCTGAACATGACTTTCGTGACATTGAATATGAAACTCATGAGATCGAAAATATTTTAAAACTACCATAAAAACATCAAACAGACATCATGGCAAAAGTTAAACCTTTCAAGGGTGTACGTCCTCCCCGCCACATGGTCGAGGAAGTAGCATCACGTCCCTACGACGTACTGAATTCTGAGGAAGCCCGTCGCGAAGCCGATGGCAATCCCAAATCACTCTATCATATCATCAAGCCCGAAATTGATTTCGAACCCGGATTTGATGAGCATCATCCCGCCGTTTATGACAAGGCTGTCGAGAACTTCAAGAAATTCCAGGAGAATGGCTGGCTTGTTCAGGATGACGAAGAGAAGTACTACATCTATGCTCAGACAATGGACGGCCGTACCCAGTATGGCTTTGTTGTCGCAGCCTGGGTGAACGACTATATGGAGGGCCGAATCAAAAAGCACGAGCTCACACGCCGTGACAAGGAAGAGGACCGCATGAAGCACGTGCGCGTGAACAACGCCAACATCGAACCGGTGTTCTTCGCTTTCCCCGACAACGAGGCTCTCG
>CAYMTQ010000115.1:0-5625 GCA_964393395.1 uncultured Sangeribacter sp.
CAAAAGACCGGGCAAAGGTAAGACAGTGGATATGCAATATGACTTTACAACTGTAGACAAGCTCATTCCACATCCGGTATATGCTTGGATGGCGTGGGTTCGCATCTTGAATCCCTCTGAGGAATCATTTGAGCAGATTCGGCCTTTGATTCAGGAAGCATACGAGTATGCTAAAGACAAATACCGGAAACGGAGGTAAATCTATTGACGAGGTAAAAAAGCATCGACACCTCGCGTTTCGGAACCGGAAAATAGAATATATCGGGGAATAAAATATATTCGGTAGAGATCCAAGTCAATACACCTCTTAATTTAAAATCCTCAAAAAAATTTCGTAGCTTTGCAATCGAATTGGCGTAGTTGAATTATAAATCTGCTAATTCCCTAACTGTCCAGTATTAACAATATGCGCGATTCTTTTGAAAATATGACGCTTGAGGAGCTCTGGGAATTGTTCCCTATCTCTTTGTCTGACCATAATCCGAAGTGGAAGGAGTGGGCTGAAAACGAGGGTGAGTATCTAAGCTCCATTTTGGATAAGTTTAATCCAAGAATATCACATATTGGTAGCACGGCTATTCCCGGAATAAAGGCTAAACCTATTGTAGATCTGCTCGTGGAGATTTCCGATGATTTTGATATGTCCTCTATAAGAAGCGTACTGGAAGAATATGGATATATTTGGATGTCAACCTCAGAAAATCGCATGAGTTTCAACAAAGGTTATACACTTGATGGATATGCTGAAAAAGTTTTTCATATTCATATCCACCGCATCGGCGACAATAATGAAATCCGATTTCGAGATTATCTTATTAGTCATCCGGATGCTGCTAAAGAATATGAGGCACTGAAAATCTACCTTTTATCAAGATGTGGTAAAAACCGCGATGCGTATACTGCTGCAAAATCTGATTTTGTGAGACGGATAGTTACCCTCGCCGGTGGTGTCCCCTCCAAATAGTATTTTACGCAATTGTTTTACACCGGAAAAAAATCGATCTCAACATACAAACCCACACATTATATCACCTCTCGGGGATAAAGACGTGTCTAAAATACATGCTCTTTTCTTAAAATTTTGGTCACAAACGAAATTTTTTAAAAAAAATCGACAAAAAAATTTGGTTTATAAAATAAACCGTATTAACTTTGCAACCGAAAAGGAGCGGAATCGCGCGACCGCTCTTTTTTAAGACAGCAATGGTTTATTATATAAACCGATTTACAGACCCTCTAAACCTCCAGGAAATGGAAGACAAAAAACTAACACCTCAAGAAAGCATGGAGCTGATTGCTGCCATGATTCAAAAAACTAAACGTAGAGTAGCGCCACACGATCTGCGAATTTCCGTAATGTGGGCCGTGCTAACAATCGTAACAGCTGCTGTTGCATGGGTTCTCATTTACATGACCCAAAACCCCTGGTTCAACTTCGTTTGGTTTGCCATCCCTGTCATCGGCATTCCTGCAAACATCATTCTCGCATCCAAGAGAAATGAAAAAAATACGACGAAAACCTATCTTGACAAAGTCAGCGAAGGTCTCTGGAAAACCGTCGGCTACATTGCCATTGGTCTTACAATCGGCTGTTTCATTGCCCAACAGTTAGGGTATCCACAGGCATGGCTGGCAATGTTCTACTACGCTTTTATAATAGTAGGCTTCGGCGCCACCGTGAGCGGACTGCTGCTTCGTGAGTGCTCCTATGTGTTCGGCGGGGTTTTCTCTATCTTTGCCGGCTTCGCCATAATCATCTGTAACATCTGCCAGGTCCCACTGCTCTATTCATGGGTTGTACCTCTCTACATTCTTTGCTTCCTGCTGATGTTCATTGTTCCTGCATTCATTATTTCAAGAAAAAATAAATCTCAGGAAGAATGAAAGAACTTGATCCGCTTTTGCATTCGCAACTCCGACTTGCGGTAATGTCGATTCTTATGAATGTCGACGAGGCGGATTTCGTTTATCTCAAAGAGAAAACTGAGTCCACCGCAGGAAACCTCAGTGTTCAGCTCGACAAGCTATCGACCGCCGGATATATCACAACCGAAAAAGGATTCGCAGGTAAGAAAACACGAACCGTCTGCCGTATAACGGAGCTCGGACGCAAGGCTTTTGAAGAATATGTCGAGACACTGAAAGAATACCTGAATTTATAACTACCCTTTCATAATCGAGAACAAAAGCTCTGCAATTTCACGTTCCCTGACAGCATAAGCTTTCCCGACTTTATTGCGAGGGTGTGTCAAAATTCAATGTTTGACACACCCTCGTAAGGTGTTACAGAAGGGGGTGAAGAGCTTGTCCGATGCGCCCTGGCATTCTCATGCTAATCTTCCATGGCTGCGGCGTCGATCTCGTCGGCGTGCTTCTCTAATCGGCGCGCAATGTCGCGAAACGCCTCAGCAAGCTGATGGTATTCCTCCTCAGTGAATGACCGTTCTTTCTTGCACACCTCGCATCCGTTCAGCTTCTGGGAAAGCCACGATTGAGTCTTGCCGAAGTATTGTTTTGCGATTTGAGTTTTATTTATAAGCCCCTTGAGTTCAAGAAAAGCAACCCAGACAGCGCCCATTTTTTCTGTGATCAACTGAGCTCTGCGAAATGCAGGGTCACACATTTCTTCAAAAGTAGGTAATTGTTTATTCATAATGCTTTTGTATATTTGCCTCCGATTTTCACCCGGACTTTCCTTTTAATCAAGAGACGACGGTTGATTTATTTGAGTTTTTATGTATTCGACCATCTTTTCCGGTTGATCACAGCCCAGAACATATTTTTTCCCATTCTTCAGAGTCACAAGAAAGCACTCGGATGGATTTCCGTAAAAGCCATAATATTTGCCTATGCCGGTTTCTCGGAATAAACCCCAGTAACCCATGAAACCACCCGATGCACAAATTCTTATGGCACCCGCGCCGGGCTGAAACAGCTCTACATTCGCCACGTCGTGCATGGGTATTTTCTTTCCGCGCAATAGGCTCCCTAATACTATGTAATTTGCATCAGCCTTAATATAGGCTGCTCCAAAAAACAGCATCGAGACATAAAGCACGATAAAGATAGCTAACAGAGTGAAAAAGACTGCTCCCTCTTTTACAGTAGCAATACATGCCACAAAGAGCCCTCCTGACAGGATGGCCGAAAGTACTATCGCTAATCGGCTAAAGGATATTTTAGATTTCATGGATAATTGTAGAATTATAGCGCAAAGATACGGATATTATTTCAAAAATCGGCGGAAACGTGTACTAAATGTTTGGTCACTTTATCGCTATTTCTATTATTAAAGGTGTACAAGCTGCTGAAGACCTGAATCGTACATCATTGGCACTCCCTTGATGATATTAACCACGGCTTGTTCTATTATCGGAAATGGAACGATAAACCATTCTTGGGGGTGGTGTCCATCAACGGTTACTTGTAAACGGACAGAAGCGAATAGCTTATGAATCAATGCCTCAAAGGTCGATGATTTGACATTGTAGACTTTCCACGTGGCAACTACTTCAACCGGAGCGCAGAGGTAAGTAGGCTCTTTAGTGGCATTGGCAATTCGGCTCTCAACCGTGGTTACCGTGAAGCCTATTTTGTATAAGTCTTTGATTGCCGCAATTTCAGGACGTGTCGATTTGGAGCGGAGCACGTAAATTGTTCCGCTCTCCACGTCCTTTTCGTTGAGAGTGAAGCAATGCTCAAACTCCTCAGCTGTCATGTCCGAGCAGTCTATAACCGAATAGCCGGTAACAGATAGGTTCTTAGTAAGAGTTTTGAATTTAATATCAGACTCTGCCCCATTTTCATAAATGATGCGAGTGCGTCCGTCGCGAGTACCGTATTTGTCAATTGTATCATTTTCCACACCCGCAAGATACCCTAAAATTCCATCTTCAATAAAGTATCTGCCCGATTGTAGATGTTTAATACTAAATTTCGCAAGTCGATATTTCCCTGATTTCAAACCTCGATGAATTTCATTGAATCCGGCAGCATATTTCTCAAAATCGTCGCACGGACGACGTTTTCCAACGTATTCGGCTTCTTTTCGTGCCTCCAAACGTTGACGCATATAATCCGGCACGTCAAATAAGCCCAAGTCTTCCCCGGGCTGAATATCTGCCAGCAAAGGGTCATTGAGAATGGCCTCGAGTTTTTCTTCCTCCGACATTTCGATCTGATACTCGATTTCGGGCTCACTAACAATCTGTGGTTCTTGTGGAAGGATGCCGAGAGTATCAAATGGGCGACAACGGTTCACACTTGATTCCTTCTTTAGTATGCCTCTCCACTTATGGTACAGCGATTTTTCCTCCCCGGAGTCATCGGGCAAGCGACCATGAATTTCGTAGAAATCCAATACCTCCTGAAAGCCGGCAATCAGACGGTCAGATGAAGTGGTGCGCCGTCTGGGTGCAACCACATCAGCCAACAACGGGTCTTCAAATATCCGTTCAAGTTCTTTCTCCCAGTTTATCATTGCAGTTGTGCGAGTCTACGGCGTTTCAGGTTTCTCAGATGTTCAATAGCCATCGCAATGCGGCGAGCCATGGGATCACCGTCGGTAATTTCGGGCTTATCTCTTCCGGGATTTTCTTCACGCCATTTGGGAAGATATTTTGTGAACAAGAGGATGGCTTCTTCATCAGTAAGATGTTCCGATCGTTTTTCTTCAATGATATATTGAATGGTGCGAAGCGTTTCAGGAGTGAGCGACTTGGAGACCACCTCGTATGCCCTCTGGAACGGATTTATCCCGGCAATAAGGTTGATGTCGAGGTCATTAAGATTGACAAATTGGTTGGCAATTTTGATGAACTTATTGCCCGTATCGTCAACCGTAACCTGTTCGCCTTGTGTTGCAATGGTGAGAATAGTATGCTTAGCCACGGCGTCGACTTCTTCTTCTGTAAGGTCGGGATAGGTGTCACGAATTATTTTCGGGATATATACTTCGGTAATCATCTCGGCCATTCCGTCGCCTATTATAGCATCACGAATATTCTTATCCGAAAGCGTAGTAGCAACTAATGTATCAAGGTCGTTTTCTACGATTGCTTTTGTTTTATCGTTGAGGGCCGGTAAGCCTTTCACTTCAATCACATGCTCATCTTCGTTAGATTTTTCCGGTTTTTCCGGCTCATCTTCATCAGGCTTGGTCTTGAAATTCCATTTTGGAGCCATAACTTGCTCCATAAGGAGCGATGCGGAGATAGCTTTCAGAAAGTCGTTTACAGCCATAGCCACATCATATTGGGCTGCGTCAGGGCAAGGAATAAGGTTAGTGAACTGAGCGTGAGTCTTTCCCTCGCAGTCGCGCGTGCATCGTCCGATTATCTGCACCACTTCAGTAAGCGATGCGCGAATGCCAATTGTAATACAGTGTTCGCACCACTCCCAGTCGAACCCCTCTTTAGCCGTTCCGAGCGCAATAAGGATGTCGAGCGAGTCGCGGCTATTCATTTGTTGAAGATAGCTTTGCAAGGCCTCGCGTTGCTCTTTCCTATCTTCAACAAGATCTCCTACGGTTAAGATTCTGCCGTCGGGAGTTTTTACTTTATATAAGTAATGAGTGAAATCGCGGTCAACAACTTCGCCAATATGTTTGATGATTTCTGCCACCTG
>CAYMTQ010000116.1:0-2411 GCA_964393395.1 uncultured Sangeribacter sp.
GTATCTTTTCTGCGGGCCGCGTGGTGTCGGCAAGACGTCTTGCGCGCGTATTTTCGCGAAAACCATCAACTGTCTCAATCCGACGGCCGACGGCGAGGCCTGCGGTGAATGCGAGTCGTGTTTGGCTGTTCAGGCCGGCAACTCTTTTAATCTCGTGGAGCTCGACGCGGCGTCGAACAACAGCGTCAATGATATACGGACGCTGATCGAGCAGGTGAACATTCCGCCCTCGACGGGAAAATATAAGGTGTTCATCATCGATGAGGTCCACATGCTATCTTCAAGCGCCTTCAATGCTTTCCTAAAGACACTCGAGGAGCCTCCGCGCCATGCGATCTTCATCATGGCCACCACAGAGAAGCACAAAGTGCTTCCGACAATCCTGAGCCGTTGCCAGATCTATGATTTCAAGAGGATCACCATTCAGGACATGGTCTCGCATCTGCAGTATGTGGCCTCACAGGAGGGGATTCAGGCCGAGGAGCGTGCGCTCAATGTGATCGCGAAGAAAGCAGACGGTGCGATGCGTGACGCGCTCTCCATATTCGACCAGATCGCCGCGAGCACAGAAGGAAATATCACCTATCAAAAGACGATCGAGAACCTGAATGTTCTTGATGATGCCTATTTCTTTGAGCTGACGGATGCGTTTGCGGCTCATGATGTCCCGAAAGCGTTGCTGACCTATTCCAGAATACGCGAGAAGGGGTTTGATTCACAGTTCTTCATCAACGGACTTGCAGAACATCTGAGGAACATGATGATGATGCACGATCCGCGGACCGCTCCCCTTCTTGAAATAGGCAAAGAAGAGAGCGCGCGTTATGCCGAGGCATGTCCGGCATTCACCCCTCAATGGTATTATCAGGCAGTCAAGCTCCTTGCCGAAGCCGATCTGAATTACAGACAGGCCTCGAATAAACAGCTTCTTGTCGAGATTGCCCTCATACGGCTCGCGAGCCCTTTTGAAGAGGGGGTGCCCGGCGGTGCGCCCCTCCCGAAACTTAAACCCGCCGAAACCGCTGCGTCTGCTTCACCGGAATCAAGGATACCGGCTACACCAGCTTCCAAACCGGCCACACCTGCTACCGAGCCACCGGTGACATCAGCACCGAAACAACAGGAGGCTCCGGCCACCCCCGAAGAGGTGCAGACGCAAGCAGGTCCTCAGTCTTCCAGACCCGCGAGAAGACGAGCTCCCGGAGGAGTAACTTTCCGGCTCAGCGACACCGAAGAAACGGAGACACGTCCCGAGCGCCATGAACCGGTTTCGACAGGGCGGATCCTCGAAGGACTCACAGCATACACACGCCTTGACAACGAGGCGAAAACTCTCGAGACATTGATCCCGACTGTAAGCTATCGCGAATCTGGTCCGGACGAATTCACCATCGATGTACCGCATCAGGGTGTACAGCGGACATTCGACCACCATATTCCGCGGCTCGTGCCCTTCCTGAAAGACTTTCTGAACAACGACCGACTTACCATCAAGACCAACATAACAGCCGAGACGGGGCCACGCCGGAACCGCGAAGAGGTCTTCCAGGAAATATTGGAGAAGAACCCGGCGATGGCCGAATTCATTGAAAAACACAAGTTTTCGGTATCCTGAACAGTTAAACTTTGTTAAGTTGTCTTAATTTTAGTTAACTTTTAGGATTCGATTTGAGGAATTTTCACATCTGTTCATAGATAATACGCAATAATTTAGTATCTTTGCGAAAGATTTCCGGAGGGGACGCAAGTCTCCTCCGAGTTTTTTGTAATGCTCGGGGGATTTTTGCGATCTCGCGGGGGATTTGAGGTGGTCTCGGATCAGTTGAGACCTCACGCTATTGCCGGCCGGGCATTGGCCGGCATCAACAACACCCGAATATGGACAGAGAAAAGCTGAAACAGTTCATCGAATCCCAACTTGAGGGAACGGAATATTTTCTTGTTGACGTCACGGTATCGCCGGCGAACGAGATCAAGGTCGAGATTGAGTCCGAAGGGACAGCCGATCTTGAGAAGTGCATTGAGCTGAACCGCGCGATCGAGGCCGAATTTGACAGAGAGGAAGAAGATTACGAGCTTGAGGTCGGCACAGCCGGGCTTACTTCGCCGATCAAGGTCTTCCGCCAGTATCTGAAATATGTCGGAGATCAGCTTGATGTACTGACAGCCGACGGGCGCAAGCTTCGCGGCGAGTTGCTCACGGCAGATCCCGAGAAAGGTATTGTCCTCGGGGTCGAGCGCAAGGTGAAACGCGAAGGGGAGAAACGGCCGGTGCTTGAGACCGAGGAGGTCGAGCTTCCGTTCGACATGATCAAAAAAGCAACCTATCACCTCGAATTCTAAGGCCGACCGGAGGGAGGCGGAACCACGAGCTACCGCTCGCGGCGCACAACCGGGACGCGAAAAGAGAG
>CAYMTQ010000116.1:2511-5554 GCA_964393395.1 uncultured Sangeribacter sp.
AAACAAAGGGAGGGAGAGAGAAGAGAGGGGAAGGAAGGGTGAAAATGAAATAAATTGAAACGAAATATGGCAAAGAAAGCAGAAACGGTCAATATGGTCGACCAGTTTGTGGAGTTCCGCGAGCTGAAGAATATCGACAAGACCACTCTCATAAGCGTGCTTGAGGAATCTTTCCGCAATGTACTGGCAAAGATGTTCGGCACGGACCAGAACTTCGACGTCATCATGAACCCTGACAAGGGTGACTGTGAGATCTATCAGAACTTAGAGGTCGTCGAGGACGGAGAAGTCGAGAATAAAGTCGAGCAGATCGGCCTGACCGAGGCGCGCGAGATCGACCCTGAATGTGAGATCGGCGAAGAAATTGCGAAGCGGATCTTTTTTGAAGATTTCGGCCGTCGCGCGATCCTGAACCTTCGCCAGACTCTCCAGTCCAAGATCCTGGATCTTCAGAAGGATGCGATCGTATCTAAATTCCAGAAGCTCGAAGGCGAGCTCGTTTCGGGTGAGGTTCACCAGATCTGGAAGAAAGAGATGCTTCTGATCGACGACGAGCAGAACGAGCTCATCATGCCTAAGGAAGAGCAGATTCCGGGAGACTTCTTCCACAAAGGGGACATCGTCCGCGGTGTTGTCCGCAGGATCGACAATCCGACAGGCAACCCCAAGGTGATCGTATCGCGTACAGACGACCGTTTCCTGCGCAACCTCTTCTCACAGGAGGTTCCCGAGATTCAGGACGGCCTGATTACGATCAAGGCAGTGGCCCGGGTTCCGGGAAAACGCGCCAAGGTCGCTGTCGAGAGCTATGACGACCGCATCGATCCCGTCGGAGCGTGTGTCGGTGTCAAGGGCAGCCGCATCTCCGGCATCGTCCATGAGCTCAGAAACGAGAATATCGACGTCATCAACTACACCTCCAATCCGTCGCTGTTCATCCAGCGCGCCCTTTCTCCGGCAAAGGTATCTTCGATCCGTCTGAACGAAGAAGAGCGCAAGGCCGAGGTTTTCCTCCACCCCGAAGAGGTTGCACTGGCAATCGGCAAAGATGGCCTCAACATCCGCCTTGCTTCCATGCTGACAGGATATACGATTGACGTGTACCGCGACATCGAAGAAGCCGAAGAGGACATCTATCTCGACGAATTCCGTGATGAGATCGACGACTGGGTAATCGAATCGTTGAAAGATCTGGGCCTCGGCACAGCCAAAGCAGTGCTGAACGCATCGCCCGAACTTCTCGAGCAGGCCGATCTTGAGGACGACACGCTTGCCCACGTGATCAGCGTCCTGAGCGCCGAGTTCGAAGACTGACCGGCACCGTAGCCTCCTCTCCCAATCAAAAAAGAAAACGCCCAAGGCCCGGCCGAGGGACAAAAAGTATATATGCGCACACAGATAAGTAAAGTAGCAAAAGACCTCAACGTCGGTGTCAGCACTGCCGCGGAGTTCCTGCGTAAACACAAGATTGAAGTTGACGCGTCGAACCCCAACGCCCGCATAGACGAAGAGGCAGTCAACCTTCTCCGCCGCGAATTCTCGCGCGACAAGGACGCCAAGGCGCAGAGTGACAAATTCATGAACACGATCCGCGAGAACAGGAAGTCATCTTCCTCACAGCGCAAGGACCGCACGGAACCGGGCGACACGCTCGAAGAGATCCGTGCGAACCGTCCGCGGATCCTGGGCAAGATAGACCTCGAGTCGGCCGGAAAGCCCAAAGCGAAACCAGAAACAAAACCGGACGGAGGCAAGGGAGCGCCCAAGCAGAGTCCCAAGGCTGAGACGAAGCCCGAAGCGGCTCCGGCTCCGAAACCCGAAGTAGCTGAAGCCCCCAAAGCCGAGACCAAACCGGAGAGCAAGCCGGTAGAAAAAGTTGAGGCTCCCGCCGAGGTGAAGCCTCAGGCAGCCGAGCCAAAAGCTGAACCCAAAACAGAGCCCAAAACCGAAGCTCCGAAAGAGACTCCGGCGCCCGCTTCACAGGATTCAGCACAGGAGACACCGGCACCCTCAGCCTCGACCCCCTTCCGGGCCAACCCTCCCGTCGCAGCTCCCCAGCCTAAGATCGTAGGCAAGATCGACCTCGACGCAATCAATGCGGCAACACGTCCCAAGAAGAAGAATAAGGACGAACGCCGTCGCGAGAGAATCGACAAGAGCCGCGCGGCCAACGGAGGAACGGCAGCCGGAGGAAACGGACGCAAACGCGCCCGCATCGGCCAGGAAAAGGTTGACGTCGAGAAAGCCGCGAAGAGCGGAATCGGCACAGACCGCCGTCCCGGCCAGCAGAGTGGCGCCCAGCAAGGTGGCGGACGCAACGGACGCAACGCCCAGGGTGGCCGCAACGGAGGCCAGCAGGGTGGACGTGGCAAACAGAACAACCGCGGACAGCGTCAGGAACAGCACAATCCCGAAGACGTTCAGAAACAGGTCAAGGAAACACTCGCGCGCCTGACAGCCAAAGGCACCGGCAAGAAAGCCGGAGCAAAATGGCGCAAGGAGAAACGCGAAGAACACCATAACCGCGCCGAAGCGGCCGCGGCAGCCGAAGCAGCTGAAAGCAAGGTACTGAAGCTGACCGAATTCGTGACGGCGAACGACCTCGCGACGATGATGGACATTCCCATCAACAACGTGATCGCGACCTGCATGAACCTCGGCGTGATGGTGTCGATCAACCAGAGGCTCGACGCCGAGACAATCAACATCGTGGCCGAAGAATTCGGCTTCACGACCGAATATGTCAGCGCAGAGGTTTCCGAAGCGATAGCCACAGAAGAGGATGCCGAAGAAGATCTCGTTCCGCGTCCGCCGATCGTGACCGTCATGGGTCACGTCGACCACGGTAAGACATCGCTCCTCGACTATATCCGCAACGCCAACGTGATCGCCGGTGAGGCCGGAGGTATCACACAGCATATCGGCGCATATAACGTCAAGCTCAACGACGGACGCCACATCACCTTCCTCGACACTCCGGGCCACGAAGCCTTCACCGCCATGCGTGCCCGAGGTGCCAAAGTGACCGACCTCGCCATCATCA
>CAYMTQ010000117.1:0-5206 GCA_964393395.1 uncultured Sangeribacter sp.
CATCTATATCTTTATATAGTTTTACAGTTGGAAATAACTTGTTTTTGGCTAAATAGATGACGAGGAAAATATAAGATGCAGCATAACTCATCTTTTTTATATTCGTACCTCTCAGTTGGGAGATGCGAGCAATATCTGGATAGACCAAATGCATTAGATGTTCATCGACATAACTCCATTTTTGACCGGACGAACAATAATCTAAAAGATATAATTCGTTGTCACAAAGAGCTAAGTCTATATCTGTACGAAATTTATCAGGGAAAACTGGGTTCTCCCCATTCTCTTCTGTTTCATACGTAGTATGAGTATCAAATGCCAACACCACATCATATAATTTCTGACCTTTCTCTTCCTTGACGGGCACGAGCTTAAACCTTGACCAATTAAGCGGACCGAACTTAAACTTACGTTCCGTACGTTTGAAGAAGTAAGGCGCTGGTAACCATACATTCTCAAACGAGCTTAATTTATTTTCGCGGTCGCCAAACGTCAGACTATAGATTTCTCCTTTGACTCCTGCACATAGCTCATCATCTATTTTCAACGGCATGATACCATCATGTTTCAACTCGTCAATATCCAGTTCAATGTTCGGATTTGACAAGTAACCATTCTTCAAAAGATCAGCCTTCTTGTAATATATAGTACAATCGTCTGTGCATACCTCTTGGACAAGTTCAAGTTTCCATTCGCCACTTTCGGTATCATACCACTCATGGAACCACTGTTTGAAGCGGTCCTGAGTGTTTATCTTTAGACGAAAGGTAAACAGCTGTATCCCAGAATTAGCTATAAGAGTATATTCCATGCCTTTGTGTTCTGATGCTTATTTGGTCAATATTATCACTTAGCTCTCTCATATTCCTCAGTTCAATAAAGAATCACAGAACAAATATGAAATTAGATTTATGTTATCAATATTACTTAGTTGTTTAGCCTAATTTTCGTCTGAAGACTTGAGTATTATTAAGCGGTATATATGTGATTAGTATGACTTAGAGCTATTACTAAATCAATGAGCTTAGGATAGTTGATTAATAAATATTGTTTATTTTTATTCAATTGATGTGTTTTATGAGAATAAATCATGTTGCCAATCCAAATGATTAGTTTTTTAAGTATCTCTTAGTAAGAGATTGACGGTGGGAGAAAGTGGTTGAGGATCAGAATTGTAAGAGGGAGCGTAAATGTGAGTTGGTAAACAAACGCGTTAAAATGACGTTAAAAGACGTTTATTAGCCATAATTCTGTGCTCTTTTTGTAGCTTATTTGTAGAAATTTAGCTATCTTTGCTCTCGAAAATAAGTATCTCTTACTAAGAGATACTTATTTTGGTGTGAGGGGGGCGGTGGTTAGAGGCTGTGGATGAGGAGGGCGTTGGCGCGGTCGAGGGCGGTGGTGTCGAGGGTGCTCAGGTAGATGAGGGTCGTGGCTTCGTTGTCGTGGCCGAGTCCTTCGCTTATGACGCTCAGGGGTATGCCTTTGGCTTTGGCCGCTGAGGCCCAGCTGTGACGCGCTACATAAAGGGTAAGAGGTATTGTGATGCCTATCTTCTTGGCTATGGCTTTCAGGTTGCGGTTGACGTTGAAGCCGACGTTTCTGTAGACGTAGATCTCGCTCGTGCCGCTTTTCTTTATTATCGGTAATAAATATTGTGAACCGTTCTCGGGATATTTGTCCAGAATCTGCTGCATCTCCGGTGTCCATTCTATGCTGAGTAACTGTCCGGTCTTCTTGCGCCGGTAGGTAACATAGCCGTTTTTCAGATCGCTTTTCTTCAGAAAGGCCATGTCGATGAAGCTCATTCCGCGGAGCATGAAGCTCATGATGAAGATGTCGCGGGCAAAGTCCTGTGCCGGCGTTTTTCTCAGATCAAGTTTCCGGATTTTTTTGATTATCTCAATTGGAAGTGACCGCTTGACGGTTTTGTCTATCCCGGTGTATACGTGGCGGAATGGTTTTCGGTCTTCCGTAATCTGATATTCGACTGCCCTTCTGTAGAGTGCGCGGAGAATTCTGTTGTAAAAGGATATGGTGTTCTTGGAGATTCCGGTGCGTTTCAGCCATGCTTCGTATGCTTCAATCGTTTCGGGTTCGAGTGAGTCGAGCATCAGCGTTTCATCAATGATTACCGTTTTCGCGATTTCAGGGTCAGTCATGAATTTCCTGAAGCTGTTCAATGTTGCCTGATACGCTTCGGCGGTGCGGAATCTTCCGTTCAATTTCAAGTTCCGTATGCGGTCAAGCATATAGTTGATCAGGGAATATGATTCGGCCTGACGCTTATATTCGGCCACAATTTCATCTGCCGAGTATTCGATCCTTGTGTCTTTAAGTCTACTGATGATTTTTGTAAGTCTTTCGATGTCGTGGTTGATTATATTCCTGATGGTTGTCAGCCGAAGCCTTCGACCCGGATCGTGATCCGTTGTGACTTTTGAGTAGCGGTTGTCCCATTCACGGGAAAATATATGAATTGTGGTGTTTATCCTGCGAACTTTCCTGTCGTGCAGGAGCTGATAATAAATGCTCCCTTCTCGATCTTCGGTTGATGAGGGGCGAAATTTAACTTTTATCGATGTCATCGTCAGTTTTCCCGGCTTTCTTTCTCCGGTTTGATTAAAACGCCGACATACTGATTTCGTCCCGTTGTCGGGGAGTTAAGGGGGATGTTTCATAATAGAAGCGAGCAACAAATGTACGGACCTGGCATGCCATGTCTGATTTGGTAGTCAACATGTTACATTTCTGACATTGCACGCAATGTCCCTACAATTCGACGATTCCATCATTTTGACACACCCACCTAAATATGAGCGACACCCCGGATGCGGAGATCCGGGGTGTCGTCGTTGGGGGAGGGGCGTCGGGATTGTCCGGACGCCTTTATGGGTTGGTGGAAGAGGATCACTCTATGTGGAGAATATCTTTGCTTTTGCAGAGATTTCTTTTTATTATGGTCCTCTTCTTTGGGATTACTCTTTGCGGAGCTTTTCCTCTTCGGGGGTCATCTCGGGATCGGGGCCCCAGGTCTGCTTGGAGAGGCGGACGTAGTTGTTGTAGCGCCATTTGGCGTTATCTTCCGCTGCCTTGAAGAGCTCGGCGGCCTCTGTCGGATACATCTTCTGTACCGAAGCAAAACGTACCTCGCCTTTCAGGAAGTCAGCAAACTTGGACCAATCGGGCTCTTTGCTGTCGAGCGAGAAGGGATTGACTCCTTTGTTCTCAAGATCGGGGTTGTATCTCCAGAGCTGCCAGTAGCCACATTCTACCGCACGCTTCTCTTCATCCTGGCTGTGTCCCATTCCGGCTTTCAGTCCGTGGTTGATACAGGGTGAATAAGCGATTACGAGTGACGGTCCGTCGTATGCCTCTGCTTCGCGGAGGGCCTTGAGCGTCTGAGCGTTATCGGCACCCATGGCAACCTGTGCGACATATACGTATCCGTAGGTCGTGGCGATCAGGCCGAGGTCTTTCTTGCGGATGCGTTTGCCGGCTGCGGCGAATTTGGCGATCGCACCGATAGGTGTTGATTTGGAGGACTGGCCGCCGGTGTTGGAGTAAACCTCAGTGTCGAGAACGAGGATGTTGACATTCTTGCCGGAAGCGATTACGTGGTCGAGACCGCCGAAGCCTATGTCGTAGCTTGCGCCGTCACCGCCGATGATCCACTGGCTGCGTTTTGTCAGGTAGTTCTTCAGTGTGACAACCTTCTGACACAGATCGCATCCGCATTTTTCAGCTTCAGCCACGTATGCTTCGCCTGCCTGACGGCTCTTGTCAGCATCTTCGCGGAGGTCAAGCCAGTTCTGAGCGGCGGCCTTTACGTCATCCGAATAGTCGCCGGCAATGATCTGTTCTGTCACATCAACGAGACGGGCGCGCATCTTCTCATAAGCGATGTGCATTCCGAGGCCGAATTCACAGAAGTCCTCGAAGAGGGAGTTGGCCCATGCGGGACCGTGGCCCTCGCTGTTACCGCAGTAGGGAGTCGAGGGAACAGAACCGGAGTAGATCGACGAACAACCGGTAGCGTTGGCGACTACCTGACGGTCACCGAAGAGCTGGGTGATAAGCTTGATGTAAGGAGTCTCGCCACAGCCGGAGCATGCGCCGGAGAACTCGAACATCGGCTCGGCGAACTGAGAGTTTCTGGGATTCAGCTTGGTGTCGATCAGAGCCTGTTTTGTCTTCACTTCCTTCACGCAGTATTCCCAGTTCTTGTCCTGGTCAAGCTGTGTGTCGAGAGGTTTCATCACCAGAGCCTTCTCGCCCTTCTTGCCCGGGCAGACATCGGCACAGTTTCCACAGCCGAGACAGTCGAGAACGTCAACCTGCTGAACGAAGTGCAGACCTTCGAAGCCTTTGCCGATAGCCTTGATCGTGTGGTCCTCGCCGAACGGCGCCTTAGCCAGCTCCTCATCGTTGAGAAGGAAAGGACGGATCGCTGCGTGGGGGCAGACGAACGAGCACTTGTTACACTCGATACAGTTCTCAGCTTTCCATTCAGGAACGCATGCGGCGACACCGCGCTTCTCGTATGCCGCAGTGCCCTGAATCCATGTTCCGTCAGCGCGGTCAGTGAATGTGCTGACAGGGAGAAGGTCACCGTCCTGAGCGTTGATCGGCTTCACGACATTTGTGATGAAAGCGGGTTCATCAACCTTTACGGGCTCCTCATCGGGAAGTTCGGCCCATGCGGGATCGACAGGAAGAGTCTTGTACTCACCGCCGCGGTCAACGGCAGCATAGTTCATGTTGACGATGTTCTCGCCCTTCTTGGCATAAGACTTGACGATGAACTTCTTCATCTGCTCAACGGCGAGGTCGACCGGAATAACCTCAGTGATGCGGAAGAATGCAGACTGAAGTATAGTGTTGGTGCGGTTTCCGAGACCGATTTCCTGAGCGATCTTGGTCGCGTTGATATAATAGAGCGTGATGTTGTGCTTCGCGAGATAACGCTTGATCTTGTTCGGAAGATTCTTCACGAGCTCCTCGCCTTCCCAGATAGTGTTGAGAAGGAACGTTCCGCCATCCTGAAGACCGCGGAGCATGTCATACATGTGCAGATATGCCTGAACGTGGCATGCCACGAAGTTAGGAGTGGTCACAAGATAGGTAGAGCGGATAGGCTCGTCACCGAAGCGGAGGTGAGAGCAGGTGAAACCGCCCGATTTCTTCGAGTCGTAAGCGAAATATG
>CAYMTQ010000118.1:0-5043 GCA_964393395.1 uncultured Sangeribacter sp.
TTTTTTTTAATAGTCGTATCTGAATCGATTTTGAAATGCAAAATTAAGAAGCCTGCAAGTGTGCCGAAATGTCAAAAAACAGAATAAAATTGTCAGATGGTTCAATTTGTGTAATTGAGGCTATGGAATGACCGGAAAAAATGTTTATTTTGTGTGATGGGGGACTTTATAAGAAGGGTCAAAAAAAGTATGAATTGTCTGCTTAAAATTCAGAATATATTGTTCCTGCCAGGAGATAGATCAGGAAGGAGTATCGATATGACAGGACGATGTGCTTTTGCACTTTGCACAGAGGGAGAGATTGACATCAAGATGATGAACGTGAACCTAAGAGTCACGGAAATGAATATGTTCGCCTGTCTCCCTTTTATAAATTTAGAAGTGATTAATGTCATAAGGCCCACGAGGATTGTTTTTGGTTTTGTCCTTTTATCCAATGTTCCACAGCTGATCAACAGATGGGTCAATACACGCAATCTTCTTGCTCTCCAAAGCCGACCCATGGTAAATCTTTCAGAAGAACATTTCAGGGATATGGTCGGGCGGATTCAAGGTTACGAAAAAGAATGTAAGGAATCAGAGTCAATTGAATACAATGATATTCACCCCCGGATAATGCAGGAAATCATTTTATTGGAAAGCCGGCTTATTGTCGCGAGGGTAATCAGGCATTTATTCTCTAACCTCGATATTAACGTCAAAGGACACAATCACCGCGACATTGTCTTTCAGCAATTCATGCTGAAACTGTTCAATAATTTTCGGGAGCACAGGGATGTCCATTTCTATGCCGGTCTTTCCGGTGTGAGCATGAAGTATTTTTCAACGATCGTTCGTGAAGTTTCGGGCAGCAGTCCCTCAAAATGGATTGAAACTATTGTCACGGGAGATGCAAAATCAATGTTGAAGGACAGATCAAGAAACATAAAGGACATTGCGTCAGCACTGAATTTTCCCGATTCACCGACTTTTTCGAAATACTTTCACCGCGTGGTCGGTCTCACCCCTATGGAATATCGAAAAGCAATAGAATAGGCATGTCGAAGCAAGATCGGACTGAAAATAAAGGATATAGATAAAAATCCCCGCATCAGCCTTTGTGAGGGCTCATGCGGGGAAATATTTTGCGGGAGATGGTCCGGCGGAAAGAATCAGAGCTCTTTCTTGACGCGTGTTGCGCGTTTCTTCGGTGCCGGAGCTTCGACTTTCTGTTCTTCGATTCCGGCGAGGGCTCCATCCATCATGATGCGTCCGCAATATTCGCAGACGATGATTTTCTTGTGCATCTTGATTTCGAGCTGGCGCTGAGGCGGAATGCGGTTGAAGCAACCTCCGCAGGCATTTCTCTGGACAGTGACGATTCCGAGACCGTTGCGGGCATTCTTGCGGATACGTTTGAAAGCGGAGAGTGTATAATTGTCAATCTTGGGCTCGATTTCCTGAGCCTTCAGTCTCAGCTGTTCCTCCTGAAGACGGGTTTCGCTGACGATTTCCTCAAGCTCGTGGCGTTTTTCCTCGAGCATGTGGCGATTCTCCTCAAGATCGGTTTCAGTCACCTTGACTTCTTCTTCCTTACGGACGATCAGATCGTTGGCTTCGCGGATCTTCTTCTCGTTAAGCTGGATCTCGAGTGTTTCAAATTCCTTCTCCTTTTCAAGGAAAGCATACTCGCGGTTGTTGCGGACGTTGTCGATCTGCTCGTCATAACGGGCGATCTTCGCACGGCGGTCTTCGATGTCGGCAGTGCGGCCGCTGACCTGACCACGGAGATCCTCGATCTCATCCTTGAGCTTTGCGAGACGTGTCTCATAGCGTACGATCTCGTCCTCCAGATCTTTGACCTCGAACGGAAGTTCACCGCGCAGAGTCTTGATGTCGTCAATTTCCGAGAGATAGGTCTGAAGCTGATAGAGAGCCTTGAGGCGCTCTTCGACACTGAGCTGTTCTTTGTCGGATTTCTTTTCTGTTGCCATTATCTATATGGTTACTATAGTATTTTAATCGGATTGTTCTCCGTCTCCGCGGTTAGCACCGGGAGTCCGGGGAAATTTTCCCTGAGGATTCTTGAGAAAATCTTAAGGGAGCAGAGTTCGCTCTCGAAATGGCCGATATCGGCCAGAACGATGTCCGGAGCGTATGTGGTGAAGTCGTGATACTTCAGATCACCGGTGACATATACGTCCGCTCCGGCCCGTATGGCATCGGCTATCATAGATGCGCCGGCTCCTCCGCAGAGTGCGACCTTCCTGATCACGAGGCGGCACGCCTCCTCGCTATATTTCAGATGCTTCACCTGAAATGTCTCCTTCACGTGACGGAGAAATTCCAGAGTCGGAGTTGTCCTGACAGTGCCGATGACTCCGAGACCTGTTGTCGGATTGCCCGGATTTGGACAAAGAGGGGTGACATCACGGAGATCGAGTTTGTGGGCCATTTCATAGCTCACACCTTCGAATGTCGAATCCAGATTGGTGTGGGCGGAATAAATGGCCACATTGTTGCGGATGGATTCGGCAACAATCCGTTCGGTCGCAGTCTTTCCCGTCAGTCGCTTCAGCCCTTTGAAAATCAGGGGATGATGTGTGACGATCAGATTGCATCCGCGCTTGACCGCCTCCGCCATTATGTCCTCGGTCGCATCCAGACACAGAAGGACGCCACACACCGGCATCTCCGGATCTCCGACCTGTAGACCGGCGTTGTCATAGCTTTCCTGAAGGGAAAGAGGGGCGAAGTTCTCGATTGCTTCTGCTATAGCGCGGAGTGGAACCATCTGTCTCTGAATCAGAGCGTCAATTATTTCTGCTGTTCTGTGGCTCGACATTATCCTTTCATTATTAGACGAAGTCTGAAATTAAGTCCCGGATTTAGCCTGAAATTCAGTCTCAGACTAAATCTGAAATTTTTTCCGACGGAGTCTGAAAGTGCCGGACATTTATTATTTCTTGATGTCGAGCTTCAGTTCGAGTTCCTCGAGCTGGGCAGGATCAAGGGGTGAGGGCGATTCGTTCATCACGTCGCGTCCCGAATTGTTCTTGGGGAATGCAATGGTGTCGCGGATCGAATCGAGGCCGGCGAGAATTGACACGAAACGGTCAAATCCGAGTGCGAGGCCGCCGTGAGGCGGAGCACCATATTTGAATGCATTCATCAGGAAGCCGAACTGCTCTTCCGCACGTTCCGGAGTAAAGCCGAGAAGCTCGAACATCGTGTCCTGAAGCTCGGCATCGTGGATACGGATCGAGCCTCCGCCGAGTTCTGTTCCGTTGACAACGATGTCATAAGCTGTCGCACGGACTTTTCCGGTGTCGGAATGAAGCAGGGGAATGTCTTCGGGATTGGGAGAGGTGAAGGGGTGGTGCATCGCATAGAAGCGCTGAGTCTCCTCGTCCCACTCGAAGAGGGGGAAGTCGATGACCCAGAGGCAAGCGAACTTATCCTTGTCGCGGAGTCCGAGACGGTTGCCCATCTCGAGACGAAGCTCGCAGAGCTGTTTGCGGACCTTCATCGCGTCGCCCGTCATCACAAGAAGCAGATCTCCGGGTTTAGCTCCGGCCTTCTCGCCCCACTTCTTCAGGGTTTCCTCATCATAGAATTTGCCTACAGAGCTCTTGACGGAGCCGTCAGCCTCAAACTTAACCCAGATGAGGCCCTTTGCTCCAACCTGAGGACGCTTGACGAAATCGGTCAGCCCGTCAATTTGCTTGCGTGTATAGTCGGCACAGCCGGGAGCGCAGATTCCGACAACGAGTTCAGCATCGTCGGCAACGCTGAAGCCATGGCCCTTCGCCAGATCGGTGAGCTCGACGAATTCCATTCCGAAACGCAGGTCGGGCTTATCACTGCCATAGAGACGCATTGCATCCGCCCATGTCATTCTCGGGAATGGCTCAGTGAAATCTATGTTCTTCACATATTTGAAAATATGCTTTACAAGGCCTTCGAACATGTTGATCACATCCTCCTGCTCCACGAAGCTCATCTCGCAGTCGATCTGGGTGAACTCGGGCTGACGGTCGGCACGGAGATCCTCGTCGCGGAAGCACTTCGCGATCTGGAAATAACGGTCATATCCGCTGACCATCAGGAGCTGCTTGAAGAGCTGCGGGCTCTGGGGAAGAGCATAGAACTCACCGGGATTCATCCGTGAGGGAACGACGAAGTCGCGGGCACCCTCCGGAGTCGACTTGACGAGGATCGGAGTCTCGATCTCGAGGAAACCGTTTGCGTCGAGATAACGGCGGATCTCAAAAGCCATCCGGTGGCGCAGTTCGAGATTATTCTTGACATTGGGACGGCGCAGGTCGAGATAACGATATTTCATTCTCAGGTCGTCTCCGCCGTCGGTGTTTTCCTCAATAGTGAACGGGGGAGTCTTTGATGTGTTGAGAATACGCAGGGAATCGGCAAGAATCTCGATCTCACCCGTCGGGATATTCTTGTTTTTCGATGTGCGTTCCTCTACGCGGCCCGAAATCTGAACGACATATTCGCGTCCGAGTTTATTGGCCGCGTCGCAAAGTTCCTTGTTGTCTTCCTGATTGAAGACTACTTGTGTGATTCCATAGCGGTCGCGGACATCCACGAAGGTCATGCCTCCCATTTTGCGGGTGCGCTGCACCCATCCGGCGATTGTGGCCCGTTTGCCGGCATCGGCAAGACGGAGTTCGCCACAGGTTCTGTCTCTATACATAGATAACTGAGGAAAACTTTTTTCTCTTATAACTTCCTTTGTCGTGCCTCTTTACGTCCGTTCAAGTCCTGCAAGTGACCGGATGTTGACCATCATGATCCGCAGACATGCAGACGTATGTGCACTAATTCGTGCAAAAATAACAAAAAAATGCGAAACCGCAAAACCGATTTTTAGTGAGAAGAGTCTATAACAACATTTTGAATACACCCCGAAGATGGACGGAAGTTGGCCTTCAGATGATCTGAAGACGAAGAACACCCTGCCGGGACAGAAATTCTGACACGGCAGGGCTCTATTCTTTTTAATATTACTCACTCCCGACTTCCGTTTCGCCGGAGGCGCAGGTG
>CAYMTQ010000119.1:0-5017 GCA_964393395.1 uncultured Sangeribacter sp.
TGGTCTCCAAAACCAGGTGTCGGGAGTTCGAGCCTCTCTTCCCGTGCAAAAAAGAAGAACAATGAAACTATTCAAGGATATAAAGGAATCTTACGACGAACTCGTCTATAAGGTTTCTTGGCCGACTCACAAACAGCTTATCAACAGTTCAGTACTCGTGCTGGTTGCTTCCATCATCATCGCAGTGTTCATCTGGGCGGTTGACAAGGTGTTTAATCTTCTCATGGAAACCATTTACAGCATAAGCTTTTAACTTTTAAATCGGGGTCCAATGTCTGACGAAAAATTCAAATGGTACGTTCTGCGTGCCATTTCAGGTAAAGAGGCCAAAGTTAAAGAGGTGCTCGATGCCGCCATCAAGAACACACCGATGGGAGACTTTGTCTCACAGGTCCTGATTCCGACTGAGAAAGTTTACGCAAACCGCAATGGCAAGAAAGTAGTAAAGGAGCGCACGCTCTATTCCGGTTATGTGTTTGTCAAGGCAAATCTGACCGGTGAGGTTCAGTATGAACTGAAGAATACTACCAATGTCATTGACTTTTTGCGTGGTCGTGCGAAGACTTCCGAACCGGAGACGCTTCGCGAGGCGGAGGTTATGCGTATGCTCGGTGCCGCTGACGAACTTCAGGAACCGACTGTTGATGCCGAAGACGAACTGCTCGTCGGAGAGCCTGTAAAGGTGAATGACGGCCCGTTCAGCGGATTCAGCGGCATAGTAAAGCAGCTGAATGCAGACAAGAGCAAGGTTAAGGTCGAAGTCAAGATCTTTGGCAAACCGACCGATCTTGAGTTGGAGATTTCCCAAGTGGAAAGGGAAGCCTGAATATCGGGCCCGGGATGTTACGCGAAGGGCATGATGTGAAGACTGACCGCAGAGAACAATTAAATTAAAATCAGAAACAATGGCAAAAGAAATTGCTGGACAGATCAAATTGCAGATTAAAGGTGGTGCGGCGAATCCGTCGCCCCCGGTAGGACCCGCGCTGGGTTCGAAGGGCATCAACATCATGGAATTTTGCAAGCAATTCAATGCCCGCACTCAGGATAAGGCTGGTAAGGTGCTTCCGGTGGTCATCACCTACTACACCGACAAGTCTTTCGATTTCATCGTAAAAACTCCCCCGGTAGCTGTACAGCTCAAGGAGGTGGCTAAGCTGAAGAGCGGTTCCGCGCAGCCTAACCGTAAGAAAGTCGCTGAGATCACCTGGGATCAGGTAAAGACGATTGCAGAAGATAAAATGCCCGATTTGAACTGTTTCACTATAGATTCGGCAATGCGCATGGTTGCCGGCACAGCAAGAAGCATGGGTATCACCGTCAAAGGAGAATTCCCGGAACTCAACTAAAATCTTCAATAGACATGGGAAAACTGACAAAAAATCAAAAGTTGGCTTTGTCCAAGATTGAAGCCGGGAAAGCATACACTTTGGCAGAGGCAGCCGAAAAAGTCAAGGAGATCACCTTCACCAAGTTCGATTCTTCGCTTGATATCGATGTTCGTCTTGGTGTCGATCCCCGTAAAGCCGACCAGATGGTTCGTGGCGTCGTCTCTCTTCCTCATGGAACCGGCAAGCAGGTGCGTGTGCTCGTGCTTTGCGGCCCTGACTCAGAGGCAGCTGCCAAGGAAGCAGGTGCAGACTACGTTGGTCTCGATGAGTATCTCGAAAAGATCAAAGGTGGCTGGACAGACGTTGATGTGATCATCACTCAGCCCTCCGTGATGGGTAAGCTCGGCCCCCTCGGCCGTATCCTCGGTCCCCGTGGCCTGATGCCTAACCCCAAGAGCGGTACTGTGACTATGGATGTCGCAAAAGCTGTCAAGGAGGTTAAGCAGGGTAAGATTGACTTCAAGGTTGACAAAACCGGTATCGTACATGCTTCTATCGGTAAGGTGTCCTTCACCCCCGAGCAGATGCGTGACAACGCGAAGGAGTTCATCAACACACTGGTGAAACTGAAACCGGCTACAGCCAAAGGTACATATATCAAGAGCATTTATCTTTCAAGCACCATGAGCCCCGGAGTCAAGGTTGATTCCAAGAGCGTGGTCGAGTAATCATCTCTAAAAAAGCAGAAAATGAAAAAGGAAGATAAAGCTATCATCATCAAACAGATCGAAGACGCACTGGCAAACTACAGCTGTGTCTATCTCACTCAGACCGCCGGCCTCGATGCTGAACGCACAAGCGCACTGCGCCGTGCCTGCTTCCAGAAGGATATCAAGATGCTCTGCGTCAAGAACTCCCTCCTGAAGCACGCACTCGAGTCAAGCGAAGTGGATTTCTCGGGCCTTTATGACCTTCTCCACGGTGAGACCACACTCCTTCTCAGCAATGTCGGCAATGCTCCGGCGAAACTGATCAAGGAATTCCGTCAGAAGAATGACACTCTTCCGATGCTGAAGGGTGCGTTTGTCGAGGAATCTGTATACGTAGGCGAGCAGTCGTTGGAGGCACTCGCTACGATCAAGAGCAAGAACGAGCTTATCGCCGACGTTGTGGCACTTCTGCAGTCGCCCGCGAAGAACGTCATCAGCGCTCTTTCGAGCGGTGGCAACAAGCTGCATGGTCTTCTCGAGACCCTCTCCAACAAGTAATCTAACCCACAAAGTCAAAAAAACAAAAAAACTATACAACAATGGCAGATTTGAAAGCATTTGCAGAACAGCTGGTTAACCTCACTGTTAAGGAAGTTAACGAACTCGCTCAGATTTTGAAGGAAGAATACGGCATCGAGCCCGCAGCAGCAGCAGTTGCTGTAGCAGCAGGTCCGGCAGCCGGTGCAGCTGCTGAAGAAGAGAAGTCTTCTTTCGACGTTGTCCTCAAAGCTCCCGGTGCAAGCAAGCTCGCAGTAGTTAAGCTCGTGAAAGAGCTCACAGGTCTTGGCCTGAAAGAGGCTAAGGAACTCGTTGACGGCGCTCCCAGCGTAGTCAAGGAAGGTCTTCCCAAAGCTGACGCTGAAGGCCTCAAGAAGCAGCTCGAAGAAGCTGGTGCTGAGGTTGAGCTCAAATAAGATGACTCACATTCGCCCTGCAGGGTGAACAGGATACACCCCACCTCCCGAGGTGGGGTGTATTTTAAACTAAGAACTCGCGCGTCATAAATGTCAGCACATCGTTAATGACAGTAAGTGGCCGAGAACATGCACTTGATAAGACGGGAGTTCTGACATAATAAAAGATTGTCATAATGCGTTTCGCTTATGACATATCTTGAAATAGTGTGCGATCCGGTCCGAACCCCGGCTTGTCATGTCGGTGAGGTGGAACCAGATTGCGCAGATTTTCAGACCGTTCGGTGATTCTATTGTCGAATGCTCTGAAAATTCTTTGTGTCTTAACAATTCTGTTTAGACACCTAAAAAGGATGGATTTAGTAAAATTTAGTATCTGTTAAGATAATTTAACATCATACTCTCTCTTCTGTGTAATCCGGTTCGATTGACCTGACTGCACATATCGAAAAGAAAAAATCGGACATGTTCAAATCTCGGAAATGAGATTCTGACTCAGTCCTCCGCAATAATATTTTTTACCACCAATGGCAGAAAACGCAACTGAAAAGAAGCGCGTAAATTTTGCATCGATCAAAAATCCGCTTCCCTATCCCGATTTTCTGGAGGTACAGCTGAAATCTTTCAGGGATTTCCTTCAGCTGGACACCCCGCCGGAGAATCGTCAGAACGAAGGTCTGTATAAGGTGTTTGCCGAAAATTTTCCGATCGCGGACACCAGAAACAATTTCGTTCTTGAGTTTCTCGATTATTACATCGATCCTCCGAGATACAGCATCGAGGACTGTCTTGAGCGCGGGCTCACATACAGTGTGCCCCTGAAGGCAAAGCTGAAGCTGTTCTGTACTGATCCGGATCATGTTGATTTCGCGACCGAGATTCAGGATGTATATCTTGGGACGATACCTTATATGACCGAGCAGGGAACGTTCATCATCAACGGAGCTGAGCGTGTCGTTGTCTCTCAGTTGCATCGTTCCCCCGGTGTTTTCTTCGGTCAGAGCACACATGCGAACGGCACCAAGCTCTATTCCGCACGTATCATTCCGTTCCGCGGAAGCTGGATCGAGTTCGCGACTGACATCAACAATGTCATGTATGCCTATATCGACCGCAAGAAGAAACTGCCTGTGACGACTCTTCTGCGTGCCATTGGTCTGGAGACCGACAAGGACATCCTCCAGATCTTCGACGTCGCCGATGAGGTCAAGGTTACGAAGACCGCTCTCAAGGAGGCCCGCGGACGCAAGCTTGCCGCTCGTGTCACCCGCACCTGGTATGAGGAGACTTCTGATGACTACACCGGTGAGGTGACCACAACGGAACGCATCGATCAGATTGCTGACCGTGGCGAGGAAATCACCGACGAAGTGATCGAGAAGCTTCTTGCATCTTCCGAAAAGACTGTTCTCGTCGAGCGCGACAATGCGAGCGCGACAGATTTCAATATCATCACGCAGACGCTGTCCAAGGACCCGACAAGCACCGAGATGGAGGCGATCCATCATATCTACAGGCAGCTGCGTAACGCCGAGCCACCGGATGACGCATCTGCCCGCGAGGTGATCACCAACCTGTTCTTCTCCGAGAAACGATATGACCTCGGTGAAGTAGGCCGCTACCGTATCAACAAGAAGCTCGGTCTGACCACTCCGATGGATGTTAAGGTCCTCACGAGAGAAGACATCATCGAGATCATCAAATATCTGATCGAACTGATCAACGCCAAGAGCGAGGTCGATGATATCGACCATCTGTCAAACCGTCGTGTGCGCACTGTTGGCGAGCAGCTCTACAATCAGTTCGGTGTCGGTCTGGCGAGAATGTCGAGAACCATCCGCGAGCGCATGAATGTGCGTGACAACGAGGTGTTCACTCCGGTTGATCTGATCAACGCAAAGACAATCTCGAGCGTAATCAATACGTTCTTCGGAACCAACGCTCTCTCCCAGTTCATGGACCAGACCAACCCTCTGGCCGAAATCACCCACAAGCGCCGTCT
>CAYMTQ010000120.1:0-4918 GCA_964393395.1 uncultured Sangeribacter sp.
CTAAAATCCTTGAATGCCTGCGGATGGAGAGGGCGATGACGATAAAGCGGAGTGTCGGGTGACACTCCGCTTCGGGAAAGGAGCGGTAAACGAGGCTCGAACTCGCGACCCTCAGCTTGGGAAGCTGATGCTCTACCAACTGAGCTATTACCGCATTCTGGTTGCAGACCGATTCCGGTTTGCGTTTGCAAATTTAACCAAAAATTTTGAACTTCGGAAATATTAGACTCCTTTCCATAAAAAATTGTCCGCCGTCCGGTTGCCGACGCAAAAGTATCACGCAAAGGCGCGAAGACGTTCGAACTTGTAAATGTTTTCGGAGAATGGGGCCCGATTCGCTTTCAAAAATACAACGATATGCGTAATTTTGTAGTCCGGTTGCCATAGTTGCCTCCGGACCTCTCCATAATGAAACACATTCTGCTGATTCTCACCGTCCTTCTGTTTTCAGTTGCAGTCCATGCGGCTGAACCGGCCGATTCGGTTTCCGAATTGCCGGATGTCGTCGTGACGGCGCCGTCTGAGGCCGACCGCGATCTCGTGCCGGCCCAGAGGCTCGGAGGTGAACGGCTCGAACAGCTTTCGGCCCACTCTGTCGCCGATGCGGTCCGTTATTTTTCAGGCGCCCAGATCAAGGATTATGGAGGGGTTGGCGGGGTCAAGACTGTTGATGTCCGAAGCATGGGTTCGGCACATCTCGGAGTCTTCTATGACGGAATCCAGCTCGGGAATGCACAGAACGGACAGGTAGATCTCGGAAAATATTCCCTCGACAACGTCGAGGCGATAACCCTCTATAACGGAGAGAAAAGCCGCATCTTCCAACCGGCTAAAGACTTTGCTTCCGCTTCTTCAATTTATCTCGAAACACGTCGACCCGATTTCAGCAACGGGCGCCGATGGGGTGTCCGCGTCAATTTCAGGACCGGATCCTTCGGACTCGCGAATCCCTCGCTCCGCTTCGACTGGAAACTGAGCGAAACTGTATCTGCATCTGTAAATGCCGAATATCTTCACGCCACCGGCCGATATAAGTTCCGTTACCGGCGTGTCTTTCCGGATGGTGCTGTGGCATGGGATACGACTGCTGTCCGGAAGAACGGGGATATCCGTGCGTTGCGTCTCGAAGGAGCGCTCTTCGGGCGCATACCGCGGGGAGGATGGCAGGCAAAGATCTATTATTATGACGGTGAGAAGGGCATCCCCGGAGCTATCGTCAATAATGTCTGGAAAAACTCCCAGCGTCAATGGGACCGGAATTTCTTCGTTCAGGGTTCATGGCGCCAATCCTTCGGAGAGAGGCTTGACCTGATGGCTAACGGCAAATATGCCCACGACAGACTCCGCTATCTCAATCCCGACACAACGCTGATGTACACCGACAACCGGTTTGCCCAGAACGAAGCCTATCTTTCAGGAACAGCGCGGGTCAGACTGACCGAAATTTGGGAGGCCTCCGCAGCCGTTGACTGGCAATGGAACAATCTTCACTCCACACTTAGGGATTTCGTCAATCCCTTCCGGCATGTCTTGTTCGGATCCCTCGCGACTGCCGTCGACTGGAGAGGCCTCCGGGCACAGGCCTCGATATTGCTGACTGCGGCCACAGATCACCTTCATCCCGAAGGAAAAACACCGGCCGTTTCAAAGACCACAAAATGGTCGCCGGCGATCACTGCCGCATGGCGTCCCGAAATGTATGGCAACATCGAGATTCATGCCTTCGCAAAGAGGTCGTTTCGTCTTCCGACGTTCAATGATCTGTATTATACTGATATAGGCAATGCCTCACTGAAGCCCGAATCGGCCGACCAGTATTCGGCAGGAGTTTCATGGGAAATGACTCCCGCGGGATGCCTCTCGAGCCTCAGACTGAGTGCGGACGGCTATCATAACCGAGTGCGGGACAAGATAATAGCGGTCCCGAAAGGAAACAGCCAGTACCGGTGGATGATGATGAACATCGGACGTGTGCGGATCACCGGAATCGATGTCGCTGCTGATCTCAGCCTTGATTTCGGAAGAGGGTGGAACCTGACGGGCAGGTTGGCATACACATACCAGAAAGCACTCGATTATACCGACCCCTCCGACAACACCGACGAAGCCGGCACCTACCGCAGTCAGATCGCCTACATACCGGTCCACAGCGGATCGGCCGTCGGCAACCTTGTGTGGAAACGGTGGAGCCTCAACTACTCGTGGATATATGTCGGCGAGCGCTGGCACAATTCTTCCAACATACCTGAGAATTACGAACAGCCGTGGTACACCCACGACCTGTCTGTCTACTGGCAGACACCGATTCCTGCGAAAGCCGGCGCATTGTGCATCGGACTCGAGGTTAACAACCTCTTCAACCAGCAATATGAGGTGATACAGAATTATCCGATGCCCGGACGCAACTATAAACTGTTGCTGACATATAATTTTTGAGCCCGAAATTGTGCAAACGGCTTCGAATTATTACTTTTGTGGTTCAAAGTCAATAGCCTACTGATGAAAAAACTGATCCTGGCTGTCGCCGTGGCAGCATACGGAACCGCTTGGGCGGTATCTCCCTATATATCGAAGGTTTATGAATTCCGTCCCGCGCCGGGACAGTTCCTGAACGATGTTCCCGAAGTTCCGGAAGGGGCCGATCCTCTGAAATGTGCCGAAGAACAGATAGCCGGAGACGCCCAGCCCGGTCTTGTGTCGCTCGGGGCGTTCGGAGGTTATGTCGTCTTCGGATTCGATCATCCCGTGGTCAACTCTCTCGGAGAGGCGGATTTCCGGATCTATGGCAATGCCATCCTGACCTCGGCCGAGAAGAAAATAGCATCCTCGGAGCCCGGGATAGTCTGGGTGTCACAGGACACCAACGGAAACGGTCTGCCCGATGACGAGTGGTTCGAGCTCGAGGGCTCCGAATCCGGACGGACCGAACGCGGACTGACCGTCACATATTACAAGCCTACGGCAGATCATCAGCCTGTGCCCGATCCGTCCCATAAGTTTCTTGTCGATGCTGAGTATATAGCATGGGAATGTTCCGACGGCACGTCCGGTTGGATTCAGAAAAACAATCAGCATGCCCAGGACTACTGGCCGGCGTGGATTGATTCGGAGACAATGACCTTCACGGCTTCCCGTCTTCCGGACAATGGCGTGGACTCGAACGGAAAAGGAACGAACTTCACGTCCTACATGTATGACTGGGGCTATGCCGACAATCGTCCGAACAATGATCCGGACGGTTTCGACATAGGTCGCGCGGTTGATGCTCAAGGACGTCCGGTGAGCCTCGAATATATAGACTTCATCAAGGTCCAGAGCGCGGTGCGCCAGAATCTCGGCTGGCTCGGCGAGAGCAGCACCGAAGTTGCCGGAGCCGAGGATCTGCACCCCGATCTTCCCGCTCCTCCGTCGGCTGTGAAGACAATTGAAGAAGAGGAGACTACTCCGGGAAACTACTATGACCTCGGAGGCCGTCGTGTCGAGCCTGTTTCCGGAGTCCCGTTGATCGATGCGAAATCGCGCCGGGTGATAGTCCGGTAAAACGTTGCCTAAAAGTTTGATATCAGGCCGATTGATGAAGAAGATAATCCCGTGTCTGCTCTTGCTTTTCCTGCTGGTCTCCTGCAGGGAGGACACCGTTGTCTTTCCGGCGCAGAATATCGATACAGGAGTTTCGGGGACGAATGCCGGGGGAAAGGGCTTCTACCTGCTGAACTCCGGAAATATGGGAAGCAATAAATCGACGCTCGACCGATACCTTTATGCCGATGCCGTCTATACCCGCAACATCTATTCCGAGGCGAATCCCGAGGTGCCGATGGCTCTCGGCGATGTCGGCAACGACCTGAAGGTCTACGGTTCGCGCCTGTGGGCAGTCGTGAACGCGTCGAACAAGATCGAGGTGATGAATCTTGACGACGCGCGGAGAATCGGCCAGATAGATATTCCCAATGTCCGTTATCTGGCATTTGATGGCCCATACGCATACGCGACATCCTATGCCGGCCCGATCGAGATAGACGAAGATTATGCCCAGATCGGCTATGTCGCAAAAATCGACACCGCAACCCTGAAGGTTGTGGACCGATGTCTTGTCGGCTATCAGCCCGACGGCATAGCTGTTTCCGGAGGAATGCTGTATGTCGCCAACTCCGGAGGCTATCGTGTCCCCAACTACGAAAAAACGCTCTCCGTGATAAGACTTTCCGACTTCAAGGTCATCGACACAGTTGAGATCGGCATCAATTTGTCGCAGGTTGCCGCTGATTCGCGGGGAAAGATATGGGTCGCTTCGCGCGGAGACTATTTTGAGACAGGCTCTTGTCTTTATTGCTATGATCCGGCCGCGAAGCGTGTTGTGGACATAATCGAACGTCCGGTATCATCGATGACGCTGTCGGCCGATACGATCTATGCTGTCGCGACCGAATGGAGCTATGAGACCATGTCAAATACCGTTGCTCATTTCATGGTCGACACACGAAGCGGAATGGTCATCGATAAACCCCTGTTGTCCGAAGAAACCGCAGCGCAGATCAGGACACCATATTGCATCGCTGTCAATCCCCAGACGCGCGAGCGTTATGTCACGGATGCCGGAAATTACGTCAATCCCGGGTGGATCCTCGCTGTCGATACTTCAGGGAATCTGCTGTGGCGCGTCCGTACCGGCGATGTCCCTGCCGCCATTGCCTTCTATTAAGCCTCCGAGACACAAACTAATAAGCCACTCAAATACAACTCAAAAGCGCAGTAAAAAATTACAGAGGTTGTCGATAAGCTGTCGATAACCTCTGTAATTTATTATCTATCAGATATAAGTCTTCTAAAGACTAAGGCTCCGTTCGTTTCAGCTTCAGTGCCCTTAGGCTCCGTTCCCCAAAAAATGTTAACGCAGGGGTCGCAGATGTGCCCCGAA
>CAYMTQ010000121.1:0-4860 GCA_964393395.1 uncultured Sangeribacter sp.
TTCGGGGCACATCTGCGACCCCTGCGTTAACATTTTTTGGGGAACGGAGCCTTATTTTACGAAGCCGACCTTGTCGGCTTCTGTTATTTTGCGGATGACGCGACAAGGATTGCCTGCTGCAAGAGTGCGAGGAGGAATGTCACGTGTCACGACACTTCCGCAGCCGATGACGGCACCCTCACCTATCGTCACACCGGCCAGGATCTTTACGTCTCCGGCAATCCACACTTTATCGCCAATCGTGATTCGTCCACCGATCAAGGCTCCCTCGGCACGCTCCTCCGGATCAAGACTGTGATTACCGCTATACATCCCTACACGTGGACCAATCAGAACGTTGTTGCCGATCGTTATTCTCGAACAGTCGAGAAAGACCGCGCCGAAGTTGATGAAGACATTATTGCCGATGTATGTATTCTTTCCGAACTCACAGGCGAAATCAGGTTCGATATATAAGTTCTCTCCTACACTCCCGAAAAGTTCTTCGAGCAACTTGCGTCGTTCCTCCGGTTGCTCGTCTGTCGTCTGATTATATTTCTTGAAGATGTTCTTGGCTATGACTCTGCGGTTGAAGAGATCTTGGTCAAAGTCATCGTAAACCATATCCCGCTGCATTTTTTCCCAAGCGCTGAGATTCTCTTCCCCCTCAATCTTTCCGATATTTTTCTCCATATTGTTGACGCTTAAATTTATTGTTGACGCTTAAATTTAACAACCTTTAAACGGTATGACAGTCTTGTGTAGTATTATAGCCAAAGTTTAGGTTGCCTCAAAAGCTTACAAACAAGTTGCCACAATTGGAAACTTTTACTAACTTTACACAATAAAAATGAACGATATGAAGGATCGATTAGATGAAATAGGCAGACTGTTCCTTCGTCGCAGGAAAGAACTTGGGCTTACTCAAGAACAATTGGGTAAGAAGGTAGGTGTAACCAAATCTGAGATTTCAAAGATTGAAAACGGCAGGGGTGTTACATTCGCTACAATAAATAAATTATCCGAGGCCTTAGGTGTATCGGCAAATGTTGAATTAAGGCAGACTAAATCGGTTTCACCTGATGTGATTCACTATATAGTTATGAGTATAGGATTATTTGCCCGTAAATATAAACTGACGAAGACGGAAGCATGCAAATATCTTTCTCGATTCAAGGGTCTGGATTTCTCAATACGCAATTATGAAGCGGAACATCAGCTCTCACTTCAAGACTGTGTAGAGGATATGGCCGCAATATGTCAAAGAAATGGAGGTGAAGTATCATGATTCTATATCACGGTTCCAATCAACCTATAGTCAACATTGATCTGACACAAGGCAAGAAATTTAAAGATTTCGGACGAGGCTTCTACACAACTGAGATTAAAGAGCAGGCTGTAGCTTGGTCAAAAAGAATCGCAGATCGCTTTGGAGGGACACCGACGGTAACGGAATTTGAGTTTGATATGGAAGGCGCCTTAGCATCCGGTTTCAAAGTGAAAGTGTTCAGTAATCCCGATAAAGAGTGGGCTTTATTTGTAATTGCAAACCGCAAGACTGATGGAGAAGAATTCCACCATGATTACGACATTGTAATCGGACCTGTGGCAGATGACAAGATGGCTCGTTTATTCGGACTTTACGATATGGAAATCATTAATCTTGATGCTGTCGTTTCGGGATTAATTTATAAAGACCTCAATTCCCAATATTTCTTCGCAACAGAAGAATCGCTCAAATATTTAACACGGATATGAAGGAATATGATAATAATTTTGACTTCCTTGTGGAATACATTACCACCCGGGCTGTCGAATGGATTATGAGAGACCAAAATCTTGATCTTGAAGAAGCTTTACTTATGTTTCATAATTCTGAGACTTTTGAAAAACTATGTGAAAAGAGAACCGGACTCTACATTGAGAGTCCGGCCTACATATATGAATTGTTCAACGAAGAACAGCGTCGTGGCACCTTGCGAGGCTTAACCGAATAACCGAATAAGATAAGAAAGGGTATCATCCGGATGAATAAGGCTTATTATATTTAGATTTTTCGTAACTTTGTAGATTTAGCTGATTTGTAAGATGAAGAAGTATGTTGAAATGTCGGAAGGGGCGATAAGGAGAGCCGAGGAGGTTCTTCGTGCGTCGAAGGTGAAGGAGGTGTGGGAAGCGGCCGGCGCGGAAGTGCGCAGGGTCGGCTCAATTCCTATGGGGTTGCTTGCAAAACACAAGGATATTGATCTTCATGTCTATTCATCGGGCATAACCGAAGAAAACAGTTTTGCGGTCATCGCCAACTTAGCAAAAGATCCCAATATAATTGAGATCAAATGTATCAATGGCCTCCACACCCCGGAACATTGCATTGCGTGGCATCTAAAATATAAAATACCGAAAGATATAGCTGTTGAATTGACCGATATGTGCGATGCTGAAATATCGGATGAAGTTATATCAGAGATAAAATCACAAGATGATGAGTTCTGGCAGATAGATATTATCCATATCGAGAAAGGAACAGAATTCGACGGTTATTTTGAAGAAATGGCCAGACGGATCAAGTATATGCTCACCGATGAATTGCGCGATCTGATCCTGAAGCTGAAATATGAAACTCCGGACTCAGAAGAAATTCACGGCGTGGAATATTACGAAGCCGTTCTTGCTGATGGTGTCCGGACACTTCCCGAACTCAGAGAATGGCTCAAGCATCGCCGTTCCAGACCTTTCTATTATTGGATGCCCGAAATAAACTAAGGCCCCGTTTTTATAAGTCCGGGTCTAAGAGACCGTCAGCTTTTGAAATTTTTGGCAATATCGGTGTAGTGGCGGACAAAGGAGGTCTTGGCACGAGTGTAGGCGTCACGATCGTGCTCAAAGCACTTGCTGAGAGAGAGTTTAAGCGATTCGTATTCTTTTGCTACTTCAGGGTGTGCGTTAAGGTAATCACGGAAATAGACCTCATCAGTATCATCGGAGGTACGCAGGTGGATATGAAAGACCTTTTCGGCATAGCCCTGAGGCGTATAACCTTTATTGAAACTCAGTCGTCCCGGAGATTCGGACATGCAGATATAATTCGATCCGGTCAGTTTCTTTTTAATCAGACCGAATGAAGCACTATCTTCAACCGAAACAATGATGTCAATTATCGGCTTTGACAATATCCCGCAAATAGCAGTGCTTCCTATATGATATAAACGGGCCCGGATGGGTCTGAGAAGATCACGGAGAAACTCCATTTCGCTTTCGGCCCATTCCTTCCAGTTCGGATCCGGTGGTGTCAGGACAATGGGAAACAGTTCCCAAAGTTCCTCAAGACTCATTTCTTCAAGTTTCTTCATTTAGAGCCCTCTTTTTTTGGGGAACGGAGCCTTAGTAGAGTTCCGATAGATCTGCCAGCTATTGAAGACGTTCTGCCAGATCGAATAGAAGGCCATTGAAACCGAAGCTATTGGATTGAGGAAGGTGTTGACCATCCATATTCCCATCGCAGAGTTCTTTTGACCAAGGAGCTGACCGCCGGCGACAACATCGGAATACCTCTTCCCTATCATTCTTCCGACTGAAAACTGAAGGATGCATATAGCAAGAGATACGAGGCCGAGCCACATCACATTGGTCATGTCGCCATGCCATCGCAAGACGACAAAATCGGCGGTCTGACCGATTGTCAGAAGCAAAGCCACGGCCCAGAGATAGAATGAAAGTCCTTTGTATCTCGCAATGGCTGAATTGACACCAGGGAGGAATCTCTGCAACAGAAGCACGAGGAAAAACGGGACAGCTATCACAACGGCTACTTTCCAGAAGATCAGCATTAGAGATGAAAGGAATGAAACAGAGGCCGAATGGTGGATCATCGAAATGTAGACAGGTGCTACAACGGCTACCAACAGATTGCCGACTATAGTGTATGTTGTGGTCCTTTCCGGATTTGCGCCCAACATAGAGGCGACAACAGTGACCGAGCTCGCGACAGGACACAGGACGCATATCAAGGCACCTTGTGAAAGCACTTCGTTTCCCGTCAGCATCCGCATTCCCCAATATAGGCCGAAGCTCACAGCAGCCTGGAATAGCGCCAGCCAGAAATCAAGCATGGCCGGACGCAAACGAGACAGCTTCACGCCGGAGAAGGCAAAGACGAGAATGGCGAATATGACGTATGGAACCGTGACGGAGAGAACCGCGCACAGATGACGGAAAAGGAAACCGACAACGAGCGCAATCGGAAGCACAAGACTTTTATATCTCTGCATGTCAATTTTCTTATTTAGACCTCAAAGTTATATAGATGATTGCAGACAGAAAAGACAGAAACGGAAAAAATTAAATTTTTCCGTTTCTGTCACAAGTCCCTATATGGTGGTTATCATATATAACGAACGTAAGCGAAGTCCTGGCGGTGAGGAAGTTCAGCATTCTTCGGATACATGCGCAGGGCATAACGGAGAGAACCTGCCTCCTTGACCTTGGTCTTGAGCTCATAAGTGTAGATGTTGCCTTCGCGGGAAACCACCTTGAGCTGCTCTGTGCCCTCGAAAGAGGAAACGCCATCATGATCCTTGTAGAATACAACTTCGACACCGATTGAATCGCCGAGGCCTACAGTGTCGAGCTGAACGCGAGCCGTGAGGGAACTTCCGGTATGGAGTGCTCCGTGGTCATCGTCATACTGGACATTGAGAACCTTGATATCGTGCCACTTGGAAGCGACTTCCTCCTTCCAAGCAACGATCTCGCGGGCCTTGGCGAAGTTGTTTGCTTCAAGCTTTTTGGCGCGTTTAGCCTCGGGCTCATAGAAGCGCGAGATATAATCGTCGAGCTGACGCTTCATTGTGAAGTGAGGAGCGATGTGGCCGATCGAACGCT
>CAYMTQ010000122.1:0-4751 GCA_964393395.1 uncultured Sangeribacter sp.
CGATGCGGGCCATGCCTATGTCCTGGATGACGCGCAGGTGGGTGAGGTATTCCTGGCCGAAGGTCATCCAGAAGCGGGCGCGGCGGATGGTGGGGAAGTTCTGGACGAGACTCTCGAGTTCCTCATGATAGAGGAGATAGGATTCGCGTTCGCCGATGTTGGGGTAGTTCAGGGGGCGGTGGATTTCGAGATTCTCCGTCTCGACCCATTTCCCGTCTTCCCAGTATTTGCCCTTCTGGGTGATCTCGCGGATGTTGATTTCGGGATTGAAGTTTGTGGCGAAAGCCTTACCGTGGTTTCCGGCGTTGCAGTCGACGATGTCGAGATAATGCATTTCCGAGAAATGGTGTTTTGCAGCATAAGCCACGAACACAGCCGACACACCCGGGTCGAAACCGCAGCCGAGGATTGCTGTCAGGCCGGCTTTTTCGAAACGCTCGCGATATGCCCACTGCCATGAATATTCAAAATGTGCCTCATCCTTGGGCTCATAGTTGGCGGTGTCGAGATAATTCACGCCGCAGGCCAGACAGGCCTCCATGATGGTGAGGTCCTGATAGGGGAGGGCGACATTGATGCAGATGTCGGGCTTATGGCGGCGGAAGAGCTCGCAGAGCTCCGGAACGGAGTCGGCGTCGACGCGGTCGGTCGTGATGTTCGGAGCGCCGATAGCCTTTGCCAGACGGTCACACTTTTCTTTTGTACGCGAGGCGATTACGATCTCCGAAAACACTTCCGGATACTGGGCGCATTTGTGGGCCACGACAGTTCCCACGCCTCCGGCGCCTATGATAAGTACTTTTCCCATATTTTCTGATATAATAAAGCGCAAAAATAGGAAAAATCTGTCATTTTTGCAACATGAAGGTGACGGATTGTCCTGAGGTCGGGGTCAGACGTGTTCAAGTATTGAAACTGTTTCTCAAATTCAAGCCGTGAAGCCATAAGTAGGCGTAAGTTCACAAATAATTTTGCAGATTCGTTCTTATTTATTAATTTTGTGAAGTCGGGTGGAGTGTCCTTTGCCCGGCATTTGGTTTAATGAAGATAGAAGTTGCTGATCTGACGGAACTTCCCGAGGCTGCGGAGCGGTTGCTCGAAGCTTTGGCCGGTCGGCGTGTTGTCGCGCTCGAGGGGGAGATGGGTGCCGGAAAGACGACACTTGTTTCGGCTCTCTGCCGACTTCTGAAGATGGACGAGGAGGCATCCAGTCCGACATTCAGCATCGTCAATGAATATGAGTCTTCGGAGACCGGAGAACGCATATATCATTTCGATTTCTATCGGATTGAAACCCCGGAAGAGGCTCTTGACCTCGGTCTTGACGACTATTTCGACAGCGGGTCGCTCTGCCTGATGGAATGGAGCGGCCGGGTCGGAAGATTTCTTCCGGAAGAAACGGCGGTTGTGGGGATTGAGGAGTTGCCGGATGGCCGGCGTCTTATAACTCTCGACGAATGAACGTTATCCACCTCAGCGAGACTGAGTCTACGAATACATACGTCTCTGCCAATGCAGGCCGGCTGGAGCCCTGGACGATCGTGGCGGCGCGCCGTCAGACCGGAGGGCGCGGCCAGCGCGGAAACTCATGGGAGGCCGAGGAGGGGAAGAACCTCACCTTCTCGATGTTCATGAAGCCCGAAGGGTTTCCGGCCCGTGACCAGTTCGCGCTTTCGGAGGCTGTCGCCCTTGCTGTCGTGGATTCGCTCGCATGTCAAGGCATCGATGCACGTGTCAAGTGGCCCAACGACATCTATGTCGGCGACCGCAAGATCTGCGGAATCCTGATCGAGCACGTCGTCACCGGGATGGACATAACGCACACAGTGGCCGGTGTCGGGCTGAACGTCAACCAGACCGAGTTCAGGTCTGACGCTCCGAATCCGGTTTCGATGGCGAATCTGGCCGGACGTGAGTTCGATACCGAAGAGTTGCTCTCCGATCTCGGCGCGAAGATCCGGGCATATTGCGAACGATCCTTCACACCCGAGGGGAGATCCGGACTTCACGGAATGTTCAAGAACAACCTGTGGCGCGGCGACGGAGCTTTCCATCCGTTTTCAGAACCGGACCGGGAACGCTTTGAAGCCCGGATCGCGGATGTAGAGCCCGGGGGAATGCTTGTCCTCGAGAAGAAAGATGGCAGCTGCTCCCGATATGCCTTCAAGGAAGTGGTGTTCGAATTGCTTCAATCCGAAGAAGAAACCGCTCCCGAAACCGATAACATACATGTCCCGGCGGACATCAATAACATAACCATCTAACACACCCTAACTCAGGATGCTGACCGTCTCGATTGTAACCTACCACACGGCTGAACAGGAACTCCGTTCGGCCCTGCGCTGTCTCGAGACGCCTGAAGTCGTCCGGATCTGGGTGGTCGACAACGGCCGGGATGAGAAGATCCGGAAGATCTGCGAGGAGTTCCCGAAGGTCGAGTATCTGCAGTCTCCCAATGTCGGGTACGGCAGCGGCAACAACATCGCGATCCGCAAGGCCCTGGAAGAAAATCTCGCGCCATATCATCTCGTGATGAACACTGATGTGGCCTTCGATAGCGATATTCTTCCGAAGCTGTCCGAAATGATGGACCGTCATCCCGAAGCGGGATGTATCCAGCCCAAGATCCTTTCGCCGGAAGGCGACCTGCAGTATAACTGCCGCCGTCTCCCGACACCCTTTGACCTGATCACCAGGGTCGTCTTCCCGAAGAACTGGTTCAAGAAGGAACGCGACCGCTATCTGCTGAAGCATCTCGACCTCGACAGGCCATGGAACATCCCCTATCATTCCGGAAGCTTCATGTTCCTGCGACTCGACACGCTCCGCAAGGTCGGTCTCTTCGACGAACGTTTCTTCCTTTATCCAGAGGATATTGACCTGACACGCAGGATTCACCGTGATTACCTGACCCTCTACTGGCCCGGCGTCTCGCTTGTCCATTCCCACAGGGCCGCCTCGAAGAAAGTCCCGAAGCTCTTCTGGATCCATGCTATGAATATCATCAGGTATTTCAACAAATGGGGATGGTTCAATGATCCCGAGCGGACCCGCTTCAATGCGGATATCGAGAAGCCGCTGAAGCTCGACTGACACCTTCTCCCGGAAATTTAGAGTACGTCTCATAAAAGCCTGTGTCTTTCCATGTCAGTTTCCGAAACGAAAATATTTCTCCGCTCTCTCCGTCCTGTTTCCCTATTCTATATTCTGGCTGTTCTGTTGATTGTTGCCCCCGCCTGCGGCGCGTCGGGCAAGAACCGGTCGTCTGCCGACTCGGATGAGGCTGCTGTGACGGCTCTTTCCGAAGAAAAGGTTTCCGCACCGGCCTTCAATGCAGACAGCGCTTATTCATACGTCGGGCGTCAGGTCTCCTACGGACCGCGCGTTCCGAACAGCGAAGCACACCGCAAGACGGGCGACTGGCTTGTTTCGGAACTGAAGCGCCACGGGGCGCAAGTGACCGAGCAGACTCCGGTGCTGACGGCGTTTGACGGGACGAAACTCCACGCCCGCAACATCTTCGGCCGTTTCAATCCCGAAGCTCCGCGCAGACTGCTGTTGCTTGCCCATTGGGACTGCCGTCCATGGGCCGACGAGGATCCCGATCCGGCCCGGCGGACAGAACCTGTCGACGGAGCCAATGACGGAGCCTCCGGAGTCGGGGTGCTTCTTGAAGTTGCCCGTAACCTGAAGAGTGTCCGCCCTGATGCCGGTGTAGACATACTTTTTGTCGATGCCGAAGACTGGGGAACGGCAGGTGACGATGAATCATGGGCTCTGGGTGCGAAATATTTCGCTTCAAATCTTCCCGGCGGAGACTATTCGCCGGAAGCCGCCATCCTTCTCGATATGGTCGGAGGCGAAGGTGCCGTTTTCCCGCGCGAATATTTTTCGCAGACCAATGCTCCGGCCCTGACCGACCGGTTCTGGGAGGCGGCGGCGAAGCTCGGATATGGCGATACCTTCCCGCAGACGATGGGAAGCGCAGTCACCGATGACCATGTCGAGCTTCTGAAAGCCGGAATACCGACGATCGACATAATCGACTATAGGGAAGGAACCGGATTCTGCCCTCAGTGGCACACGACGTCCGACAACATGTCCGGAATATCGCGCGCGACCCTCGGAAAGGTCGGCCGGACCCTGATGTTGTTTATCAAAGAATTCTGAATCAAACAAATATAAGATGAATTTTATCGAAGAACTCACATGGCGCGGAATGATCCACACCATGATGCCGGGAACCGAAGAACAGCTTGAGAAAGAGATGACGACGGCCTATCTCGGTATTGATCCGACAGCGGATTCGCTGCATATCGGTCACCTGTGCGGAGTGATGATGCTCCGCCATTTCCAGCGTTGCGGACACAAACCTATCGCTCTGGTCGGCGGAGCGACCGGAATGATCGGTGACCCTTCGGGAAAATCGGCCGAACGTAATCTTCTCGACGAAGAGACCTTGCGCCACAATCAGGAAGCCATCAAGAAGCAGCTCGGGAAGTTCCTCGACTTCGACAGCGACGCGCCCAACCGCGCCGAGCTGGTCAACAACTACGACTGGATGAAAGACTTCTCCTTCCTCGACTTCGCCCGCGAGATCGGCAAGCATATCACCGTCAACTACATGATGGCCAAGGACTCGGTGCAGAAGCGTCTCAACGGCGAGGCCCGCGACGGACTGAGCTTCACGGAGTTCACCTACCAGCTGCTCCAGGGCTTCGACTTCCTCCACCTCTACGAGACCAAGGGAT
>CAYMTQ010000123.1:0-4743 GCA_964393395.1 uncultured Sangeribacter sp.
TAGGCCTGTCGAAGCTCCTGTATCTCTTTCTCTCTTCCTATCAGCATATAAGATGATATTTAGACTGCAAAGATACGAAATACCTTCGACATCTCACTTCCAAATCTCTGTTTTTTTATGAGATTTGGAAACGTGACATATTATTTTAGGCGTATGGGTCAAAATGGAGGCTGAAGCCTAATATTATTTATTGTATTTATGTCATTTATACCCATTGAAAACTTTACGGCCTTCAAAAGATCCAAGCACTTTATTCCTTGGGGAGAATATTTTGAGTCCATTAGGGTATCTCATTTACATAGATATTACCAACTATGCACAATTTGATCAAAGAAAGGTTAACGCGACAAGAGAATGATTTACATTCCGGGATAAGGTTTAACGTGCCGTAGGCACGTCCCTACATTGAGTGCGAAATTTACCAGAGCTGGAGGTAGAGGGCAACGACGGGGGCGACTAAGAGAAGCGAGTCGATGCGGTCGAGGATGCCACCGTGTCCCGGAATCCAGTGGCCTGAATCTTTGACTTTATAGGTCCTCTTGATCAAGGACTCGAGAAGATCTCCCCATGTCCCGAATACGGTGACGATTATCGCAAGACCGATCCACAGCCATATGTTCGCGGGCAACGCAAAGAAGGCCGGGCAAAACAGAGAGAATAATATCGCAGCGACTATGTTGCAGACAAGACCTCCCATGAATCCTTCCCAGGTCTTGTTCGGAGAGATGCGCTCAAAGAGTTTGTGACGACCGCACAGAGACCCGACACAGAATGCTCCGGTGTCATTAAGCCAGATGAAGATAAAGACCGCAAGCAGTGCGAAGCCATGATTCCATGAGCCTCCGTTGTTGAATGTCTCGATATTCTGCATCAGGCCTAAGGGCAATCCAAGATATAGCTGTGCGAAGACTGAACGTCCGAGGGAGTTGATCGGATTCTCAACATGTATATAAAGTTCCTCGACGAAACGTATTATAAGGAATAAGGGCCATATCAGAAAGAATTCAGTCCTGTAGCAACCTAAGATCAAGGTCACTACCGAAACATAGTCAGACATAAATGTGCCATATTTACTCAGGCTCTTTCCTTCGGTTATTTTATAAAACTCAGCCAGTCCGATCGCTCCGAACACAAGAGCAAGCACTGTGACCGCGTTCACTCCGAGAAATATACAGGCGATGATCACGGCCATATAAACGATGCCTGACAAAGATCTGACAATTACCTTATTCATTATCTTAGTTTTACTTGATTCTGAACCAATACCCGATTGCAAGCGAGATAGTCATCTGGTTGGATGTCTGGAACGGATCTGTTCTTTCCGAACGGAAGACGTTACCCAGACCATAATAGAACCGTGCTTCAATCGAAAGTGCGTTTTTGGGATTCAATGAAAATTCGCCACCGAGACCGGCTGAGATGCCATAGTCAAATTTACGGTTTGAATGTTCCGTCAGTTGCGAATTCATTCTGTTAGTAACCGGAAAATCCGGAAGTGTCTCAAATTTAGAAGGGTCGAAATTGGCATTTATCTTTTCTCCGAGAAACAGACCGAATTCAGGTCCGAGATTGATGAAAAATCTTCCTCTGCGCCCGAAATAAATATGGGCAAGGATCGGCAGCTGGAGGTAGTTCAGCGTCCGGCTATATCTGTAGGGTGCCTCTTTGAAATTTTCTTTCCAGCCCCTCTGGCTGAAGTTCAGCTCGGCGATCAGGCCAAAATGTCTCTCTTCGATATATCTGAAACTCAATCCGGCGACAGCCCCGAAGTTAAATGTCTGCTCAACCGATGGATAAAAAAACACCCGGGACATATCCGCACCACCTCTGGCTCCGATAGAAATTGTGGAGCCGTAATGAGTCTGGGATGATGCTGAAAATGCCATTCCGAAAAAGATAGTAAGCAAGAAGAGAATTTTTTTAATTGAATTTCTTCCTGATGTCGCAATCCTTTCGAAGAGTCGGTGTCTCATTTCAATAGGCCGTTGTCTCATTTCAAAGGCATCTTGTCAATCATCTTGAAAGGTGCGAAACGCACCACATAGCACACCGGGTTGACAAAGCCGCCGTTCTCAACGGGTTGCAGACGGATCTCCGCCTGAAGAGGCGTGGCGCCACCGACAGCGGGTCGGTTCCAGTCACCTCCGTTGACACGCAATGCGTTCATGAAATAGGTCGCTTCATCATATCCGGCAACCGAATACATCGGGAAACTCTTGACGGGTTGATGATTGTAAAGTTCGTTGAACTTGGACCTGAACTCTTTTCCTCTCCGGCTGTCGGTTTCGAAATAGAACCTCGAAGGGAAATAGACGTCTGCATCGAAGAACTTTTCGTTCAGTGCATCGGCATAGACGATCCAGTTAGCCCGTCCGAAAACCGAAATATCAGCAAGCGGATATTCCTGTTTCTTCTCACCGATGATAGTCAGTATCTGGCTGATGTCATTCTTGCGCGTGACATTGACATAAAGCAGATAGGACTTATTTTCATCGAAGGCCATTTCCGAAAGCTGTTCCGGAGTGATTCCGTCTACGGTCACACCGGGCCATTGCTCAACCATCATGCTGCTGACTTCGTCAGCGCTATCTGAATTGCCTATTACGATGAGTTCCCGGTCTCTGAAGCGCGATGCGGCAAAAGAGGCTACATCCTTGCTGAAGGCTGCCGACGGTGTCATCATCTGCACAACTCCTGGATTCCTGGCAAAGGAATCGTCCTTGACATCGAATACATTCACCAGTTCTGCCGGACCTTCATTTACATACTCAAGAAGATACTCCGGGAAATCCTTTTCGTGGGTCGTAAAGATAAGCTCCGGTTCATAATCCTTCACTTCCTCAACAATTCGCACACGATCATCTGCATCTTTCGCGGCCTGCATGATCTTGAGGTTGACCTTCTTGCCGTTGGTTTTGATAGCGTCGAGTGCCATCAGCATTCCCTTCGCAAACTCAGATTCACGTTTTGAAGCTGGCTCCTCTACAAGAAGAATCATTCTCAACTCTCTTTCGGGATCAACAGGACGGTTAGATTCTCTTGACAATATTTTCGGCTCCTCCGGATGCTCCTCGATCAGAACAGAGTCAGGAAGAGTTACTGGTACTCCATCAACAGCTTCATTCTCCTGAGCTACCGGAGTCTCCGGGACTGAAGAAATACGGTTATTTTCCTTTGCCTTATCGAGCTCAGGCAGAGATGTCTCGTTCGACACGTTAGAATCTGTACTATTTCGTCCGGAAACATTGATTGTCCTTCCGGTGGGGTAATAAAGCAAGAATCCTTTCTTAAGCGAACCGCTTGCCTCGGGATTGTAGGCTATGATCTCGTCAATATCCCAATCGAACCGTTTCGATATACCGTAAAGTGATTCGTCATGATTGACATGATACACATAGAATTCAAGGCCGTCCCGTTCAACCTTGGGCAATGAACTGGCTTCATCGTTGGCAAACGACACTGCGCTCAATGAAAGGAGGCCTGCGGCCAATATCGTGAGTGTTTTCCGATTCTTCATAAATTGGGTTTTGACAGGATCCGATAGTTAATGGAGCATTTATGCGAAACAACCCCGGAACCGAATTCCAATCTGCAAATTTACGAAATTTAAACGACACTATTACCGTTCTATAAAACTTTTATGAAGCTACAAATATTGAGACCAAATATTGAAGGCAGTTTTTTTACTTAGGCTATACTCTCATACAAAAGCGCAAGTGACGGCAGGCGCCACTTGCGTTCTTTATCTATCAGATAATATTCAATTGAGGCGTTGATTGTTGTCAACGATCAGTTGACCATAATTTTATTGATTTGATTACCTACCTTCACTATATAAAGACCTTTATGTGGCAATGAAATGCTGTCACAATGTCCCCCTATTGATGAGCAATAGACAATATTCCCTTCTAAATCATAGACACAAACAGGCTCGCAATCAGACAAATGTTTGATGACAAGATTTTGCCCAACTATTTCGTATGAATCTGACACACCAATCTCATCAACCTCCGTTGGGAAATCTGCGAACAATATTTGATCATTTAACCGTATTTCATATAGTAGGAAACAACCGCCACTTGCGAGTATGCCAGGACACATTATTGGCATTTCAAACCAACATTTGTTGGTTATTCCTTTTATCCAAGTCACATTATCCAATTCCGGATAATCAGGATCAGACACTAAATGCATCAGTTTACGTCCTCCAAATTCAGGTGATTCTTCTTCATCAAGTAAATAGAGTCTATCGCTTGAATAGGGATTAGATACAAATGGGCACCAGAATTCTACCCATTCGCCGGGCTTTATTCCAAAGTCATACATGAGATACCATTTGACTGGTTCTGAAATCGGGAGAGGTGCCGCATAGACTTTCATCCCTTCGGTCCGTATATATCCCAGCTTTGAGGAATATGTTCCTTCTACTCCTTCCGTAAAGATAGTAGTTTCATTTAGTTCCAGACACTCATATCCGTCAATGACAGTCGGATTTTCAAAAAAATACTGTTGAATATACGAGGTGGGTCTCTTGGGATCTGTGGCCCAACCGAAACCGCCGAACGAAAGCTTAAGTCCCTCCTTAATCATCATCTCGTCTTCAAAGGCCGATTGAGCCAATACCACATTGAATGTGGACAATGCCACTATCAGAAAAAGGAAGAGCTTCTTCAAAATAATTTTATTATTTGTCATGTCATCTATATTTTTCTTCATAGGAATTTATATAGCTTCATAAATAGA
>CAYMTQ010000124.1:0-4583 GCA_964393395.1 uncultured Sangeribacter sp.
ACCAAATTTTTCACCAACTTTTTTTTCAAACCACCACACAACACACCCCAAACCGCCGGCATGTCAATAGAGAGATTGAGATATAATTAGAATGTGAAACAGATTCGGAAATTACGAAATTTTTCATATCTTTACGGTCTAAATTCTCTGATATGGATACTGACAATGAAATCTATCGACGGATACACTTTGCTGTAATGGCGATTGAAAGCGGAGCCCGCAAGTTGGGTATCTCCGGCAAAGAGATGCACGATCGATTGAGCAAACAAGGATTGATTCAAAACAGGTTAATGAAAAGGTATGAAGAACTTCATACGCAAAGCCTTGATTGGGTTGCTGATGACATCAGTGAAACTCTATTAAACTGGGAGGCCGGATTATGATAACACTCTATCACGGCTCATATATTGCTGTGCCATCTCCTCTGGTGGGACTGGGAAGAAAAAAAGTTGATTTCGGACAGGGTTTTTATCTCACTAATTTACCCGAACAGGCTAAAGCATGGGCAGAAACAATAGCTGAAAGGAAAGGAAGAAGCACTCAGCCAGTAGTTTCAACTTATACATTAAATTACACCGCAGTAAAAAACGAAGGCTTTAATGTTAAGATTTTTGAGTCTTATAATCTTGAATGGCTTGAGTATGTCTTAGATTGTAGACGAGGGGGAGAAATGCAGCTACTGTATGATTTAGTTGAAGGCGGTGTCGCAAACGATAATGTAATTGACACTATCGAGGACTATGAGAACGGTATCATAACAGCTGAACAGGCACTCGGTCAGTTGCGCTACAAGAAAGTGAATCACCAGATCTGCATTCTCAATCAGAAAATTATTGATAAATTTCTGACCTTCAAAAATTCCAATATCATCCTATTATGACTGATTATATCCTATGAGAGACAGTGTATTGTGGCGCAAACAAAGCCGAATTATCATGCTCTTGGCCGATATTCTCAAAATATCTGCCGAGCGTGCCCTTGATCTATACTACGGAACGAAGGTGTATGAACAAATGAATGATCCGAAATATGGATTGCAACTTATGAGCGATGACTACATCATTGAGGAAGTGATTGAGGAGCTCAGAGAGAACCGTTGAAAGGGAATATAAAATTCGTGCATCGATATATACTGAGACATTCGGCGACCTTTTCATCCTTCGGGTACTTGAACATCGAATGCCCGGTTGTTCAACTAATACTCTGCTCGAAGCGTTGCGGACAATAAATGACGCACGAAACCAACTGAAGCCCCGCCGTTCTTCCCATAATCCCAACTCTATTCCCTAAAAGTGGCAGAAATGCCGGTTTTAGGGAATGGACATTTGCTTATCCCGAAAAAAACCATAAAGCTTCGTATTCCCAAAAAGTGACAGATTTGCCGGTTTTAGGGAATAGATGGTATGAAGGATTGTATTATCCGACAGTTACATTACGAGGGTGAGGTTGAGTGATTTACCATCCGGTGTTGGAAGGGATATGAGCCGGAGATACGGTGGATTAGGAGCGGGAGGGGCGGTGACGGTGGAGGAGGGAGTCGGCGAGGAGGAGCAGGAGGTTGATGACAGCGAAGATCAGGTAGGAGATGACGGTCAGCCATGCACCGCCGGAATAGGACCAGTGTCCGACAAACCATTTGATCAGCAAAACAATGGCGAGACTGCCCGCGATTGAGGTGTAGAGATATAAGCGGGGACGTTCCGTCGCAATGGAGTATTGATTGATCAGGTAATAGATGTTTGAGGTCAGGGTGGAGAGGGCGATGATCCGCGCATAGGGCGTCGCATCGACATAGCGGCCTGCCGTCAGGATATCAAGCACAAAGGGTGCAAGAAGAATGAATAGCCCGACGATCACGGCTATCATCCCGACCTGAATGGCTATCACACGGGCATATCGGCTCCACTGCCGCTTGATCACGGTCTCATACAGATCTGGCTGGAACGTATTGCCCACGGCTGTCCCGAAGACTGAAAGATATGACCCGATTGACAATCCGACAATGTAGATACCATATTCCGATGTGTTCCCGAGCGACTCCATATATGTTGTGGAGAAACCGTTGGTGAAATAGCCTAACGTCGCGCTTGCCGCCAACGGCAGACAGAAGACGAATATCTTACGGAAATCGGAAAGGGATGTCCTGATCTTCATGACGTTACGGTATTTCCACAGCATCACGGCAAAAACCGCCAGCGCACCGAGGAACGGTCCGGCCATCTTTCCCAATGCGCCGAGCTTCAGACCGACGACAAGCAGGAAGGTGATTCCGACTGGAAGAAGGCCATTGAACGCTGACAGCCAGAAAAAGGAGGTGGCCTTCCTTTCCATGCGGTATTGAGCAAGCTGAAGATTGACAAGTCCAGCAAGCGGACACGCAAAAACCATCAGAGCCAGATATGGCGAGACAGGGAGAGAAAAATCAGTCTTGATGAATTTGAGGTAAATCAGGATGGCCACGAAGCAGACTGCACTGACAAGTCCGGAGAACCAGATCGTAGCCTTGGCAATCGTCGCGAACATGCGCTCCCGTTCCTGCTCGTCACGCTTGAAGTATTCCTTAATGTAATAATGGATCAGATAGAAGATTATGATCGGCGATATCAGTGCATTGAATGAGGCGTAGTAACCGCTGATCGCATAATCCTCGGGATCCATGTTCTTCGCAATCCACGGATTGGTCACGAGGCTGACGACCACCGGAAGCAACGATGCCCCGAAATATGTCGTCAGCTTCCTGAAGTAATCGCTCAGCTTCTTTATATCCATCTTACGACTTATGAGTTTCCTCTCAGCAGAAATGGCTGTTTGCCCCTGCCGGTCTTTTTCATCTCAATGACATAGACCAGACGGGCACTGAATCCGTGAGACCGGAAGAAATCAATCAGTTCGGCCTCAGTTGTTTTGGTAAACGTCCGGCCCGGAATGATGTATACGTTCAACTCCCCCGGAGCTACCTGCTCCAGCTGCCAGCCGGCAATATGATTGAAGGCTTCGATATGACCGCCGAATATCAGCCCGACGAGATAATGTTTCGCTCCCGAAGCATCGATAATATAGTCGACATCCCTCCCCTGAAGCCGGTTCAGTATCGTGACAGCACCGCGCCTGCCTCCGAACTCGGCAAGGTCTCCCGTCCGGTACCTGACAAACGGCTGGGCACGGTTCGAGAAACCCGTGACAACCACTTCTCCCGTCTCGCCGGGCGAAACATGACTGCCGTCGGGCCGGAGGACCTCCGTCACCCCGACCAGAGGAAGACACTCATAGACCTGCGTTCCGGGACGGCTATACGCGAAGACCGAACTTTCGGTGTGGCCATACTGCCCCCAGACCGGACATCCGAAGACCGACTCAATCTCCGACACCTGGGCAGGGGTGATGTTCTCACTCGTCAGATATATACCCTTCGGCCTGAATTTAAAGGCATAGCCTTTCTCCCGCGCAAGACGGGCAAGTTCTCCTATTCCAGAAGGATATCCCCGGATCACTTCCGGAGCAATCTCCTCGAGCTTATCAACATAATGTCCGAAATTCTCAGACGCCAGATGAAGCGTCGAGAAATGGGCCGAGCCATAAGGGAAGTTGGGCGTTCCGGAAGTCCAGAAAATATGATCCGCAACCTGAGCGTCACTTATCCGGGATCCGTCCACTGCAACTATGACCGGCTCAAATTTTCCCGTCATCTGTCTGTAAAGCCACGCCTGACTCAGCTGTTCGGTGTCAGGAGCCCACTTTGAAAGTCCGCCGATCGGGAACCGGAACGGCTCGCCTGTCGAGCCCCCCGTGTTTATCCAGCGCGGCCAATCCTCTCCTACAAATCCGGCGCGCCGGGACGGGTCCGACCTCAGGTCATCTTTCGAGACGACCGGAAGCTTCGACAGCACCTCGAGGCAGTTCTCAGGCGTCACGTCTGCAAGGACGTCGAACCCGGCGTAGAACGGCACCTCCCTGTGGACAAAACGGAGAAGGGAGCAGAGCTCACGTCTGACGAAACGGCCGAGATGCTCCGGGTCATCCCCGAGAAGCAGGCGACGGTGATAAGCTTTCTTGAGATCTGAAAGAAGCCTCATGATACATTTACAGTTGATGTTTGCGGACTGCTAAATTAGTCAATCCTCGCCTATTACACAACTATTAGTCTAAGACTCCGTTCCAAAAAAAATGTTAATGCATGGGCGGAGTCTTAGCATATTTTGGGAATTAATGGGGAATTTTAATATTTACGGTGTAATAAGTAATCCGGAACACCGTTTTACAGATAACCCGGACAAAGACTTCAGATAACCCGATCTGAAAATCCTGATTAACCCGACAAAGAATCTTCAGATCGATTTTTCAGATAAATGAAGTCCCGGAATTTGTATAACCCGACAAGATCTGTGATCTTGAATATCACTTTACCCGACCAATAACTTTCAAACCACGAATCACCGCATGTTTAGACCCCATCTCAGAAAATTTCAGAGTCACCGGGGTCGCCGGCTAACAGGAATTGTGATGTTAGCATTTTTTAACAAGGCGGATTACGTAAATTAAAATCCGAAGTGCGAAATTTAAGTCACTAAACTTCTCCTCACTCC
>CAYMTQ010000125.1:0-4542 GCA_964393395.1 uncultured Sangeribacter sp.
ATGGTACTGCGAAAGCGGGAGAGTAGGTAATCGCCATCTTAAGCAAAGAAGCCAACCAGTAAGGTTGGCTTCTTTTTTTTGTCCTCGTCGTTAAGGACCTTAAGGACTTTAAGGACCTTAGAGACTTTTTTTGTGTTCAAATTATTTGGTGATTAATTTTGGGTGGTACGCTTGTGTTTTATGAACTTTTTATTAAATTTGTGGCGACAATTCAAAGTTAACCTGGATGAGCCTATTTTGTACCTCATCTTTTTATCAGATGTTTCATAACTCATGAAAAAAATTTTATCTTTCTCACTTGCATTGGTTGTGTGCTCGAGTGCGTTTGCTGACAAGGTGCAGATCTTTCAAAGCACTCTCGAGGGTCCGAATGGAGAGACTGCCATCGTTCCTCTGATGGGCCTCAGCATGTCTCCGAACAGCAAGTATGTTTGCGGTGCTCTCGAAAATGGTGCCGGTATTTTTGTCGCTGAACGCGAATCAGGCGAAGTAAAATGGGTCATCAGCGATGAAGGTGACGGTGAACTTCGTCACGTTGACAATCAGGGTCTCGCTATCGGTATCAGTAATACATTTGATTTCGCTACAGCCGAAGTCGGTTTTATCGAGACTCCGGAGGGTGTCGAGGGTCTGAAGTATGTCCTCGCAGAGGACCTCACAGAGGACGGCGAAATGTATGTCGGTTCTTTCATCTACAGCACAGGTTATGAATCAGCTCCTGTCTACACAAAAGACAAAGGTCTGACATGGCAGATGCTTCCCGTGCCCACTAAAGAGGAGATCGGTTCTTTCTTCTATCCCCTCCACGGCGGTGCAGCCGCGAAGTTTGTCAGCGGTGACGGCAAGGTGATCTATGGTATGCTCGGAAACTTCCACATGCCGATGCTCTGGATCCAGAACGAGAACGGCGATTATGAATACGATTTCTTCCCCGCAAGATACGTGAAGTCTTCTGCTGAGGATCTCGAGGATCCCACCAAGCCCCTTCACTCAGTTTCTGCCCTCTATGGCATGAACCTGAGCAACAATGGCAGATATGCTCTCATGCAGGCTTCTGTAAAGGATGATGAATTCCATGATCCCCGCACTGTTCCTGCTGTTTACGATATTCAGGAAAAAGAGCTGAAGGTTTACAGCGAGGTTCAGGATTTCGATATCTCCGGCAGAGGTCTGTGGCCCACTTGCATTGCTGATGACGGAACATTCATCGGATGTGTCGGTCAGCCTTATTTCGCGTCTATGGCTTCCTTCATCTGGAAAGCCGGTGACTCTGAGGCGAAGCTCTGGACAAGTGAGTTCCCCCATTTCAACAAGAAGCTCGGTGAATCTGATGAGCTCGGTTTCAACGTTCCGACTCTTCTCTCGGCCGATGCTAAATATGTCGGTGGTTACACTTTCTACTCAACCGACTATTATGATGACAGCTGGGCAGGTTATGTTACTTACGTGATCGATACTGAGGCACCCTATGATGCAGTTGAGGAAATCAGCTCCGAAGCTAAGGTTGTTGTTCCCACAGCTGTTTACTCTCTCGACGGTCAGCGTCTGAACGGCATGACCAAGGGCCTGAACATCGTACGCATGTCTGACGGCTCTGTCCGCAAGATCCTCGTGAAGTAATAAGGACAGTCCGATAGACTGACTTCAGTTATAACCTCCATCTTTCGTCCCGCACGAAAGATGGAGGTTTTCTTTGTACGAAAGATGGAGGTTTTCTATGCACGAAAGATGGAGATTTTCTATGCACTTAAAGAAGAAGGTTTTTCATGGTAGAAATGAAAGAGGCGGCGGATCGCGTTGATCAGCCGCCTCTATTTAAGGATTATGTGAGTTATCAGTCTGTGATAGGCTCGAGTTCAACTGTGAAGTGGCGCATGAGCTCGGTTTCCCATACGATCTTCACGCCGTGCTTGATTTCGTGGCGACGGTCGTAAACGTTCTTCAGAGCGGCTGCGATGACATCCATGTGGTTGTCGGTGTATGTGCGGCGGCAGATGCAGAGACGGAGGAAGTCGTTGCCACCGAAACGGTTCTCGCGTGTGATGGGATCGCGGTCAGCGAGAATGTAGCCGATCTCGCATCCGCGGACACCTGCCTCGAGATAGAGGAGGATTGTCAGCATCTGAGCGGGGAACTCCTCTTTGGGAACCTGATCGAGGACCTTGTCAGCGTCAATGAACACTGCGTGTCCGCCGACGGGGCGCTGGTAGGGGATTCCGTATTCGTCGAGTTTCTTCGCGAGATACTCAACCTGGTGGATACGGGTCTGAAGCATGTCGAATTCAGTGTTCTCGTCGAGACCGACTGCGAGTGCGGCCATGTCACGGCCGTTCATGCCACCATAGGTCAGGAAGCCTTCGAAGGGGATCACATATTTCTTTGCACCTTCGTAGATGTCTTCCCAGCGGGTTGCGATGAAGCCACCCATGTTCACGAGACCGTCCTTCTTTGAAGACATTGTCATTCCGTCGGCCAGAGAGAACATCTCACGGCAGATTTCTTTGATTGTCTTGTCCTTGAATTCGGGTTCACGCATCTTGATGAAGTATGCGTTCTCGGCGAAGCGTGCGGAGTCGAAGATCACGCGCTTGTTGTATTTGTCGGCAAGAGCACGTACGCCGCGGAGGTTTTCCATAGAAACGGGCTGACCGCCGGCGGTGTTGTTTGTGATAGTGACGATGATGAAGGGGATCTTGTCGCTGTGCTCCTTGAGTTCGTTCTCAAGTTTGGTCAGGTCCACGTTGCCTTTGAAGGGAACTTCGAGCTGAGTGTCCTTAGCCTCATCAATCGTGCAGTCGATTGCAAATGCCTTGCGGCTCTCGATGTGGCCTTTTGTAGTGTCGAAGTGAGAGTTGCCCGGAACGTGGTCACCCGGTTTCACGAGGTGAGAGAAGAGGACGTTCTCGGCGGCGCGGCCCTGGTGTGTCGGTATTACGAAATCGAAGCCTGTGATACGCTTGATTGTGTCCTTGAGCTCAAAGAATGAGCGTGCGCCGGCGTATGATTCGTCACCTGTCATCATTGCGGCCCACTGACGGTCAGACATTGCGCCTGTGCCGGAGTCGGTCAGACAGTCGATGTAGACATGGTCGCTGCGGAGCATGAACACATTGTACTTGGCGTCTTTCAGCCATTTCTCACGTTCTTCGCGGGTAGATTTGTGGATGGGTTCCACCATTTTAATCTTCCACGATTCTGCAAATGGAATTTCCATGGTTCGAAATATGATGTTTGGTAATTAGTGTGTATGTCAAGAGAGTCAAGTTATCAGAATTTTTATAAGGTTCTTTTCACTCCAAACTTGCCTCAGTGGCTTTTCACACTCCAAAATTACATATTCGGTTTATTATATGCAAAAAATATGAGGAAAATATTTAGGGCTCCAATGTTAAATGATGTTAAGGCTCATCATTGGAGGAAAAGTGTGCAATCAGGCCCCGATCCAAAAAAAACGGGTCGGGGCCTGGGAGTCACTATCGGGTACGAAGTATGAGATCAATTGACGGCTTCGACGGTGTATCCGAGTTTGCGCAGGCCTTCGACGAGTCCCTGCGGACCGGCGAGGTGCATCGCTCCGACACCAACGAAGACACTCTGGCCGTTCATCATTGCAGGAAGCTTTGTCAGCCAGTCTGCGTTTCGTTTGTCGAGCAGTTTCTCCATGAATTCCGGATTTTCTTCTTCTTCCATTGAAATTTTGAACAAATTTTCCAGGTCATGGGCAAAATAGGCATCGTTGAGCCGTTTGGAATTGCTGACGAGTTTTTCAGTATCCTCCGCCATTTCGACGAGTGCTTTGGCCTGTTCGGCTATTGGTGTTGATGCAAAGAGAATTTCGGCCTGCTGTTCGGCAGTCTCGAAGGCAAGGTTTTTCTTGCCGAGTGCTTTCCCCTGACCACCAATATATGTGTCGAGCTGTTCCGAAAGATTGAAGTCCGGGATACTCTTCATAACTGTCAGCATGCTGATGTTGGTGCTGACGACCATCGGCCGATAGGGATCCATGGCGAGAATAGGAAATCCTGTCAGCTCGTTGAAGACGGCGGAGACCTTTTCATACTGTTCCGGAGTCAGGACTTTGGATAGGGTAGAGTCGGTCGGAGCCAGCATGAATGGTGCCATAGCGGCCTGAAGTTTCATCGGATCCTGGGTCATGTCCACTTCAGTCACGACTGCTGAAACTTCTTTAAAGGCATCCATAGCCGGTTTGTTTTCTGTCAAAACCTTCAGGGGTGCGAGGTGATGAGTTCCGAAAATATAGGAAGGGTTTTCGAGTCCGTTTCCGGTAACTTTGTAGAAAATCTGGGCATTCGCTCCGATACTACCTGTCAGAGCAAGGGCTCCGGCAATCAAGAATTTCTTTAAATTCATCGTTTTGTGATATTGTTTATCTGAAATAGATATCGTTTATCTGATATATTGGACATGAGTCCGGCGAAAGAGTTTCAAAGGTAATTAAAAAATGTCGATCACCGGTAATGCGGCTTGATAATGGAAAAGATGTTCTCAGGTTAAGACCCGTCCCCCAAAAAATGTTAAAGT
>CAYMTQ010000126.1:0-4194 GCA_964393395.1 uncultured Sangeribacter sp.
CGCATCGCTCCTTCCTCAACTCGCCAAAATCATCCGACCATAGCCGCCCGAAAATATTAAAAATTTTATGAAATGGGCTCTTAAATTAAGCGTTGATTATATCTATCTTAATAACGCTCAAAATTGGGATTGGTTGAAGTAACCGGAGGTTGAGAGAGTTGGGGAATCTCAGCCATTTACATGAGGTAATTCAATAAGAAAATATTTTGAATCTGCGGAAATCGCCTATTGTTAGGGCGAAGGGTTAGAGGCGGGATTTTTCGGAGTTGCCGGCGCCGGTGCCGCGATAGCGGTCGCGCGTGGCGTTGAATCGATATTGCAGTGTCAGCATAACCGATCGTCCCTGTGAGAAATTCTTCTGCTGTATCTGAACGGCATCGCTGCAGAGCCTGAAGCTGCTCTGGGCGGAGTTGAACAGATCCTTAGCCTCGACTGTAATACTGAGAGAATCTTTGAAGAATCCTTTGTAGAGTTTCAAGTTGACATACCACGGAGTATTTGTCTGTCGCATATTGTTATCCCAGCCTCGGGTCATCAGCTGCGCATCAATGTTAAGCCAGATATCAAAGGGTAGATGAACTGAGTTCTGCCACTGGAACATGAACATCGGGGGGTTCATCCTCATCGGCTCACCATTGACCGGTAACGTAAGCCATTGCTTCATCATGCCCACATTCACTTTGGGTTGCCATACCCCCACCTGGAAATTGCCGCCTACGAAGGCCCGTAAATAATGCCGGTGGTCGAGATTTGCAGTGCGGATGATAGTAGCTTCACCATCCGTGCCGTAAGGCTCGGTTATATGATAGACTCCATCCTTGAAATAGGTATAGGAGAGCTGGGCGAAGAAGCGTTGCCATTGCGCCATATATTCCACAGTCTGCAATTTCGTCGGTTTCAGATAGGGATTGCCTGTCTCGTAAGTGAGGGGATTGATGTAGCTTACGGTAGCATCGAGTTGACCATAGCCCGGACGCACGGTCTTGCCGCTATAATTGAGCCCCATCCTGACTTTTCCGACTTGTGTGGCGATGTTGAGAGAAGGAAAGACATTGTTGTAGGTCTTGCTCTGTCCGGCCTGAAGAAGCCCCATCTCATAATATTGGAACTTTACATGCTCATAACGCAATCCAGCGCCTATCATGAAGCGTCCGAACTGTTGCCCCAATTCTGCAAAAGCGGCGATATTGCTCTCGTCCACCCTGTTGTCTGCATCCGATATTTCAGCGATGTTGGCTGATGAAAGATTAGTAGAACGGGTATTTGTGTACTCCTCACCAACTTCTATTTGCCCTCTCCAGATAGGATAATTCAAGACAAGTTTCTCAGCAAACATCCGGTTCCGGTTGACCGAAGAGATTGTAACGACCCTGTCGTCTCCCTCTGCAGAGAGTTCATCGTTGAAGGATTCCTGGCGTTGCTTAAACCACATATAGTCAGCATTGAAATCTATTCCTAATTTCCCGGCTGAACCATTGTAGTAGACATTCATGGAATGTAAAGGCAAAGATTTTGACCTGTTGTTCACGTCAGAGTTGATCTCGTCAATGAATTTTCCGTCCAGCCATACTTCAGTAGGAATATTGCCGGTCACGGAATGACGGTTCATACCTGTGCGGTAATATGCCCCCACGCTATGTCTGTCGTTTATCAGCCATGAGAAGCCGATTTTACCGTTCATGTCATTGTATTTTTCCTTCACCTTCGTTCCGATTTTCTGGAGATAGGTGCCCATTGAGGTTGTTGAGGTCATGTCATCCGTTCTGTCGGAATAGTTATGTCCCCACCACCAACCGTAGTTGGCGAATACTTCAACCCCCCGTGTGCGATATTTCATATCGACAGTATTTCCGGTGCGGAAATCGCGAAGGAATCCGTTGTCTGTGCGGAACGTTCCGCTCCAGCCGTCTCCTTTCGGCGGTTTCGTGCGGATACGGATGACCGACTTTACATCGGCGGCGTATGCAGCTCCGGGATTGGTGATGACCTCCACATTTCTGATGTCGCCTGAGTTTAACTGGGAGAGTTCCTGAAGGTCATTGACCTTGCGTCCGTTGATATAGACTGCAGGCGCGCCTTTACCGAACACTTCGAGAGTGCCTCCGTTGTCTATGACCATCGGAACACGTGCAAGCACATCGCTGGCAGTTCCTGCGATTGCGAGCGAACTGCCCTCGACATTAGTCACTAAAGCGTTTCCTTTCATAGTGGTTGACGGGCGGGTTGCTTTCACCATTACCTCGCCAAGCTCTGTCGCGGAAGTACGAAGTGAGATAACACCCATATCACCCGACTGAGGGACGTTTGAAGTGTAAGGTTCATAACCTGCAAAAGAGACTTTGGCGGTCAGCATGCAGTCTTCATCCGTAGGTATGGAGAATAGGCCTTCTGCATCGGATATTCCTCCGGCAACGAATGTCGAGTCGCAATAGAGGGCGACGTTTACAAAGTCAAGAGGAGCGTTGTTTTCGTCAAGGATCTGTCCCTTGATTTCACGGCCAAAAGCCGGAATGACTGCTAATGTTGTGGACATTGCGAGCATTAAGATTTTCTTTCTCATTTGCTTCAGATTTATAATTTTTCTGACGCAAAAATAGATCTATAAGCATCTTAATGCCAAACATAAAAGTCTTAATACATGAAGCGTAAACCCTTGATTATCAAAGGTTGAAATTCATAAAAGTCTTAATATGGACCCGGACGGTCTTAATCGGTCTTAATAGTCAGCCGACTCTCTGAGAAAAGCTACGATATCCTCTTTCTCCGGCATTCCCAATTTCTTCCTTATTGAAGATTTTCGGACATAAATGGTAGAGGTGGTATGACCGGTGATGACGCTAATTTCCTTTGTGGAAAAACCGGCAACCATCAGCACTATTATCTGCTCCTCTTTCGGTGTTAGTTTTTCTCCCCATTCACTGTGGAGTTTATTGTAGAAACCGGAATATAGTGTGTTGATCAATTCAAACACATTGTTCCAATTGACCAGTTCGCCTTCCGAGTCGCTTTCAATAGATGATATCTTGCGCAGCATCTCCCGATTCTGTTCAGTCGGAGTTTCGGCTACCATCTTGATGATGCCAAGCTGCTGAAGCATGGCCCGGCGCAAAGCCGGTGGGTTGTGGTCTTCGGTGTGTTCCTGAGATGGAGATGATTTCAGTTCATCGACCATCTTCTGCAATGCTTCGGCACGTTCCTCATTTTCAAGCTCGCGTTGCCGGCGTTGTCTGATGATCAATCCAGCCGTGGTAAGCAAGAGTAAGCTTATAATGGCAATAATGAGAATGATGACTGTCTTGCGCCGGCTTTCGGCTTTTAATTCGAGAGCCCTGGCTTGTTGCCTGAGCGCTCCGCGCTCACTCTCCCACTGAGATGCTTTCGCTCGGTTGTAGCGCTCCCGCTGACGATTATTCAAACCACTGACATGCGTAAGCTTCATCTTTCCATTCTGCTTAAAGTCAATCATAGCTCGCAGGAGATTGCTGAAACTCCGGTAATAGCTGTCCTCCTCCTTGCGGAATTTGACAGCAAAACTGTCGGCAACGGCAAGCTCCCTGGTGGCGAGACTTAAATTGCCGGAGTTGAGAGCGTTCATGGCGAGCTGCATGTGCAGGAAGTCGGCAGCTCCATTATCCGGCGAAGATTTCTTGAAAATGTTCTCCACGGCTTCATTACTCTCAGCCGTACGCCCCATCTCACCTAAAATCTGGGCGCGCTCCAATTCAAACATAAACTGCTTGTCGCCCCACTTATGGGAACGGGCGTAATCAATCAGTTCTTCTGAGAGCCATAGTGCAGAATCAAGTTTTTCGGCATATTCGTAAGCGCTCAAAAGCAAATATTTGGCCTCAATCTGCCGGAGAGTGTCGGGTTCAATAGATATCAATCTCTGAGCGTGAGGGATTAAGGGTTTTCCTTGATATTCAGATGCTCCGAGAAGCACTCTGATTCTGAGCGTAGGAGCAATCAGGGAATCCGGCACGTCAGGGAGATTTACGAGAGAGTCAAGCATAGAGATCGCTCCGGGAGTATCTCCGACCCAGAACTTATACCAGGCATAAGCGGTGCCGCTTCGGATGTCTCTGACAACATCTTTTCCACTATAATAATTATGGGCAGACGCTATCAGCGAATCACCTATCATGGATCGGTTCTGACGCATGTGACCAAAAGCCCGCAGATAATGATATTTGG
>CAYMTQ010000127.1:0-4155 GCA_964393395.1 uncultured Sangeribacter sp.
TCCAGTATTTCGGCCCTGCTGAAATCTGCGACCGTCCCTCGATGACCCTGCTCCTCGAGCACAACAAAGATATCTGATCCTCAACGCCCCTACAATAGATTGCGTCTGTTGTAGGGGCGCAATATTTTTTTTCAAGATCGGTCGCGGGTGACCGGCAGATCTCCGGAAAAGTCGAAACATAACCAACCCAACATCATAATGCAAAATAACCAATCTACAGTTATGCAGGCTGTCAGCTCGCTTCGCGACAAGAGCTGGGCTCGCTGGACCGCACTCGGTCTGCTGGCGTTTGCCATGTTCTGTTCATACGTCTTCATGGACGTACTCTCCCCGATCAAGGACCTCCTGCAATCAACACGCGGATGGGACTCGACCGCGTTCGGCACAATGCAGGGTTCCGAGACCTTCCTGAACGTCTTTATCTTCTTCCTCATCTTCGCCGGTATCATTCTCGACAAGATGGGTGTCCGGTTCACCGCCGTGCTCTCAGGATGCGTGATGCTGGTCGGTGCCGTAATCAACTGGTATGCACTGACCGACGGCTTCATCGGCAGTCCGCTTGACATCTGGTTCACAAACCACCTGAACTATATCCCCGTCTTTGACGAATTGGGCGTATCTCCCTTCTATGAGGGAATGCCCGCTTCGGCCAAGCTGTCGGCCGTCGGCTTCATGATCTTCGGCTGTGGCGTCGAGATGGCCGGTATCACCGTCAGCCGAGGAATCGTCAAATGGTTCAAAGGCAGGGAAATGGCCCTCGCGATGGGTTCGGAAATGGCCCTCGCGCGTCTTGGTGTCGCAACCTGTATGATCTTCTCCCCGATGTTCGCCGAGATGGGCGGAACAGTCAACGTCAGCCGTTCGGTGGCCTTCGGCGTTGTCCTGCTGATGATCGCCCTGATCATGTTCATCGTCTACTTCTTCATGGACCGCAAGCTCGACGCAGAGACCGGTGAGGCCGAAGAAAAGGATGATCCCTTCAAGATCTCGGACCTCGGCAAGATCCTTTCCAGCCTTGGATTCTGGCTTGTCGCTCTCCTTTGTGTGCTCTATTATTCGGCAATCTTCCCCTTCCAGAAGTATGCCGTGAACATGCTCCAGTGTAATATCGAATTCAATCCCCTCCCCGAGGATTCATTCTGGGTCAAGGATGCCGTGACATACATCCAGTATGTGATCATGCTCGTTGTCGCGGCCACCGCTTTCGCCGGCAACTTCGCCAAGAACAAGGCGATGAGGAACTGCCTGTTTGCCGTCTCAATCATCTCGCTGATCGTTTACTGCTGGATGGGCTACATGAAACAGAGCGCCGGAGCCATCTTCGCTGTCTTCCCTCTGCTCGCCGTCGGAATCACACCGATCCTCGGCAAATTCGTGGACTACAAAGGTAAGGCCGCCACTATGCTCGTGCTCGGCTCCCTTCTTCTGATCGCCTGTCACCTGACGTTCGCCTTCATCCTTCCGATGTTCAAGGGCAACGCTGTCGGTGGTGTGATCGTGGCTTACGTCACCATCCTGGTGCTCGGCGCCAGCTTCTCGCTCGTTCCCGCATCCCTCTGGCCTTCAGTTCCGAAACTCGTTGACTCCAAGATCATCGGTTCGGCCTACGCCCTTATTTTCTGGATCCAGAACATCGGCCTCTGGCTCTTCCCCATGCTGATCGGTAAGGTTCTGACCTCGACCAACAAAGACATCGAAGCACAGGTAGCCGCCGGCACAATGTCTGAGGAAGTCGCTTCAGTCAGCTATAACTATACCTGGGCACTCGTGATGCTTGCCGGCCTCGGCGTCGCGGCACTCCTGATCGGCCTCTATCTCAAGATTGTCGACAAGAAGAAACATCTCGGTCTCGAACTTCCGAATGTCGCTCCGACACCTGAGGTTGAGGAATCCGAAATTCTCGCCGCCGAAGAGTAACAGCAGACTAAAATGATGGAATCGTCGAATTGTAGGGACATTGCGTGCAATGTCAGAAATGTAACATGTTGACTAACAAATGTACGGACATGAAACCCCATGTCCGTATATTTGTTGCTCGTGTCAATTATGAAACATCCCCACCGCAAACACTTTTAGGACCTTCCGAGCGTTATAGTAATATGAGAAAATTGCTTTTTTCACTTCTTGTCGTCATCATCTGTCTCGTGTCTGTCGATGCGGGCGCCGAGACCGTGACCCACAAGGAGGCGAAAACCTGGGCCCAGACATTCTTTAATGCCGCCCGCGGCGAAGTCACTGGGCCTGTCCGTATGGTCTATAACGGAAAGGATCTGACGACGAGACGTCTCTTCACACCTTTCTTTATATATAACTCCCCCCGCGGAGGATTCGTCATCATCTCCGGCGAGAACAAGATGTTCCCGATTTTGGGATACAGCCTCACGGAGAGTTTCGATCCTGCGCGTCTCGATCCGTCGGCAAAGGCATTGCTCAAAGAGTATGCACGCCAGATCGAACTCATAAGATATGATTCCAATATCCCCGCGCGTGCCATTGAAGCGTGGGGGAACAAAAACGGTTATATAAATTCGGTTCTCGGGTCATCGGTTGAATCCGGATTCTCTCTCCCTGATAAAGAAGATGTCACGCAATCGTTCGCTCTGATGATGAGCGATCTCCCGTTTGATGATTCGATGCGGAGCGAACTCTATACACCCGACCAGTGGCAGTCGCTGGTTGCCGATGAATTGAAGGGTAGAGGTTCCGCAATTCTCGGTGTCATTGACGGCAATGAGGTCGAGCCTCTTGTGGCAGTCGGTTCTACCGGAGACTACGTAAGGTTGCGTTTCGACGGATCTGAGACACCTTGGAATATGCTTCTCTTTCCCTCGGAAATCTTCAGTGAAGGTCTTGTAGGCCAGCTCGGCGGTGAGCCGGAATGGCCTGAAGAGCCGGTGGAGATACCTTTCGCGTTCCACGACGAGGTGATGGAGATGTATCCCGAAGTGACGCGTGCCGAAACGGCAAGGATAGCGGAGACTTTGACCCCTTCCGAGCCGGTGCTCAGGGGCCTTGGGGGTGGACATTTCGAGATCGACTTCCCTTCGGAGGTCGAGCTGGTGCGTGTCTTCAGCATAGCCGGACATTCGGTCAAGGCACAGACCTACGCCGGGACGACGCGGACGGCGGTCATCAACATTGAGGACCAGCCCAACGGCTTCTATATCATCTCCGCGCAGACTAAAGACGGTACGCCCTATTCGCTTAAGGTCGCGCGATGACAATGTACTGACATTGATAAAATAAGATAAATGAAATCGCTTCTTACCAACAAAATAGTCTGCTGGTTCGCCCTGATTCTTGTGGTCATATATATGGGCTTCAGCATCACATGGAAGGCCCGGTTCGGCTGGTGGGCGTTCTGTGACGGCTTCTTTGTCTTCATGAGTATATTCTCGCATATCTGTGCGCTCTATCTTCAGAAGATGAATCCGTACGCATCGCGCAAGCTCGATCTGTTCGCATTTGTCGCCTTTGTGCTGTTCATCATCGCCTTCATAATCGAGTGGGTGATCTTCGAATGTTGCTTCTGACAGGAGACGTTTCAAAATATGGCAGGTTAAGTCAAGATTAAGGACAGATAGAAGAGGATAAAGAGCAAATTAAGGAAAAGAGAAAGGAAGGGGATAAAGAGCAGATTAAGGAAAAGAGAAAGGAAGGGGATAAAGAACAGATAAAGAAAAAATCAATTACGGAACTCTTTTCTTGGCTCTGTCGAGCCTCTTGTGAACGGGCGGATTCTCGCGGAACTTTTAAATTTTTCAGTGTGTCACCCCTAAAGGGGCTCCCATTACCTTTTGTACGCTCAACCCCGGTTGCGTCGGACCTAAAGGCCCTCCTCACCGGGGCCTACAATGTGTCGCGCCGCTGGCGCTCTTTTCAATCAAAACGTACAGTGATATACAACAGGAAAACCTGAAGCCGAATCTGCGGAGCCTAAGATCGCGAAAATGTAGGGAGGGCCGTGTCAAAAAGATTAAATCGTCGAAATGTACGGACATGGCGTGCCATGTCCGGTTGGTAACATGCTGACTACCAGATCGGACATGGCACGCCATGTCCGGTTGGTAATATGCTGACTAACAGGTCGGACATGGCACGCCATGTCCGGTTGGTAACATGCTGACTACCAGATCGGACATGGCACGCCATGTC
>CAYMTQ010000128.1:0-4143 GCA_964393395.1 uncultured Sangeribacter sp.
TCGCACATCATCAACGGCAACCGCAAGGACAACTTCTGGGAGATGGGCGAGACCGGTCCCTGCGGTCCCTGCTCCGAGATCCATATCGATCTCCGCTCCGACGAGGAACGCAAGGCCGTCGACGGTGCGACACTCGTGAACAAGGATAACCCGCAGGTGATCGAAATCTGGAACCTTGTCTTCATGCAGTATAACCGAAAGGCCGACCACTCACTCGAACCGCTTCCGGCAAAGGTGATCGACACCGGAATGGGATTTGAGCGTCTCTGCATGGCTCTTCAGGGCAAGAAATCGAACTATGACACCGATGTCTTCACACCTCTTATTTCTGAAATCGAACGTCTCTCATCAAAGAAATATGGCGACGACAAGGAAGTGGATGTGGCAATGAGAGTTGTCGCAGACCATGTCCGCACGATCGCGTTCTCAATCGCCGATTCACAGCTGCCTTCGAATGCAAAGGCCGGTTATGTGATCCGTCGGATCCTGCGGCGCGCCGTCAGATATGCCTACACCTTCCTCGGTGCTCAGGAGGCCTTCATCTACAAGCTCGTCGACACGCTTGTCGACCAGATGGGAGAAGCCTATCCCGAACTGGCAGCCCAGAAAGACCTGATCAAGAAAGTGATCAAGGAAGAAGAGGAATCATTCCTCAGGACCCTCGACAAAGGTATCGGCCTGCTCGATAATCTCATCGCTGAGGCCAAGAAGAAGGGAACGAATGAAATTTCGGGCAAGGATGCCTTCACGCTCTATGACACATACGGCTTCCCGCTCGACCTGACAGAGCTTATTCTGCGGGAAAACGGACTGACACTCGATGCCAAAGGGTTCGACGATGAGATGCAGAAGCAGAAACAGCGCGCCCGCAGTGCCGCCGCCGTCGAAGCTTCTGACTGGGTCATCGTCCGCGACGGAGATCAGACATTTGTCGGTTATGACGAAGAGGAGACTCCGGCCAGGATTCTACGCTACCGCAAGGTGAAGCAGAAAGGGAAGGAGTTCTATCAGATTATTCTCGACCGCACACCGTTCTATGCCGAAATGGGCGGTCAGGTCGGAGACAAGGGTGTTCTGATCGACAGCAACGGAAACGTGACGGAGATCTTCGACACGAAGAGGGAGAACAACATAGGCGTTCATCTTTCATACTCGCTTCCTGAAGATCCGGCCGGGGAACTGACCGCGAAGATCGACAACGTAAGCCGCGCACGTTCGGCGGCCAACCACTCTGCGACTCACCTGATCCACGAAGCGCTCCGCGAGGTACTCGGAACTCATGTCGAGCAGAAAGGTTCGCTCGTGACTCCGGACTCGCTCAGGTTTGACTTCTCCCATTTCCAGAAGGTCACTCCGGAGGAACTGCGAAAGGTCGAGCATCTCGTCAACGAACGTATCCGCCGGGCCGACTCGCTTGAAGAATATCGCGATCTTCCCATTGCCGAGGCAAAGGAAATGGGTGCGATGGCCCTCTTCGGAGAAAAGTATGGAGACAAAGTGCGCGTTGTCAAATTCGGAGAGAGCGTCGAGCTATGCGGTGGCGTGCATGTGCGCAACACAGGTGCGATCGGAATGGTCAGAATCGTCAGCGAGAGCTCAATCGCAGCGGGAATCCGCCGTATTGAGGCAGTATCTGGAGAAGGTGTCGAGAAGATACTCGACGTAGCCCAGGATACTCTTTATGACATAGCCCAGCTTCTCGGAGGTTCTTCCGATGTCCGATCCGCAATCCGAAAAGCCATCAAGGAAAATTCGGAGCTTCGTTCACAGGTCGAGGAATATGTCGCCGAACGCACTGAGAACATGGCGAAGCAGCTGATGGAGAATGCAACAGATGAAAAAGGAGTGAAGATGGTCAGCCTCCGCGGTCCGATGCTTCCGGAAGCGGTTAAGAATATCGCCTTCGCGATCCGCCGCAATGCCGTCGAACCGACACTCTTCCTCGCAGCCACTTCCTCGCCCGAAGGAAAACCGCTTCTCACGGTCGCCATGACTGACGATCTCGTGAAATCAGGCCACAATGCCGGAAAGATTGTCCGGGAGGCGGCCAAGCTGATCAAAGGCGGGGGCGGCGGTCAGCCTTTCTTCGCCCAGGCCGGCGGTAAGGATGCCGACGGACTTTCGGCCGCATTCGACAAAATGACGGAACTTTTCTCAGAGCCTATCTCTTAACGGAAGTTCGCTTATGCGTTTTGACGAAATACTGGAAAACGATGATGTCCTCGATGCCCTCTGGGACATGCATTTCGATGAATGTACTCCGATTCAGGAGCTTGCGATTCCGGCCGTTCTCGACGGCCGGGATCTTCTCGCTTGCGCCCAGACCGGCACGGGAAAAACTGCGGCTTATCTCCTCCCGGTAATCGACCTGCTGAGCGACGGAGGTTACCCGAAAGATGTGGTCAACTGTGTCGTTATGGCTCCGACGCGTGAGCTCGCTCAGCAGATTGACCAGCAGCTTCAGGGGTTCGCCTATTTCCTTCCGATCAGCAGCATGGCGATCTACGGAGGCACAGACGGCCACACCTACGAGCAACAGAGAAAGGGGCTGAAACAGGGAGCTGACATTGTCGTGGCCACTCCCGGCCGGCTGCTCGCTCACCTCGCGATGGGTTATGTCGACCTTTCCAAAGTATCATTCTTCATCCTCGACGAAGCCGACAGGATGCTCGACATGGGATTCTATGACGACATAATGCAGATTGTCGGCCGACTTCCGAAAAACCGGCAGACGCTCCTCTTCTCGGCTACGATGCCATCAGAAATCCAGAAGTTCGCGAATTCCATCCTGACCGATCCATACGAGATCAAGTTGGCTGTATCGAAACCGGCAGATAAGATCAGACAGAGCGCATACGTCTGCTACGAAAACCAGAAACTGGGAATCGTCTCAGACCTCTTCAGCCGGCAGGCTCCGGAAAAGGTCATTATCTTTTCCTCTTCGAAGATTAAGGTCAAGGAACTCGCCAGAGCGCTTTCCCGCCTGAAGGTTAAGGTAGGGGAAATGCACTCCGACCTCGAACAGAGCGAGCGTGAGGAAGTCATGCTTGGCTTCAAGAGCGGACGTATAAATGTGCTGGTCGCCACGGACATTGTCGCGCGCGGCATAGATATCGATGACATCGAGCTCGTGATCAACTATGACGTTCCGCACGAAGCGGAAGATTATGTCCACCGCGTCGGAAGAACCGCCCGCGCCGACAGGGACGGAAGAGCCATTACTTTCGTGAATGAAAAGGAAATCCGCAAATTCAGGGCAATCGAGCGGTTCCTCGAAAAGGAAGTTGAGAAAATTCCGCTTCCGGAAGGCCTCGGAGAAGGTCCGGACTATAACGCCAATCCCGGCCGCTCCACGTCACGCGGTCACGGCCGCAAACCCCATAGCTCAAGAGGGAAAGGCAACCGTCCCGCAAAAGGAAAAAGTGACTCTTCCGAAAAAAATGGGAACAATAATGAGCGAAAGGTGACTAATTCGGCAGAAAGAAGACCTAAGCGGACATTCAGACATAAGAAGACGCAGAATGAGCGCAATTGATTACGACTTGACGAAGATCCGCGGTGTGGTTTTTGACATCGACGGCGTTCTGTCGCCCTCCGTTGTCGGAACGACCGAAGATGGACGGCCGATGCGGATGAGCAACGTGAAGGATGGATATGCCATCAATCAGGCCGCGATGAGGGGTCTGAAACTCTGCATCATATCCGGCGGAGACACCGAACCGATGCGCCGCCGGTTCAATGGCCTCGGAATACAGGACATCTACATGAAGGTGCCGGAGAAACGTTCGCGCCTTTTGGAATGGATGAAAGAGAAGGGGCTGGAGCCGGAAGAGGTGGCCTATATGGGAGACGATATTCCCGACCTCCCGGCTTTGAGAGCCGTCGGTCTCCCATGCTGCCCCCACGATGCCGCCAACGAAGTACGGCAGACCGCGCTTTATGTCTCGCGCTTCACGGGCGGATATGGTTGCGTCCGCGACCTCCTCGAGCAGATTCTCCGCGCCCGCGGTGAATGGTGCGCCGACCCCAAAGCCTTCGTCTGGTAAAACCAAGAATGCGGAGATGTTTCATAATTGACGCGAGCAACAAATGTACGGACATGGCGTGCCATGTCAGATTTGGTAATCAACATGTTACATTTCG
>CAYMTQ010000129.1:0-4036 GCA_964393395.1 uncultured Sangeribacter sp.
AAAATATGTTTTACAACATAGTTTTAGAATTGTGTTGGCATTTTGTTTAATTTTGCCTGAGTTTATGGAAAGGTCTCGGAGGCTCACGTTGTGAACACGCAGCCAATGACGACGGGGACGCAGGACTGCTGTTCCTCTCCCCCGAGGTGACCGGGATAACCCCGGAAGCCTGACCTGATCCGTAAGCCGATGAAAATGCGGACTCTGAATTATTATGAGGCCGGAGATCAGTGCATTTGGAGACCATGGCGTGAACATTCCCTACGCGACCGGGTCCCCGCTCCCGTCTCATAAATAATTGAGGAAGCAGTGAAAAATTAACTTATATACCTTTCTTTTTTATTTCTACTTTTACCTAATTCTCATGAACAGGTTCTCAAAATTGTTAGCCGCCGGAGCACTCGCACTCTCAGGTATCTCGTCTCTGTCGGCCGCCACTTTTGTGGGTGACCGCACGGACTTCCGCGATGAGACAATCTACTTCGCGATGACTACCCGTTTTTATGACGGTGACCCCACGAACAACGTGTGCTCCTGGGACAAACAGGATGTTCAGAAATCCAAAAACGACCCTGACTGGCGCGGTGACTTCGCCGGTCTGATCCAGAAACTGGACTACATCAAGGCCCTCGGTTTCACCGCAATCTGGATCACCCCCGTCGTCCAGAATGCTTCGGGCGAGGACTATCACGGCTATCACGCCATGGACTTCACGAAAGTCGATCTCCGATATGAATCCCGCAAGGAATGGGGCGCGGCAAAAGATGTGAAATTCCAGGATCTTATCGACGCCGCTCATGCCAAAGGGATGAAAATCATCCTCGACGTCGTTCTTCAGCACACCGGAAACTTCGGCGAAGTGAACCTGAATCCCCTCTTCGAACGCGATCAGAACATCAAGAATCAGGCAAGCGTCTCTGCATCTCTGATTCCCAATCCGGACCGTCTCTCGGCCAACTACTTCGATCAGGACGGCAAGAAACAGTATGAGGAACGCTGGAAATATTTCAAGAATCCCCAGTACGAACCCAACAACTATTATCACCACTACGGAACAGGCTGGAACTGGGACCTTCCGAACCGCTGGTGGGGACAGATCGCAGGCGACTGCGTTGACCTCAACACGGAAAACAACTATGTGGCCGAGTATATCGTGAAATGCTATGGCGAATTCATCAAGATGGGTGTTGACGGTTTCCGTATCGACACAACAGGCCACATCGCTCCCCTGACCTTCAACAAGCAGTTCATTCCGCAGTTCCACAAGATCGCGGATCAGTATAAGAGCAAACGACTGAACGGATGCGAATTCTTCATGTTCGGCGAATGCTGCCAGCGCTTCCAGGGTTCAGTAGTCTACCGCGACCAGCCGAACCTCTCGAGCTATTTTTACACATGGAAATCCGACCAGGCTCTCCTGGATCAGTATAACGGCGACCCGGCATGGTGGCGCGCACAGAACCTCCCCGAAGGTCACGACACACCCGTCGGCCCCATGGCGGTCTGCGACAAAGACACAAAAGACAAGCCGACAAGCACGAACGCGCTGATGGTGAACGGTGCGTGGCACGAGCCCGACTATTCGCAATACAGCGGTTTATCCGTGATTGACTTCCCGATGCACTATGCGTTCAACAACGCGGCATCTGCCGTAGACATCGCGCGCAAGGGCGACAACAAATATAACGATGCTTCATGGAACGTCGTCTATGTCGACTCTCACGACTACTGTCCGGGACCCAACGACGGAACACGCTTCAACGGCGGAACAGCACAGTGGGCCGAGAACCTCTCCCTGATGTTCACATTCCGCGGCATCCCCTGTATCTATTACGGCTCGGAAGTCGAGTTCAAGAAAGGCAAGCCCATCGACGTCGGCGGCGAGAACAACAAGACTCCCCGCTCGGAATCAGGCCGCGCATATTACGGCACATATATGGAGGGCACCATCAACGCCAGCGACTTCGGCGTATTCACAGCCACCGGCAATGCTCAGAAGACCCTCAACGGTGATCTCTCGCAGCACATCATCCGTCTGAACCAGATCCGCGCAGCTGTTCCGGCTCTCCGCAAGGGTCAGTACACATTTGACGGCTGTTCAGCCAACGGAGGCTGGGCCTTCAAACGCGCCTATAAGGATTCATACGCACTGGTGGCCATCAACGGAGGCGCCACCTTCTCGAACGTTCCGGCCGGCACATATACCGACCTCGTGACAGGCGAGAAATTCACTCCCTCCAACGGAAGCATCAAGGTCACCGCACCCCAGACCAAGGGTCAGCTCCGAGTCCTCGTCAAAGGATGGACCGGCGGTAAGGTAGGAACTGACGGCAAATTCATCTATGCTTCATCTCCCGTCGCACACGGAGGCAGCGTCGAGTTCACCGACCCCGGCACAACTCAGTATTACACAGCCGAAGACGCACCCGGAAAAGCATCTGTCAAATTTACACCTGCAGGGGGCACATTCCGCACTAACACCGTGACAGTCACCGCCGAACTCAACGACGTAGCAACCAGCGGATGGTATCAGATCGGCTCAGCCGCCAAGGTTAATCTCGTAAAAGGACGCAAGGCTGAGTTCACTCTCGGAGCCGACATGAACTATGGCGAATCCGTGACCGTATCGTGGGGTGCTGACGACCAGAAAGGCAAGGTAACATATAAGAAAGTCGATCCCAACGCTTCGATCACCGTCTATGTGACAGCACCTTCCGTTCCGAATGTCTACGCATGGGGCAAGAACGGCGCCGGAAGCGAAGTGAAGCCCTGTGGCGACTGGCCCGGCACGAAACCGTCGAACTCAACAGTAATTGACGGCCGCACATTCTATTATGTGACTTTCGACGACATGGAAACCGTCAATGTCATCTTCAACAACAACGGCCAGCAGACCGGCGACATCACCGGCATAACCTCCGACGTATATTATGAGTATGACGGAGCGACAAACGCCAAGGTGACAGAGGTTAACGTCGATCCCGTTCCCGTTGTCCGCTTCTCTCCGAACGGCGGCAACTTCACCGGCACAGTCGAAGTCAGCGTCTCCTACTCGAACGCCACATCCGCATGGTACAAGATCGGAAACGGCTCGCAGGTCAACATTCCCGCCGGCGGAACGAAATTCACTCTCGGAGACAACATGGAAGAGGGTGAGAGCGTGAAAGTCTCATGGAGCGCGACCGGATCAGGCGAAACCAAGACCGGATCGGTGACCTTCACCAAGTCAGCCCAGCAGGCCCAGAACGGAATCACACTCTATTATGACAATGCGATCACCAACTGGGGCGGCGTGAAGATCCACCACTGGCCCGTTGAGCAGAGCAACTGGCCCGGAAAGGACATGACACGCGTGACCAATTCGGCATACGCAAACCTCTGGACATATACCGTTCCGACCGGAACAACAGGTGTTGTGTTCAACAACGGCAACGGCGACCAGACCAGTGACATCACCAACCTCGAACACAACCGGATCTACAAGGGTACCGGAAACCGCAACTATGAGGTGACCGACCTGTTCACAGCCGTCCTGATGACGATTTCCGATGACGAAGCACCCGTAGAATTCTACAACCTCCAGGGTGTCAGGGTCCAGAACCCCACTTCCGGATTCTACATCATGCGTCAGGGCAACAACGTGACCAAGATCCGCATCCGCTAAGCAGATCTGCATTACTTCGGCAGATCAACATTCCGATAAAAAATCCCGGTGGCCGCAATGACGGTCGCCGGGATTTCGTATTTACACAAAAAATCAGTAATTTTGCACCCGGAAAGAGGACAGAAGTCCGATCCGGAGACAGATAAGAGGACGTCTCATAAATCTCACTTACGCCAGAAGTCTTATATGGAAGCAAAATCCGCAGGCCGCAAGGCCACACTCTCTCAGACCGATTTCAAGTTTGACAACCAGCGCTCGCTCTATCACGGAAAAGTCCGTGACGTCTATGACATAGATGACCGTCTGATGGTCATGGTCGCCACAGACCGCATCTCAGCGTTCGACGTCGTCCTTCCGGAAGGAATCCCCTTC
>CAYMTQ010000130.1:0-3861 GCA_964393395.1 uncultured Sangeribacter sp.
ACAGGGCAATGGGACGATGTCTCGTTTTCCTCACTTTGAGGAAAATAAAGCGATCCTACTATGCTTCAGATCAGGCAGCGAGAGCGTAGTTGTTATTTTCGCCAATTATAGGTCGATGCGTTGTTATTATAGAGCTTGCACATCAAAGCTCTGCATGCTTACATACCGTTTCTGCACGCTGTCAAAACCGGTCACCCCCCGTTGAACCCCGTTTGCATTTCTTGTCAGCCGGGGTCCGCAAAGCCGTCTCATTATTTTGATACGCGCTTTTTGGGTCTGCAAAAATAATGAATCCGGAGCTCCTGTGCAAACGTGGAGCTCCGGATCAGTCGATATTTAGTATTTTTTAACCTTTCTTCTGTGCCTTGACCCAGGCGTCCTTGAGTCCGATTGTCTTGTTGAAGACAAGTTTTTCGGGAGTGGAGTCGGGGTCGACTGTGTAGTATCCGATTCTCTGGAACTGGAAGTGGTCGCCGGGTTTTGCCTGTTCGGCAAGCCAGGGTTCTACTTTCACGTTATTCCTTATCTTGAGTGAGTCGGGGTTCAGGAGGTCTCGGAAGTCGCCTTCTTCGGCCGAGGGATTCTCGACGGCGAAGAGACGGTCGTAGTCGCGCACTTCAACTTCGACAGCTGTCGGAACGCTGACCCAATGGAGGGTGCCTTTCACTTTTCTGTCGGCCCCGGGCATTCCGGATTTGGAATCGGGATCATATTCAGCATATATTTCTTCGATCTCGCCGTCTTCGTTTTTCTTCACTCCGGTGCATTTGATGATATATGCACCTTTGAGGCGGACTTCTTTATCTGGCGAGAGGCGGAAGAATTTTTTCGGGGGGTTCTCCATGAAGTCCTCGCGTTCGATCCAGAGCTCTCGGGTGAAGGGCATCTCGTGTGTCCCTGCTGAAGGGTCCTCGGGGTTGCTGTCCATCGTCATGATCTCGGTCTGACCTTCGGGATAGTTGGTCAGGATGAGTTTCACGGGATTGACAACCGCACTCACGCGTGTTGCGTGTTTGTTGAGATCTTCGCGGACTGAGTGCTCGAGAAGTTCGATATGGTTGAGGGCTTCGAATTTGGTGTAGCCGATCCTGTTGACGAAGTCCTTAATGGATGCTGGGGTATAGCCGCGACGGCGAAGGCCGCAGATGGTCGGCATTCGCGGATCGTCCCATCCGTTGACAAGACCTTCCTTCACGAGCTGCAGGAGCTTGCGCTTGCTCATCACGGTATATGTCAGGTTCAGCCTGTTGAATTCAATCTGCCGGGGGCAGTAGGAATCATCGGCGAGCATCTTGACGAAGTATTCGTAGAGCGGACGGTGGGGGACGAATTCGAGCGTGCAGATACTGTGGGTCACACCTTCGAAGAAGTCGCTCTGGCCGTGGGCGAAGTCATACATGGGATATACCTTCCATTTGTCGCCTGTGCGCCAGTGGGGGGTCTTGATGATTCGGTAGATGATCGGATCGCGGAAGTGCATGTTCGAGTTGGCCATGTCGATCTTTGCGCGCAGAACCATCGAACCTTCTTCGAACTCACCTTTGTTCATGCGCTCGAAGAGATCAAGGTTTTCTTCAATCGGACGGTTCCTGAAGGGGGAATCGGTTCCGGGCTGGGTCGGCGTACCTTTCTGAGCTGCAATTTCTTCTGAGGTCTGTTCATCGACGTAAGCCTTGCCTTCCTTGATTAGACGGATGGCGAAATCATACAGCTGGGGGAAGTAGTCGCTTGCGTAGTACAGGCGGTCTCCCCAGTCGTAGCCGAGCCAGTGGATATCGCGCATGATCGAGTTGACATATTCCATATCCTCTTTCTGGGGATTGGTGTCATCGAAGCGCAGATTGCAGGTGCCTCCGAATTTCTCAGCCGCTCCGAAATCCATTATGAATGCCTTTGCGTGACCGATGTGGAGATAGCCGTTAGGCTCGGGCGGGAAACGGGTATTCAACCGGCCGCCGTTCTTGCCGGCGGCGAGATCCTCCTTTATATACTGTTCGACGAAGTTGAGTCCACTTTCGTTGACAAGCGTTTCTTCTTCTTTGATTTCTTCTGCCATTTTAAAAGTTTTTTGAGACGGGAGCCTGTGATGCCGGGGATGTCCGGAGGTATCTCCATTTTCGCTGTGCGTCATGTTTTTCACACAGCAGACAGTATCCGACGGGCCCTTAGCCCCTGTCTTATAATTCTGAAAACTTGTTTCAAGGTACAAATTTACGAAAATTTCATTAATTTTGCATTGTTCACGGGCGTCAAATTTCTCTGCGCCAGACAATCAATCTAACAATACACATAAAATCTATATGGGAGCTAACGGATATTTTATTTTAGCATTGCTCAGTCTCCTCCCGTTCGGGTTGTCAGCCGCTTCATTCAAAGACGGGGAGCTTTGGTATTCATACGGTTCAACGGAATCCGAATGTGCCGTAACGACTCCGAGCGAATCTTCGGTCTACATTGGGGAAATATCCATTCCGGCGACAGTGAAGTCTCCGGGAGGAAAGACTCTGAATGTCACGCGCATTGAGGAATATGCATTCGCTTCGAGTGGGATCACGTCGGTATCCGGCGGTCAGAATCTGAAGGCCATAGGCAAATACTCATTCTTTTCCTGCGCTTCGCTGAGTAAGGCTGAGTTGGGAAACAAAATCAGTGAAGTCGGCGAAAGGTGCTTCGCTTATTGTCCCGAGCTGGCCGAGGTTTCATTGGCGGGATCATACCGTGTGCTTCCTGACCAGATCTTTTATGGCGATTCTAATCTCAGAAGTGTCAGTCTTGCCCAAAAGATGACAGAAATAGGGGAGGGGTGTTTTTACGGCAATGAGTCGCTCAGATCGATTTACCTCCCTTCGACAGTCAAGCTTATCGGCCGGTCTGCATTCGAGGGATGTAAGTCGATGGCTAAGTTTACATTCAGCGGGAGCGATATGGTTATCGGAGATTATGCTTTCAGATCATGCGGATCTATTTCTGAGCTTACGGGGTTAACATCGGTCCGCCGGCTCGGAAACGGTGTATTTTCCGGTTGCTCCTCGCTCAAATATCTCGACTTTACGGATGGGCCCGAGGAAATGGGCGAAGGATGTTTTGACAGCTGCAAGGCATTGAAGGAAGTCGAGATAGGGAACAGACTGACGCAGATACCGGACCTTGCATTTTCCAACTGTTCGTCACTTAAATTCTTCTCCACCGGGGATTACGTCACATATATCGGCGACGAGGCCTTCCGAGGCTGTTCCATGCTGACATCCTTTGAGGTGAAATGGGCAGTCAGAAATATCGGGGCACGGGCGTTTTCAGATTGTCCGGCGCTCAAGAACGTCTATGTAAATTCGGATGTGCCTCCGTTTGCACCTCGTGTGGCATTTGAAGATGAGACATACCGGACTGCTGTCCTGTATGTTCCGATAGATCTCCGTCCATTGTATTTCCTCTCGCCATGCTGGGAGAATTTCAGGGAGATTGTTGAAACTGAAAAATTCCCGACCTTCTCGGGAGTTGAGGAAGTTGAGGTTCAGCGATTCTGGGAGATTGAAGCAGGTGAATTAAGGATTCTCAGAAATGTCGAGCGGATAGCGGTATATGACATGTCGGGTCGTCAGCTTCTGGATTCGTCCGCGATCGAGGGGATGACATTCGAGTTGCCGTCCGGAGTGTGCATCATCGTTGATCCATCAGGAGCCCGTAAGGTCATTCTGTAAGGAGAATCTTATCTAAGAGCCCTTTCACACTGCAGATATAAAGTTGAAAGGGGTCTTTGAATATCAGAGCCGCGAGGAGGCGGAATAAAAAACGGATTCCGGATTAACCTATAAAATCCCTCAAAACGACGTAATATGATGCGAGGCGAGACAATTTTTTTGT
>CAYMTQ010000131.1:0-3726 GCA_964393395.1 uncultured Sangeribacter sp.
CCCCGCATCAGAAAAGGTTCAGGAGATATCGGACTTTAACACTTATTTTAACATTTTCAGGGATGTGCCCGTCGGACACATCCCTGAAAATATGGTTTGATTCGAGATCCCTTCTTCCTATTTAGTTTAGGGACGGTGTGAAGGGTATCTCCAACTTATTATTATCCGAGGAAGCTGAGGAGCACACCGGCTGCGACAGCGGAACCGATCACGCCGGCCACGTTGGGGCCCATGGCGTGCATCAGCAGATAGTTGGTCGGATCGTATTCGAGACCGATGTTGTTCGAGATACGTGCGGCCATCGGAACGGCCGATACACCGGCGTTACCGATCAGCGGGTTGATCTTCTTGTCTTTTCTCAGGAAGAGGTTGAAGAGCTTCACGCTGAGCACGCCGGCAGAAGAGGCGATGATGAATGCGATGAAGCCGAGTCCGAAGATCTTGATCGTATCGACGGTCAGGAACTTGTCGGCCTGGGTGGAGGCACCGACTGTCAGGCCGAGGAGGATCGTGATTATGTCGGTCATGGCATTAGATGCGGTCTTTGCCAGACGGGTCGTCACACCGCTCTCGCGAAGGAGGTTGCCGAAGAAGAGCATGCCGAGCAGGGGAATGCCGGAGGGGACGATGAAACAGGTCAGCATCAGTCCGACGATCGGGAAGATGATCTTCTCGTTCTGTGAAACGACACGGGCAGGTTTCATCTTGATCTTGCGCTCCTTCTCGGTTGTGAAGAGGCGCATCAACGGGGGCTGGATCAGCGGTATGAGGGCCATGTAGCTGTAGGCCGAGACGGCCACGGCACCGAGCAGGGCCGGATTGAGCTTCGAAGTGGTGAAGATCGCAGTCGGGCCGTCGGCACCGCCGATGATAGCGACACAACCGGCCGAGAGGGGATCCATTCCGAGCAGCAGGGCGAGCATGTAAGCACCGAAGATACCGAACTGGGCGCAGGCACCGATGATCATGAGCTTCGGATTGGCGAGGAGGGCCGAGAAGTCGGTCATCGCACCGATTCCGAGGAAGATCAGGGGAGGATACCAACCCTTCTCCACACCGTTGTAGAGGATATTGAGGACGGAACCCGGTTCATAGATACCGATTTCCATTCCCGGCTGGAAGGGGATGTTGCCGACCAGCATACCGAATCCGATGGGGACAAGCAGCAGAGGTTCGAAATTCTTCTTGACGGCAAGCCAGACGAAGAAACATCCGACAAGCAGCATCACGAGATTTGTCCACTCGCAATTATAGAAGCCGGTGAAGTGCCAGAAAGTCGTCAGAGACTCTTTGAGGAAGTCACCGAATGATTGAGTTGCGGCTAAAAGCATTTTCAGTAGGTCTTATATTACTCAATGATCATGAGGTCGTTGCCTTCAAGCACGGCATCTCCGACGTTGACGAGGATCTGCTTCACTGTTCCTGCCTTGTCGGTGTGGACATCGTTTTCCATCTTCATGGCTTCCAGAACGCAGACGGTGTCGCCGACCTTGACGGTGTCGCCGACCTTGACAGAGATGCTCATGATTGTTCCGGGGAGCGGGCTCTTGACAGCCTGAGCGCTTCCGGAAGTGCGGGCCGGAGTCGCGATGACCTTGGCTCCGGTTTCAGTGCGGGGAGCTGCGGCCGCGGGCTTGGCGGGAGCCGAGATTGTCGTCTTCTGGACGGGAGCCTTATCGAGCTCAACGGTATAGGGAGTTCCGTTGACCATGACGCTCACCTGATTGTCGACAACGTCGCCGACGCCTACGGTAAACTTCATACCGTTGATCTTATACTTATATTCTTTCAAAGACATGAGCTGTTAAGCTGTTAGGGTTTCAGTTTAAGGAAATAATGGGGCGAGAGAGAGATTAGCGGAAGATTGATTCAGCGCGTCTGATGTCTGACGGGAGGATTCTCGCGCATGTTGTAGATCTTGGAGTTCCAGGGAGAATAGGAACGTTTCATGCGGCGGATGGTCAGGATAGTGTCCTCCATGTCGTGGCCCTGGCCGAAATGCTCGGCGAGGGCGGCGGCGATCGCTGCGATCACCTCACCGGACTCGAGGCCGTCATGGGCGGATTCAACGGCGACATCAGTTTTTCCTGTAGCCTCGGCTTTTTTGCGGGAGAGAATGGAGGAAGATATTTTGCCGAAAATAAGAAAGAGGATGCTGAGGATCGCGAGAGCTCCGACGACGATACACATAGCGATGATCGTCACGGCGCCGCCGGCAGAGTCGTTTTCCTTGAGATTTTCCGCCTTCAGCGCCTGTGCCTCCTTGTGGGCATACTCGCTCTCGATAATCTCGTTTATGGGTGCTGATTCGACATCGTCTGCCTCAAGGGCCACCTGACCGTCGGGAAGCGTCTGCACGACGGGTTCCTGAGACTGGGCGTTGATCGCTCCGGAGTCATCCTGGGCGAAGGAGAGGACGGGGGCAGCGCCGAGCATCAGGCAGAGGAAGCCTGTGAGAAATTTCTTTTTCATTTAGATAAAAATCTGATAGTTGAAGATGATTGGGAGCCGGAGACTCCGGGACCAGCCCGAAGACTCCGGCTCTGTATCGGATCCGGCTTCTGATCAGAGAGGAATGTTGCCGTGCTTCTTGGCAGGGTTAGTCACCTTCTTGGTGGCGAGCATCTGCAGGGCGCGGATGATGCGGAAACGTGTGTTGCGCGGTTCGATCACATCATCGATATAGCCGTACTTCGCTGCGTTGTAGGGGTTAGCGAACAGTGCGGTGTATTCGTCCTCTTTCTCCTTGAGATAAGCGGCGGGATCGGCCTGAGTCTTGGCTTCCTTGGCATAAAGGACGCCGACAGCACCTTCAGCACCCATAACTGCGATCTCTGCAGAGGGCCATGCGTAGTTCACGTCGCCGCGGAGCTGCTTACAGCTCATCACGATGTGTGAACCACCGTAAGACTTACGCAGGGTAACGGTCACCTTGGGCACGGTAGCCTCGCCGTAAGCATAGAGGAGCTTCGCGCCGTGGAGGATGACAGCGTTGTATTCCTGACCGGTACCGGGGAGGAAGCCGGGGACGTCAACGAGAGTCACCAGAGGAATGTTGAAGGCGTCGCAGAAGCGAACGAAGCGGGCAGCCTTGCGCGAAGCGTTGCAGTCGAGAACGCCGGCGAGAACCTTCGGCTGGTTGGCAACGACACCGACGCTCTGGCCGTTGAAACGTGCGAAACCGCAGATGATGTTCTTCGCATATTCGCGCTGAACCTCAAGGAATTCGCCGTTGTCGATCACGGCACCGATCACGTCATACATATCGTAAGAGCGCTTCGGGCTGTCGGGGATGATTTCGTTGAGCTTGTCCTCGAGACGGTCGATCGGGTCTGTGCAGTTCACGAGCGGAGTCTCCTCGAGATTGTTCTGGGGGATGTAGCTCATGAGCTTGCGGATCAGCTGAAGAGCCTCCTCGCCGTCCTCACATGCGAAGTGAGTAACGCCGGACTTGGAAGCGTGTACTGAAGCGCCGCCGAGCTGTTCCTGAGTCACGTCCTCGCCTGTCACGGTCTTCACGACAGAAGGACCTGTGAGGAACATGTAAGAGATACCCTTGACCATGATTGTGAAGTCAGTCAGAGCGGGAGAGTAAACCGCGCCGCCCGCGCAGGGGCCGAGGATAGCGGAGATCTGGGGAACGACACCGGAAGCGAGGATGTTGCGCTGGAAGATCTCAGAGTAGCCTGCGAGGGCGTTGATACCTTCCTGGATACGTGCGCCGCC
>CAYMTQ010000132.1:0-3544 GCA_964393395.1 uncultured Sangeribacter sp.
CAGGCTCTACTTTCTTCCCCGGCCGCAAGCCCTGGGAGCAGAAAGTTGACATCGCTCTCCCCTGCGCAACTCAGAACGAGCTCGCCGAGGCTGACGCAAAGGCTCTCGTAGCTAACGGCGTTCAGATGTGTGCTGAGGTTTCCAACATGGGCTGCACACCCGAGGCTATCGACACATTCATCGCCAACAAGATCATCTACTGCCCCGGTAAGGCTGTGAACGCAGGTGGTGTAGGCGTTTCAGGTCTTGAAATGAGCCAGGACGCAGAACACCTCCAGTGGACTGCAGAAGAGGTTGACGCTAAGCTCCACCAGATGATGAACTCTATCCACGCTGCTTGCGTAGAGTACGGTACTCAGGCTGACGGCTACATCAACTACATGAAGGGCGCCAACATCGCCGGCTTCCTCAAGGTTGCTGACGCTATGATGGGCCAGGGCATCATCTGATCCCCAACCGGACTTCACGAATGATTTCCGGACAACCGTCCGGAAGTCATCCGAAAAATATCTCGAGGGTGAACGCTAAAACTGTGTTCACCCTCCTTTTTTATTACTTTTCCGGTTCTTTTATTACAATTACTCTGCCCATTCAATTTCGTTCACCCTCCTTTTTTATTAAAGGTTGAGGATCAGCAAAATAAAAACTTTCGTAAAATCAAAATCATTTTGCTATTTTTTTTTCGGAAAGTTATTATTTATTTTGCAACCACTTCAACAATCAACCGAGTATGGCGGAAGACTTCACCTCCAAATGGCAACAGTGTCTCGACATTATACGCGATAATGTCGGAGAGACCCGTTTCAATATCTGGTTTGCCTGTTCAAAGGCACTCAGATTTGAAAACGGCCGCCTGACTATCTCCGTACCATCTCAGTTCTATTTCGAGAAATATGAGGACGAATTCTTCGACATCCTCAACCCCTCTCTGCGCCGCGTCTTCGGCAGAGATGTGAAGCTCGACTACGAATACTCCGTCGTCTCCGGCGACGACAAATCGAAAGTTGTCCTTGCCGGCCAGAACCAGAGCCGCGCGATCAGCTCCAAGCTCGCCCGCTCATATCAGAATCCGACGGCGATGGAGAACCATTCGCGCGTCCGCGGATCGGAAATCGATTCCCAGTTGAACAGCTCGAAGACTTTCGAGAATTATTGTCTCGGCGAAAGCAACCGCCTCGCCTACACCATCGCCGAAGCTATCGGCAATAATCCCCGTGAGGTCAACTTCAACCCGTTCTTCCTCTACGGTGATGTCGGAGTCGGCAAAACCCACCTCATTCAGGCAATCGGTATCCGGGTGAAGGAACGCAACCCTGAGGCAAAGGTCCTCTACACCACTGCCCGCCAGTTCCAGCACCTCTATGCAAACGCTGTCATCCAGAAAAAGGTCCCGAGCTTCATCAACTGGTTCCAGCAGATGGATGTCTTCCTCCTCGATGATCTTCAGGAACTTTCCGGAAAGATGAAGACAGCCGACGATGCCCTCTTCCCCGTCTTCAACCATCTTCACCAGAGCGGTAAACAGCTCGTCTTCACTTGCGACCGTCCGCCGATGGAACTCGACGGAATCGCCGACAGACTGATCGACCGTTTCAAATGGGGTCTTACCGAACGGCTTCCGAAACCGGATCTTGAGCTGAGAAAGAAGATCCTCCATTTCAAAGCCCGCAAGAACGGTCTTGTCCTTCCGGAAGAGGTGATGAACGAAATAGCCACTCTCGCCACAAGCTCCGTCCGCGAACTCGAAGGCGTCGTCATGGGTATCATGTCGCGTTCGATCAATTCCAACCAGCCGATAACCGTCGAACTGGCCCGCGAGGTCATGAAGCACTCGGTTTCAAACATGGTGCGCAAGCCGATCAACTTCGAAATGATCATCGAAGCTACCGCAGACCATTACAAGCTGAAACCGGAAGTCATCTTCGGCAAAAGCAGGGTGCGCGATGTCGCCGACGCAAGACAGGTCGTCATGTATCTCACCCGCAAGCTCACCGATCTCTCGACTTCTGCAATCGGATTCAAGCTCAACCGTCAGCACACCACCGTTATCCACGGTATTTCTGCCGTCAAGGACCGCATCGGAGTGGCCCGCGATCTGGCCGAAGCAGTCGCTTCGATCGAAAAGGAACTCTCAAGATAAATCTGTATTCGAAAAAAACTCGGCAGATAGTCGGAAAGAATATCGCCCAATATTTGAAAAAGATTCGGACAATATTCTGAAAGACCGGAAGAGACCTTTGAGCCGGGAATTTTCAGATGCTCTTTTCAAACCAACTTTAATCGGAAAACGTTTTAACAATAAAAATTAAATATTGTCAAAAACACTTCCGATTATGCTGTTAGAGAAATTATCCGATTATTTCCGTCACGAATTTCGCGCCATTTCGCGCGTTCGCCCTATTGTCTGGATCCTTCTGTATGTGATCGTAATCCCGATCTTTGCCCTTATCTATTATTGGCTTCCCGACACTCAGTTCAGAATTCCCGACAACGCCCCGACGGATTTCGGATCATGGCTCTATTACTCGATCGTCACCATCACCACTCTCGGTTTCGGCGATTATACACCGTCTCACGGTTGGGCACAGACAGTCACCGCAGTCGAAGTAATGTGCGGACTGCTTTTCCTCGGCTTCTTCCTGAATGCCGTCGGCTCGCTTAAGTCCGAGAACGATGTGTCCGCGGAGGTTGAGAAACAGCGCAAGCTTCACGAAGCTCAGGAGACAGATAAACTCAAGAAAAGCATTCCTGCCGTGATGCGCACTCTGAGCATCTTCCTCTCCGGATGCTACACGACACAGGAACTGCTTCAGAATCCCGAAACTGCAAAGGGAATCGACATCAAGGATGCTGACATGCATCTCAGGAAATCGGCATTCAACACCGCGTTGAGCCTCGATTCTCTCCAGATGCGCGTCGACCTGACCCTTTGGCCGGAGCTGCTTGAAGACTGCTTCAAGTTTGTCGCCAACTTCCAGGTTTTCAACGCCGAGAATACCGACAACACAAAGCTTGTCGATGAATTCATTTCTGACAACCTCCCGATCGCGGCCCACATCGAAGAGGAACTGAAGGCCATCGCCAATCAGCAGTAAATATACGACCATGATATAAAACACAACACTCCATGCAACTTCAGATCACATTCTCCGAAATTTCGCGCTACATCGCCTCAAATTTTGACAAGAACCTGAGCTTTTCCTACATCTCGCCGTCCGAGTTCAAACTCGTTTACCGGCAGAAGGTTCTAATCACCGAGATACCGATTCCATTGGATATCAAGATTGAGGAGGTCACGGAAGACCGGGTGACTTTGAGCTTCAGCGGCAAGATGGGTATCGACGTTGTCATGCGCGGATTTCTCGGCTACTTCAAGGCGAAATTCCCGACAATTTTCCAAGCCTTCATTCTGAACGAAGGCAAATCGCTCACAATAGACCTCCGCCGACTGAAAGAGACGCGCAACATCATCGACACCGTCAACCTCCACTCCCTGACCGTCACCGAATCCGGCCTCACCATCCGCGCCGCCCTCCGCTAACCC
>CAYMTQ010000133.1:0-3523 GCA_964393395.1 uncultured Sangeribacter sp.
ATGTCCGATTTGGTAGTCAACATGTTACATTTCTGACATTGCACGCAATGTCCCTGCAATTCGACGATTCCATCATTTTGACATTACAGATTCGACATGAGCATCACCGAGATGAAGCCGACAGCAGTGCCACAGAAAACCTGCATCGGGGTGTGTCGGCCGAGCCATATCCGCGAAGCACCGAGAAGTCCTGCGAGCACGATCCAGATGATCAGCCATGTCTGCGTCGGACCATAGCTGTCTCCGTCGGCCCATATTCGGACGAGGAGCGCAAGGACACCGGCCATTCCGGCCGCATGGGCCGAGATCTTCCACCAGAAATTCACGATCAGATTCACGGCCCCCGCAACGGCACCGCCATAATAGAAACCTGCCGTCCACAGCGGGAAGCCCAGACGCTGGCACCAATAGCCCGAGCCGGCAAGCACGGCTATCGAGATCAGATAGGGGATAAGGCGCTCCTTGCGGCCGTTAAGCCCGATGTCATCCACAAGACCCAGCCATTTGAGGATATAGACGAGAATCATCGGCACAATTATATCGAGACCGAAGAAGATACCGGTCATCTCCCACTTGATCGAAAGGGGCATCACCGAAAGGAACGAGAGGCCGAAGAGGAACCACAATCCGAAGAGGGGCATGTTCAGAGGCACGAGAATCCAGGAGAGTCCTGTTGCGATTCCGTCGATAACCTTTGTGGTGGTGGTCGGCGCAGGTTCGGTCTCGGGACAGAGATCGCTCCCGGCAACCGGGTGGCCAACCTCAGTCACGGTCCCGATGCTTTCAGTCGCGCGAGCTACCTCATCGCGTTTTATTTCATCATCCCTATGTTCGGGGAAAAAGCTGTTTTCCATATATCTTTAAGTCAATCCGGAAGACTTTATGTCCATGCGGATATGAAGCCGGTCCGGTGATAGAAGTTTAATCCGGAATAAATAGTGTGTCATTCCGGAAATTTTGTTTCGTTCCCGAAATGAGGTTATGACACTTTCCAGAATTTCGGTGGCACGGGAACCTCGAAGTTCATATCCTTCCGGGTTACAGGGTGTGCGAACCTGAGCGTCCTCGCATGAAGCGCGAGACGGTTCAGCGGACTGGTCTTAGCCCCGTATTTTCTGTCTCCGGCAATGGGATGTCCCATTTCTTTGGCGTGCACCCTGATCTGGTTCTTGCGTCCCGTGTCGAGAGAGAACTCGCAGACGGTATAATTGCGGCCACGTTTGAGCACCTTATATCGCGTGACGGCCGGCTTGCTGTCAGGCAACGCTTCCGGCGAAGAATAGACTTCATATTGCGATGTCTCCTTCAGCCAGCTCTTTATGACCCCCTCGTCATTCTCGACGATACCTTCGAGAAGAGCAACGTATGTCCGGTCGAGCACCATATTATTCCAATTGTGCTGCATGGCCTCCTTCGCCTCAATTGTCTTCGCGAACATCATCAGACCCGAAGTGTGGCGGTCCAGTCGGTGTACGACGAAAAGTTTCTGGGCCGGATCCACCTCCTTGACATAAGCCCGGAGAAGTGAATAGGCTGTGTCTGCTTTTTTATCGGAATCCGTACTGACTGAAAGAAGACCATATCCTTTGTCGGCCACGATTATGTAATCGTCCTCATAGACGATCTTCAGGCGCGGATGCTTGAAGACCACGAAAGGACGTGTAAGGTTGAGCTCCACCCAGTCTCCCGGGAGAACGGGAGTGTCGAAAGCTGTCGAGACGTTTCCGTTGACCATCAGATGGCCGAATTTCAGCCATTTTTTCAGGTCGTTTCTGCCGGCATCCTTCATTTTGCCGGTGATGAATTCAAGAAGGCCTGCCGCCTCTTCACCGGTGTGTTGGAAAGCGAGGACCTTGTCCGGCATTCCGCCTCCCCTTTTCCTTCTATCGGGCTTTCCTGTCTTGTTATATCCCATTTTGATTAAATGACGTGTCTATAATATAACGCTGTTGGGGACGAAAAGTATTTTGCGCAGGAGTATGTGGCCGAACCGGCATTGCAGACAGCGCGATCTGTCGCAGTATTCACGTCTCAGCTGAAGGAGACCCTGACTGTCAAATGCGTTTCCGGCCTTCAGTCCTTCCGCCTCCCATCCGCTGATTATTGAATTGCGTTCCGGCGGAAGTCCCAGCCACATTTCCCTTGCTTTCTCTCCGAGATCCAGGTCTGACGTCCTGGCCGCGAGTGCATATAGATATGGCGTGACGACATTGATCAGGAGCAGGTCAGCACTCCTTCGAGTGAGGGCCGTCATCTTTCCTGCGGAGGGGGTGCCGAACGCGTAATGTTCTCTCCAATATTGACCGGGAGACCATGAGAGGAAAAGCTTCCTCAACGAGTCTGCCGCCCCTGCGGCCTCCCTGAGTTTTCCCGGGAGAGGAAAACCGTTCAGAAGAGTAGTGGCGAGGAGTGCGATTCTCCGGTGCGGAAAGTTCTGGGGGCGGGTGCGCGCAAAACGCCATACGTTTTCCGGAATAGGCCGGAGGCCATATTTCATCTTGAGGAATCTGTATTCCCGTTCGAGTTTTTCGGCGTAAGGGTCAGTTCCTCCGCCCGTCGGGATCAGACCGGCCTGGCCGAAGAGAAGAGCCTCGGTTTGAAGAAGATTGTCGGAATGGCGCAGGATATATCGGAGGGGAATACTTCGGGCGAGCATTTCGAAAGGCTCGGCGTTGAGCCCGAATCCGAGTCCGCGGGCAAGAGTGACGAATGTGGTCGTGTTCCAGTCCCCACCGTTCTCCGAAAGAAGCTGAAGGATACGGCCGGCCTTGGCCGTGAGTCGCTCTATTGCGAGAGACTCGATCCAATCGGTCCGTACAAGGGAAGAGAGTTCTTGGAGCCGGCGCGAACAGCGGACAGCCTTCAGATCCGTTTTCAGTTCAGAATATGTGAGATACAGTTCCTTCGGGAGCGACAGCTTCATCTGCGGAATCGGTGTTCCGTCTGTCCTGCTGACTGTGCAGTCCGGATCGCCGACAACATGCAGGATGACCGAATCATAGTGCGGATCAGTGTCGTGACGGTGTCTGTACCAGTCCGAGGATTTCGTATGTATCTCAACGTTCCCGATCCACTCCGTGTCCGCTATCCTGACCTTGGCGTTGAAGAAATCCGGACCGGCATCGCTGTTGCTCAGCCCCGGATCGAGGACTTCGACCGGCTCGCCCGATTCGAGGGCCGGTTTAAGGCCGAAGAGCCTGTGTTTCCAGAGGTAGTGATAGAGAAGTTCCATAGTTCCGGAGTGCGGGATTTTTTTGATTCAGGGCGTTCCTCTAATGTCAATCGGGTCTCCCTTCAATGTTAAAAAGGGTGTAATGACTTGCAGGTATGGAAAAAAAAACTAACTTTGTGGCGTGTTTTTCATAGTATTTATTTTTTATGAAGGAAGTGTCTATCTCTTTGGGAAAAGGGGTAGACTTTTTTTTTGAACCCTTTCCCGATATTTTTTTACTTCCGTCTCCGAAGTGAAAACACAACTGTGTCCCTGATCTGCCGTGTCATCTCATTCCGATGAAGAATCCGA
>CAYMTQ010000134.1:0-3301 GCA_964393395.1 uncultured Sangeribacter sp.
CTCTAAAGAGCAGTTCGACTCTGCTATGGACTACTCCCCAAATCCATCCTATCCCAAAGAGATCCGGTTTCGTCTGACGATTCCGGTCTCTTTTTTTATTCCCTTATGCTTATATCAGATCTGATGTATTCTTGTAGCTGATCACATGTATGCTTGTCTCTGACCGCATGTATACTTTTAGTTGGCCGCGTGTATTCTTGTATCTGACTGCATGTATACTTGTATCTGACTCCATGGTATCAACGAGTACTCATCAGCTCATGTGGAGAGGAGGTGTCTCACGGAATACAGTCAAGGCGATGTGTCGGGTGTGACACATCGCCTTGACAGCTGAAGATTGATGTGGGCGAAGATGGATTCGAACCACCGAAGGTATAAACCAGCAGATTTACAGTCTGCCCCATTTGGCCACTCTGGTATTCGCCCTTTGTGACTGCAAAGTTAGATAAAGTCTGCGATATGACCAAAAAAAGATCCAAAAAACATCAAAGATTCTGAACTTTTTTAATTCACCTCCGTTCTAACCGACGAAGAGCGAAGGTTGGAATTAACCTTGGAATCCCCAATATCCCTTTGACTGAGACAAGATCTCTTCGGACACTATTCTTTCGAATGAGATTCTATCTCCTTGAAAGAGATACCAACTCTTCAGAAAACATACCAATCTCACGTTAACCCTCAAAGGTTGCTCAGACGTCCTTGTGGTCATCGGACCTCATCGATTTGGTTGAGCCTAATACCTAAGTACTATGAAAGACATACTTGACAAGATAGCTGAGGCTCTCGGATCAGTGTTTGGCGATGCTCCGCGTGCCGTGCCTGTGCCGGTCCGCTCCGGCAACCGCAATTTCCCGCGCTGATCTCCGCTGCGGGGGAATAGCTTCAAAAACGAAGGGTAGATTCAGGAGCAAAGTCCAAAAAATCCTTTGCCGGTCGGCTCTACAAGTGTAAAATTCTGTAGATTCTAACTCGAAGTGTAAAATTCGCGAGATTAATTTGGTAATTAAGAAAAGAGTTATTAACTTTGCATTCGCAAAACGTCACAGAAACTGTGAACGCAATGCTGTCAGGAGAGATGGGTGAGTGGCTGAAACCACCAGTTTGCTAAACTGACGTAGGAGTTATCCTACCACGAGTTCGAATCTCGTTCTCTCCGCCAATTAAATCTTAAGTCCCGTAACTCAAGCAGTTACGGGACTTTTCTATTGAGCCACCGGACTTTTCCCGGACAAAAAGAGCACTCCAATAAATGGAAGTCTTGATTTTATTTATGAAATACTCAGAAACGTGGAAATCAAACGAGAGTGACCTGGCTTAATTCCTGAGCCAAATAGTGTAACCGCTCCTGTATTTTTGCAGTTGTCTTAGGCGATGGATTGCGGTAACCTGTGGCATACTGTGAGAGCTGAGATGCTGATATGCCAGTGAGTTTGGACAGGCCCTTGAAGGATAAAAGATTCCCATAGTATGAGAGAAAGGAAGATACGTCATATACAAATGAGAATTCCGCCTCGACAAAAGGCATGTTATCTTTTGCGTAGCTTTCTTTCATAGCAGCGTATACGCGTTTCCATTCGTCGACAGCCTCCTGAGCGGTTTTCCCTTCACCGACAAGCCCGTAATTAATGGGAGCCTTGTCATCTACAAAAATAGAATAAGTGCCATCACTTTCACGCGATATAAATGCTTTGACTTGGACCATAACTATTAACGCTTTTTTATTACCAATTATCTCAAAGAGAGATTTTAAGGAAGGAGAATCCGTGTCTCCACGAAATGATTTTATAATTTAACGCCGGAGGCTTTACTTATGTTTCGGAGGGTTCCCCCTTGCGACTTCTGCCGAATTATGATGACTTGTAGGGAACTTTGCACCGGTTATCGGACTGAACCATTCGGGGTGCCCGCAGATGTCCCCACCTGTCGGATAGCAACCGGCCTTTTTTAGCTTTCGATGAAGTTCATTGTATTTCATCTCTATCTCGTTTTCATTCGAGATACAAAGGTAATGCTAATCGTTTAAATAGCAAAATAATTTAGCAATGTATTCTTTTATCGCACATGAAAAAGATCCGGTCCGCGCTGATGGCGGACCGGGACAAGTCTTGTTAACCGGAATAAGATCGGGGTGGAAGTGAGAAACGATTAATAAGTCGTTCAGTGACTTGGATAAATGAACTTCCGGGATTTCCCACGTTCCCTTACAATATATATTCCCGGAATCAGAGTTTCAGTATCCTTGATTCTGAAACCATCTAAGGTGTATATTTCGATTTCTTCCTCGTTCGAATTAACCGGGGATAAACCAACCACTTTAGTCACCTCAACAATACATGTCGCAGAATAGGTGTAGCCGAAGTTGTCGGTTACGGTAAAGGTTATAGTTGCGTTGCCTTCATTGAGCGCGGTTACGGCTCCGTTCTCAACAACCGCTACATTTTCATCAGACGTTGACCATTCTTCGGTTTCGATCTCGACGTTGCCAATTCTCTCAATATCAGCTGTGAGTTCGAAATAATCTCCAACTGTCAAATTAAGTGACTGTTCGCTCAATGAAACAGTAAGAGTTCCGGTCGGAAGATCATCAATGATGTTGATGAAGTTTTGCCATATCGGGGCTCCCCGGTAGAGTGGTATTGTTCCTTCAGGTACATGAAGCACACACCTCTCATAATCAACATATCCATTAAATGTCGATTCATTTGCTTCGGGAGGAGTCAGTCCATATAGGCTTATCGACATCAAATTGCCGGATAGCGCGTTAAAAGACCAATCATCCAAACACCGCACAGATGCCGGGATCCGAATTGAATGCAGGGAACAATCACCGAAAGCTCCTGTTCTGATAAATTGAATTCCTTCGCTTATGATCACATCATTAAGTTCAGAACATCTTGCGAAAGCGTCATTATAAACTTCGATGACGGGAATTCCACCTACTTGCGAAGGTATCTCATAATCTCCGGCATAGAATTCATAACCACATACAACTTTCAAGTTAGAGTTCGACTCGTCTGTATGGCGGTAGTAGATGCCGCCAACATACATCAGACCCTCATGAGTAGAAACTACATTGAAACGTTTTTCAATCTGATCTTTGCCGTCTGAGGCCCTCAATATGTATGATCCCTCTTCATTGAACGTGGCAAAGCATTTGCCGTCCTGCCAATAGATTTCTGCAATCCTGTATCCATAATGAGGCTGGAGGCTTAAATACTCGATGGGCCGGTTATCAGTGCTGTAAGCCAGTAGTTCCACTGTCTCTCCCACCTCACATCTGAATTCCTGATTCCATATAATT
>CAYMTQ010000135.1:0-3226 GCA_964393395.1 uncultured Sangeribacter sp.
CCGCCCTGACGCTGCTGATAGCCGTTCTGGTTGTAACCGCCCTGACGGTTGTTGTTGTAGCCGCCCTGACGCTGCTGATAGCCGTTCTGGTTGTAACCGCCCTGACGGTTGTTGTAGCCGTTCTGACGGGGCTGATAACCGTTCTGGCGGGGCTGGTAGCCGTTCTGACGGGGCTGGTAGCCGTATGACTGCTGTTCCTGAGCACCCTCCTGGTGTTCTCCGTCTGTCGTAGGTTTGTAGGCTTCGGCCTTTGTCTCATCCTGACTCTGAAGGCCGGGAGTATATGGGCGCTGCTGGTAGCTTCCCTGATTCCCGTATCTGTTGTAGGGACGCGGCTGATAACCATCGCGGTTCTGATAGCCCTGTCCGTAAGCCTGGCGAGGCTGATAGCCCCCTTGATTCTGGGGATAGTCTGAGTTTTGATAATGATCGCCACCCTCCTGTGAGGGAGCTGCCGAAGCACCGATTCTCGGTCTCTTAGGTTTTTTTTCTTCTTCCATTTCCATTTTTAGAAAAGCATTTTTCGTGTTCCCCTTGGCAATCACTGCCTTAGACACGGGGAGTCATGACATTTTTGAATTTTAAGGTATTTTCCCTAATTATTGCACAAAAGTAATAAAATATTCCGAAACACGCAAACCAAACGGAGTAGATCTGTAAACGACAGGCGACGTAAACAAAAAGCGGGCATCCTTATTGTAAAAAAGTTAAAAAAAAAGTAATTTTGCGAGGTTATGAAAAGGATATCAGATTACGCACTGATGGCCGAGAAGGCTATCCGCGACGCCGGATTCGGCGCCGGCAATCCCTCCTCTCTCTACTCTCCGATCGAATATGGAATGGAAGCCGGAGGCAAACGCCTCCGTCCGGTCCTGATGCTGATGGCCGCCGAGGCTTTCGGCGGGGACCCGGAGAAGGCACTCGTGCCGGCCACAGGCATTGAGCTTTTCCATAATTTCACTCTTCTTCACGACGATGTGATGGATGATTCGGATACAAGACGCGGCCGTCAGTCCGTAAGGGCAAATTGGGACGACAACACCGCCATTCTCTCCGGAGACGCGATGCTCACCATGGCCACCCGACGGATCGCCGCTGTCCCGGACAATATCCTGCGCCCGGTGCTCGACAGATTCAATCAGATGGCGATGGAAGTCTATGAGGGTCAGCGACTCGATATGGATTTCGAACAGATGCCGACGGTTTCTCCGGACCAATATCTGGAGATGATCGGCAAGAAAACCGGTGCTCTTCTCGGAGCATCGGCCGCGATAGGCGCCCTGATCGGCGGTGCGTCTGAGGAGGATGCCGACGCGATGTATCAGTTCGGAATGAAACTCGGAACGGCCTTCCAGATTGAGGATGACCGTCTGGATACTTTCGGAGACCCCGCAGTCTTCGGCAAGCCTATAGGGGGAGACATCCGCAACAACAAGCAGACATTCCTGATGGTATCGGCCCTTTCTGCCGGAGGGGAGGATGCCGAGGCTCTCCGCAATGTCATTAGCCTCCCACCTTCCGACACTAAGGTGAAGGCTGCGACACGTATTTATGAACGGATGAAGATGCCTGAGATCTGCACAAAAGCAGTCCGTGAGTTTTCTTCGGAGGCCATAACCGCACTGAAAAAGACTTCCCTTTCTCCGGACAGCAAGGATGCATTCCGTCTGCTCGCCGAGAAGCTGACCGGCCGCAAAAAATAAAACGGCCGCAAAAAAATAAAACTGACTGCTGTCGGGCCACAAAAAACAAGAGCCTCAGATGATCGACACCCATACCCATCTCTATTCACATCGCTTCGACGACGACCGTCGCGAAGCGGTCCGGCGCGCACTCGACGCCGGAGTGAAGGCAATGATTCTTCCGGGGGTCAACCTTGAATCGGTCGAACCGATGATCAGTCTCCGGAATGAGTTTCCGGATGTAATGTACCTCGCTCCGGGGCTCCACCCGACCGATGCCGGCGAAAACTGGCGCGAAGAGGTCGCGGAAATATGGAAACGGACCGAGAAGGAACCTGCTGTCGCGATCGGCGAAACCGGAATCGACCTTTATTGGGATAAGGAGACTCTCCCGAGACAAAAAGAGGTATTCACACATCATCTCCAGGTCGCGGCGGAGCGCAATCTTCCTGTCATCATCCACAGCCGTGAAGCGACCGACCGGTCTCTTGAGGTGATCGAAAGCTTCAGCGGGACACTGCCTCCACTTGTCTTCCACAGTTTCACGGCCGGGCCGGACGAAGCGCGAAAAATTCTCGACAGGACGGACGCGATGTTTGGCATCAACGGGGTCGTGACATTCAAGAATGCGGCCCCACTCCGCGAGGCAGTGAAGATCATCGGACTCGACAGAATCATGCTCGAGACAGATTCACCCTATCTCGCTCCCGAACCTAACCGAGGAAAACGGAATGAAAGCGCGTGGGTTCGCAATGTGGCTGACCGTCTGGCCGACATTTTCGGAACAGACTTCGCAAAGATTGATTCAGTCACAGACCGCAACGCCATCGATTTCTTCAGACTCTGAATTAAAATAACATAACCTTGCCCTCACTCCCCCTCACCCAACCGGTCCCGATCTTCATGCTTGTGCTCGGGATCATCCTGCTCACCCCGCTGTTGTTCGGACGGCTTAAGATTCCGAATATCGTGGGGCTGATCCTCGCCGGTGTGATCGTAGGGCCATACGGGTTCAACCTTCTTGCCCGGGACGCTTCTTTCCAGATTTTCGGTCAGGTGGGCATCCTTTATCTGATGTTCCTCGCCGCGATCGAGATCGACATGTATGACCTGCGGAAGAATTTCAGGAAAGGCATCGGGTTCGGTCTCCTGACGTTCATCATTCCGATGGGAATCGGAATATTGAGTGCGAGGTTGCTGTTCGGGGTTTCAATGACGACAGCCGTTCTGTTGGCTTCGATGTATTCATCCCACACTCTTGTGTCATATCCGCTTGTCTCGAAATTCGGATTGACAAGCGCCCGGGGGGCAGTGATCGCAGTCTGCGGCACGATAGTGACGGTCCTGCTGTCACTTCTCGCGCTGGCCGAGGTTGTCGCAATCAGCAGCAAGGGTTCTTTTGACTGGAACAGTCTCGGGATGTTGCTTGTGCTGATGTGCATGTATGCCGTGGCGGTCGGATGGAGCTTTCCGATCATGACACGCTATTTCTTCCGCAAGATAAGCAATCCTGTCAGTCAGTTCATTTTCGTTCTTGCGATGGT
>CAYMTQ010000136.1:0-3060 GCA_964393395.1 uncultured Sangeribacter sp.
TATTATAGGCCGAATTGGTGCTGTGGATATTGTCCTGAGTAAGGATCAGCGCAACATTGACCGGGTGGCCGTTAACAGAAGCGGCAGGCGTAACCGAGAACTCTATGTTTACAGTCCCATTTTCCGAATCATCCTGTGTTATGGCTTCGACTCCGGTTCTGAAGAAGTTTCTTTTAGCTGTCTTGGATTTAAGGAGATCAACGATACCGGTGAAATCAAGTGAAGTATCTTCTTTTCTGTTAATATAAAAATCAGGATAACAAGGATATCCAAAAAGGGAAACGCTTCTTAAAACAGACTCGTAGTAACTTGAATTATCATCATTCATGAATAGAACTTGGTAACCTAATTCGTACTTTATAGAACTGTTGAAATAGAAACAAACAGGGATTATATTTCCGTACTCTCCTGAAACGGGATACTTCGCGCGAAGGTATTCACGCATGCAATGATTGCGGACGCAATAACTTCCATGATACGCTTCCACCGATTCAAGAAGCACATTGGCGGGGTACAGATCAGAATCAGCAACCGCCTTAACGGAACCATTGAATTCGTATTCTCGTTCACGGTTGGAGTCAGGGCAGAAGGTGATTCTGTAATCAACATCTCCTTTTGTCTTGAGACTTTCGTATATATTCCATGAACAGTTGTATGAAATGGGAGATAAATATTCAGACGTATAGTTCATCACATCATCCTGAGTGTAATCCCCGCAATTGAACGTCACGTTTGAATCTAATTTCAGATTGTCCTTTCTTAGTGAAAATTGACGGTTGCTCAGGGTCGCTTCATCCAGTTTGATATCGATGGTTCCCTCCATTGCGATAGTCTCGCTAGTATAGAATGGTGAGGGCCTGCGAAATTCAACTGTGGTTTCAGGACCTGCGACGATGAGAATTCCAGCCGTAGAATTGAAATTGTAGTTTTTGTCTGAACCGCCGGTTATTAGGAGGTCATATACTCCGGCAACCGGATATTCTCCGCCTTTGCATGTCAATGACGGCATTTTCTCGATGTCTTCAGCTTTATCATCGTATGCTAGGCCTTCGCTTATGACAAGTTCCGGATATCTTAATTCCTGTCCTTCGAAGATCAGGATATCGCGTGACTTCAATATCAAATTCTTTTTCTCAATCCTGAACTTCCTTCGATACGTTTCTTTCTCGGAGTCGGAAGAAGAAGCGGGAATAACCACAATCTCGGCTGTGCCTGCTCCGGAAATTTTGGCGACAGACCCATCAATTCTGATTAAATCCGGCGTAGTGGTCATAAATGCTACATCGTCGCTTCCTACGTTATACTGAGAGAGGTCAAATTCAGGATCGCCATAGGTCATGTCGGCAATCTCTTTCATGTACAGCAGGTTTCCGGACAGGTTGCTGAACTCCTGCCATACCGGATCAAGCCAGTAATGGACCATGGCATCGCCGATAACCTTCAGGTCGGCACTCTTCTCTGTCTGCTGATCGAATGTCGATGATGAAATTTCGGGCGGAGTGAGATTATATGAATACACACTCTTCAGCTCACCGCATCCCGAGAATGCGCTTTCACCAATAAACCGTACCTTTTCCGGAATCCGGATTTCTGTGAGCGCGGTCCCACTGAATGCCAGACTGCCGATAGAAGTGATGCTTTCAGGCAGGTAAATGTCGGTCAGAGAACTGCACCCGTTGAACACCGAGGCTTCAATAGTCGTGAGTTGTCTGGAAATAGAGATGTTTTCAAGCGAGCCGCAGTTCATGAATGCCTCTTCCCCGACAGTGCTGACTTTTGTGCCCCCACTGACTGTCCGCAGATTCAGGCATCCTTTGAATTCAGATTCAGCGATTGAGGTTATGTTGTCGCCTATTGTTACCAGATAAAGGGTAGTGCACCCTTCAAAAGGTTTTTTGTCGGATTTGTAGTTGAGCATACGTCCCCAGTAGACTTCTTTCAAAGGAGAGGTACGGAAACTCAGGTCAGCAAGCGTGAGATAGGTGCGTCCATCCTCGATATTCAGTGTTGAGAGCGAAGCACAGTTAGAGAAGGCATCCGATCCGATTGAGTTTACTGAAGCCGGAATATTGATATGTTGAAGAAGTTGACATCCGTTGAAAGCTCCATTTCCGATCTTTGAGATGTTGCTCCCGATGCGTAGAGTCTTCAGGGTCTTAAGATCGGCAAAGGCATCATCGGCAATCTCCTTTGCAGATTGAGGAAGCTTTATGCTTTCGAGAGATGTGTTGTAGAAGAACTGTGTTCCGACAATGTCGGTCTTCGTAATGAGGTCTTCGCGGTAGGTGGTTCCACCCTCGACGATATCGGCGCCTGAAATATCCAGTATTCGCAGTGCGGGCATTCTGTTTATTGTCATCACGTCAGTGCCGTTTATTTTACCGTTGATCGAAAGAATCTCAACCTTATCGATATTGTTCAGCCCGATTTCATTAAACAGCGTTCCAGGAGACTTCAGAGTAACATCCTTGGTGAGTCTGTCACCTGTCGTTCCACCAATTACCGTAAAGATATTTTCTTCCGGGTTAAGAGAAGGTTGGAATTCGAAGCCGTCATTGGAAAGAACGGTTTCCGTTATATCTTTGCCGTTAAATAATACTACGCACTTATTGTCGGTACATCTCACTTTTGAACTTTGATCTAAAGCAACAAGAGCGATATCGGCTTCCTGATAACCGGTATTGGAAAAAGTCATCTTATCCGAGGCTTTAACAAGGCCATACATCATGTCGTCCTTGCAGGCGCGGACTTTTTTATATGACTGAAGGTTGTTGGAAGAAATGCCGGTAAACCGATTGTCCACGACAGGCAGAAGGGTTATGAGTATATCGTTCTTAAACCCGATGTTATTGGGCAACGAATATGCTGCCGTCAACACTTCCTTAACACCTGTGCCGGTGAAAGCTTGGTTCCCGATCGTCGTAACAGAATAAGGAATCTTTATGGTTGAAAGACCTGAACAACGATAGAAAGCCCGTGCTCCAATTGAAATTAGACCGTCCGGTAGATTGATGTCGGCAAGAGATGAACAGTATCCGAATGCCTCGTCTTCAATTGATT
>CAYMTQ010000137.1:0-3059 GCA_964393395.1 uncultured Sangeribacter sp.
GGCTATCAGCAGCGTCAGGGCGGTTACAACAATAACCGTCAGGGAGGCTACAACCAGAACGGTTATCAGCAGCGTCAGGGCGGATACAACAACAACCGTCAGGGCGGTTACAACCAGAACGGTTATCAGCCCCGTCAGAACGGTTACAACAACCGTCAGGGCGGATATAACCAGAACGGCTACCAGCAGCGTCAGGGTGGCTACAATCAGGGCGGCTACAACCAGAACCGTCCCGGAGCCTACAACAATCGCCAGCAGGGCGGATTCAACCGCAATCAGGGTGGGTACAATAAACCGAACCGCCAGCAGAAATTCACTCCCCGTCCCCGCCAGATAGACTACGTTCTCGAAGACATCGATCCGGATGCACCGATCCGCCTCAACAAATACATGGCCAACGCCGGAATCTGTTCACGCCGCGAGGCAGATGAATATATCACAGCCGGAAAAGTGAAGGTCAACGGTGAGGTGGTGACCGAACTCGGAACCAAGATCAAGCGCACCGACGTGGTCGAATATGACGACAAGGTCGTTACTCCCGAACGCAAATGCTATGTGCTTCTCAACAAGCCCAAGGATTGCGTGACCACGAGCGACGATCCGAACGGACGCCTGACAGTGATGGATGTCGTCAAGAACGCATGTGAGGAACGCATCTATCCCGTCGGCCGTCTTGACCGCAACACGACCGGTGTGCTGCTTCTGACAAACGACGGCGAACTCGCCTCCAAGCTGACACACCCGAAGTTCGTGAAGAAGAAAATCTATCACGTATGGACCGACAAACCCATCGCCGAAGAGGACATGCAGCGCATCGCTGACGGAATCGAGCTCGACGACGGCGAAATCCATGCAGACGCAATCAGCTATGTTTCAGATACAGACCGCAATCAGGCCGGTATCGAGATCCACAGCGGACGCAACCGCATTGTCCGTCGCATTTTCGAACATCTCGGCTATCGCGTGACCAAGCTTGACCGCGTTTATTTCGCAGGCCTGACCAAGAAGAACCTTCCCCGCGGACGCTGGCGCTATCTGACCCAGGAAGAGGTGAACTTCCTCCGCATGGGTGCCTTCGAATAATCGCATGGGATTCTTTGAATAATTGAGAAATCATGAAAGATATTAAGAGAACCACAATAAAGGCGCTTCTTGAGGATCCCGACAAATATGTCGGAAGCGTTGTCGACGTCCGGGGATGGGTCCGCACCCGCCGCGGTAACAAGAACGTTCAGTTCGTTGCCCTCAATGACGGAACGACGATCAAGAATCTTCAGATTGTCTTCGATCTCACGAAGTTCTCCGAAGATCAGCTCCGCCCCGTGACCACAGGTTCATCAATCCGTGTCCAGGGTCTCCTCGTCGCTTCAATGGGCAAAGGTCAGTCTGTCGAAGTGCAAGCTGAAGAGCTTCAGGTTTACGGAACCGCGAGCCCCGAGTCATATCCTCTCCAGAAGAAAGGTCACTCACTCGAGTTCCTTCGCGAGATCGCGCACCTGCGCCCGCGTACAAATACTTTTGGAGCGGTCCTCCGGATCCGTCATGCCCTTGCTTATGCTGTCCACAAGTTCTTTAATGACAAGGGATTCTACTACTTCCATACTCCGCTGATCACAGCTTCGGATGCTGAAGGCGCCGGAGCTCAGTTCCAGGTGACCACGCTGGATGTCAACAATCCAGCCCGGACAGAGGATGGAGCAGTAGACTATTCCAAGGACTTCTTCGGAAAAATGGCCTGCCTCACGGTGTCCGGCCAGCTTGAAGGTGAGCTCGGTGCCACTGCCCTCGGATGTATCTACACCTTCGGACCGACATTCCGTGCCGAGAATTCCAACACTCCGAGACACCTTTCGGAGTTCTGGATGATCGAACCCGAGATGGCGTTCTACGAGATCGCAGACAATATGGATCTTGCAGAGGAATTCATCAAATATTGCATCAGCTATGCTCTCGAGCATTGTGCCGATGATATTGCGTTCCTTTCCGAACACTTCGACAAAGATCTGATCGACAGACTGAAATTTGTTGTTGACAACGATTTCGTCCGCCTCCCCTATACCGAAGGCATCAAGATTCTCGAAGAGAGCGGCAAGAAATTCGAGTTCCCGGTTTACTGGGGTGTAGACCTCGCTTCCGAACACGAGCGTTATCTCGTCGAGGAACACTTCAAGAAGCCTGTGATCCTGACAGACTATCCCAAGGAGATCAAAGCCTTCTATATGAAGCTCAACGACGACGGAAAGACTGTCCGCGCAATGGACGTGCTCTTCCCGAAAATCGGAGAGATCATCGGTGGTTCACAGCGTGAGGAAGATCTCGAGAAGCTCCAGGGCAGAATCAAGGAGATCGGAATCGAAGGTATGGACTGGTATCTCGATACCCGTCGTTTCGGAACGGTTCCCCACTCCGGTTTCGGTCTCGGATTCGAGCGTCTCGTCCTGTTTGTGACGGGAATGCAGAATATCCGTGACGTGATTCCCTTCCCCCGCTATCCGAACAACTGCGAATACTGATGAGGATAGTCCCGGCTGAACCAGGAGACGGCCGTCTGATAGCACGGACTATCATGATGGCTCTGGGTCAGGAATTATGCGAGTCTTTCGCAAGCGAGGGCCGGTCGCTCGATGAGATAGAGGATCTGTTCACGGCCTGTGGCGACTCAGACGATTCCCAGTACTCGTGGCGAAACACCCTGAAGGCGGTCGACGAAGAGGGAAACGTGCTCGGAATGGTGATCAGCTATGACGGAGCGCGCCTCGAAGAGCTCCGGCGCAGGTTTCTCGATGAATTCGCGAAGAGAAACGGTTTCCGGATTGACAGTCACATGACTGACGAGACCGATCCCTCAGAATGGTATCTGGATTCGCTTGCCGTCTTTCCGGAATATCGGGGCCGAGGGATTGCCGGAGAATTGATCACTGCCGTCTGCCGCCTCGGTGCGGAGGCAGGAAAACCGACCGGATTGCTTGTCGACAAGACCAATCACCGTGCCGAAGGTCTATATGACCGTCTCGGTTTCCGGACCGTCGGGGACCGTGCATTCGCCGGAGAGATCATGA
>CAYMTQ010000138.1:0-3008 GCA_964393395.1 uncultured Sangeribacter sp.
CGATGTGATGCAATGGAATTTGATGCCATAAAGCCGGGTATATTAAAATTCCCGGTTCATCGTGAATCCTTTTATTGTTTCATACTGGTTGAGGAAGGAGAAACTAACCTGACTCTTAATGGAGTCCGTCAGACTGTTGGTCCCAACACTGTCATATGTGGGCTTCCGGGAGAGATATGGGAATGGGAAAATGATCCGCATATAAAGGGCAAAGTTGTAATCTTTGAGCCTGATTTTCTTATGTCCGTAGTTAAAGATCCTTTGATACTTCAACGACCGGCATTTCTTCAATCCGCCAGTCATGACCCATTCATTCCGGTGTCGGAAAAGGGCTTTTTGTGGATAAGGGATATGATCATTGAGATGATTGAAGAAGTTATATCCCATAATAAATTTAATGACCTTCTCCGCGCCCAGCTCTGGCATTTGATACTTCTCATAGAAAAAGAGTATCAGCAAAATGGTCATGAGTCAAAAGAGCTGCCGGTTAGAAATTACGCTACCGGATTTGTTAATCTTGTCGGTAGCGAACTTTACAGACATCATGATGTCGAGTATTACGCAGATCGACTCTGCATCACCACCAATTATCTAAATAAAATATCTCATTCCTCATTAGGGGTAAGCGCACGTGCTTATATTCAAAGCAGGATTATAGCAGAAGCAAAAAATCTGATTGACATTACCGATATGAACATCAATCAGATTGCCGATACATTAGGATTTGGGACTCCTAATTACTTTATACGTTTATTCAAGAAGAAGACTGGTATCACTCCGGGAGATTATCGGAATAATAGTCAGTAGAGTCGTGGTATTTCATTATATCAGGTAGATCGCGGAAGCCGAGAGATTGATAGACTGGGCGACCATCCTCTGTTGTTTCAAGATAGATTTTTCCACATTCCCGACGCTTGGCTTCTTCTATCAAGCGAGTAACTATCCCGTGGGCTAATCCATGTTTCCGGAATGGTTCGCGCACATATATGTTCATCAGATATGCGCAACGACCTGAGTGATTATCGGGCGATGGCAGTTCCTCGGTAAAGCATATTGAACCGCAACCACATTCCTCACCGTCATATACACCTACAATCGCGTAATGTGTGCCGTCGGCAATATGCTTTTCGTAAAACTGACGGTTGGCCGAAAGCAGCGTTTCATCCGGGTTCTGACCAAAAACATGCTCTATAACCTCCGCGCGCCACCTCATCAATGTAGGTATATCCTTTATTTCTCTAATCTGCACCATTAATATCTAAATCTGTAATACTTCATCACTCATCACTCATAACTATTACCTATTACTTATAATTCCCCTCTTTCAGAACTCTGGGGAGTGACTTGACGTCGATCTTGCCTCGGTGGGTCAAAGGCAATTCGTTGACCTCGACGAAAAACTCAGGCACCATGAAGTCTGTAAGTTTCGATTTCAGATATTCGCGCACGTCATGAAGAGAGAATCCTTTACGGGGAATGATATAGGCCACAAGATAGTGCAGACCTCCTTCATCAAGGAAAGCACGGACTATACCTCGTTCTACTTCGGGATATTCGTTGAGGACATTCTCCACCTCCTCAGGCTCAACACGTTTGCCGAGTATCATTACCTGCTCGTCACGACGGTGGAGGAATGCCATGTTGCCGTCGGGAAGCACATAGCCCATGTCGCCGCTGCGATAAAAATGTGTACCGTCGGGGAGTGTCACGAAGTTTGCCTGTTCGGGAGGATTTCCGAGATACCCTTGATTTACACCTTCACCGAAGATACAGATCTCACCGACTTCACCTTTGGGTACTTCCTTGAGATTTTTGTCAAGTATCTTGACCTCTACGCCCTTGATCGCCTTACCGATAGAAAAAGTGCCGTCTTCGAGAGGCTCGGCATTGTCAACGCGGAAGTAGTTGGAGCATACACACGTTTCCGAGGGGCCGTAAGTGTTGTAGATTCTAATGCCCTTGTTGCGCAGGTTGGTGATATAGCTTGCTCGGATCACGTCGCCGCCGCTGATGATCAGATTCACCGATTTCGGAAGCAAACCGGGTTTCTTGTTCAGGTCAGCGATCAGATAAGGGAAACCGTCGATGATGGTCACGCCGTGGCGTGTGCAGAAATCCATCAATCCGCTCAGCGGTCCGTTGTGCACCTCTATGGTCGGGATTGCGAGTGTCGCTCCATTGAGAAGGGTCGTGAACACCTCTTCCACGAATATGTCGAATGAACATACCGAATACTGGAGCATCACGTCACCCGGACCCGTGTGCATCTCGGCCTCGAATGCTTCAGAGTAGTTCACCACCGAATGGTTTTCCTGAATGACACCCTTTGGCTTGCCGGTGGTGCCTGATGTATAAAGTATATATGCTATTCCGTCGGGAGTCGAACGGTCTTCAAAGTTTTCTGTAGCCGGAGCAAGGTCCTCGCAGTAATCATCGGTGATGACGAGTTTCACACCGGCAGTCTTCATCATGTAGTCGATACGGTCCTTCGGTAGGAAAGGTTCAGCCGGAACATAGGCCGCGCCACTTTTGAGCACTGCCAGCATAGCCGCTATCTGCTCCGCACCGTGGTGCATGACAATTCCGATAAACTTCTCACCCTTATCGTAGAATTTAGCAAGAATGGAATTGACCATAGAGTCAAGTTCCGTGTAACTGATTGTGCGGTTATCTTCGATTATCGCAGGGTTCTCAGGATACTTGCTGACCATCTCCTGAAATCGGCTGTAGATTGTTCTTTTGCTCATAGTAGCGTCTTTTTATTGTTTTGATTATACAATGCCTTGAAATACCATCTTGTTCAAACAATTCCTCAAGTGTCCGCTATAGTTCTTTCTTAGTCACGTTTTGTGCTATCATCGAAGTCGCTTTTATAAGTAACTTTGTACCTTGAATAAACAGCTCTCAAAAATATGAATATAGAGGAGTTCAGGGAGTATTGCCTTTCTATACCTGGCGTTTGTTCTTCATCTCCACTTTAATCGCCTCAATAATAGGACTAAAATTTG
>CAYMTQ010000139.1:0-2822 GCA_964393395.1 uncultured Sangeribacter sp.
GGTGCATTACCCAATATGTGCCTGTTATCGCTCCGGGAGTTATGGAGGAGGGGTAAAGCGATGAGGTTATTTCGAGAAGAAGCTCAGGAGGATCAGGCGGTCGCGTCCGGGAACGTTACGTAGGTAGTCGCGCTCGGGAAGAACGGTGTAGTTCTTCCGCATTTTCTTGTAATCGGCGTGTGCTTTCAACACCGCTTTCGCGTTCTTCAGATCCAGCTTCGCGACATACATGAAGAACGCAAGCGTGTCGGCAAGCCGGCGCACGAACAGCAGGCGCTTCCCTTCGCGTCGCGGCATATTCTTGTGGAGCATCAGCAGGTTATTCCGGAAATTCAGATAAGTCTTCTTCGGATTATCCTTCGGCAACGACGCCCCTCCGACATGATAAACTTCGGCTCCCGGCACAAACCAGACGCCCCAGCCACTTCCTATCATCCTCAGACACAAGTCTATCTCCTCCATGTGGGCGAAAAACGAAGAATCCAGTCCCCCCACCTCGATATAAGCCTTCCGGCGTACCATAAGTGCGGCTCCCGAGGCCCATGCTATCTGGACGGCTTTGTCATCATATTGTCCGTTGTCCGTCTCGAGGTTGTCAAATACCCTACCACGGCAATAGGGATAACCCAAGCGGTCGAGCAATCCCCCCGCAGCACCGGCATATTCGAATTTAGTCCTGTCGCGGAACGACTTGATCTTAGGTTGACAAGCACCGGCATCGGGGTGAGACCGCATGAAATCGAGCATCGGGAGGAACCAACCCTCCGTAACTTCGACATCTGAGTTGAGCAGTATGACGTATTCCGAATCCGTCATCTCGATCGCCCGGTTATAGCCTTCGGCAAAACCGAGATTCTCCGGGAATATAATCAAGTCGACATCGGGATAATTGGCTTTAAGCCATTCGACAGAATCGTCTGTCGATCCGTTGTCTGCGACTATCAGGCGGACTCCCTCCCCGATGGTGAAGCGCGTCGCAGCCGGAATAAACTGTTCCAGAAGCTTCCGGCCGTTCCAGTTCAGGATGATCACGGCGAGCTCCGTCTTCCCGTTTATTCCTTGCTTATCATTGATTAGTGTGCCAGAAGCGTGTGCTTCCGGATTCAAGTCTGTCTTCATCGGTCAGAGGGGATATGGCCATCAGCGGCGAGAAGCTTCAGCAATGCAGGAAGAGCATCGGCCGCCGGGATATTCTTTTCTATCAGTTCCTTTCCCTTGTAGATGCTGACGCGTCCCGCGCCCGCTCCGACATAGCCGTAATCGGCATCGGCCATCTCACCGGGACCGTTGACAACGCACCCCATGACGGCAATCTTGAGTCCCGTCAGTCCCGCTGTTGCCTCCTTCACCTTCTTCAGGTTTTCCTGTAGGTCAAACAGAGTCCGTCCACAGCTCGGACAGCTGATGTATTCGGTCTTGGACATCCTCAGCCGAGCGGCCTGAAGGATCCCGAGTTCGAGGTTACAGACAGTCTCCTTCGGAAAAGCCGGTGCGACAATGCGAAGTCCCGAAGCATAACCGCTCAGGAAGAGAGAGCCGAAAAGCATTCCGGCTTCGACCTGCAGCTGTTCCTCATCGTCGGTGTCAAAACTTAGGGAAACGATCACTGGACTCTTGCCTCCCAAGGCATTGAAACGGTCAATCCAGCTCTTTATCTCGCCGGCCTTGTGGGCATGGGAAGAGGTCAGCAGAACCGGTTCGGAGTCATTTAAAAGAACGGGATCTTCCGAAGCATCGGCGCGATGCCATGTCCCGGGGACCTCATCAAAGTCAGCAGTGACGGCGACATATTTCAGGTTTCCCGGGAGTGGCAGACTGTGTGAACGCGCCTCTCCGTCGGGAACCCTCTCCGGTTCCTTTATAAACGGATGATTCTTGACCGAATCGATGAACGAGACAATTCGACGGGCCACGGGAATCTCCAGCTCCGGATCTTCGGATAGGGAGACGCGGACAGTATCGCCGAGGCCCTCAAGTAGGAGCGCGCCGATTCCGACAGCGCTTTTAACTCGTCCGTCCTCGCCGTCGCCGGCTTCCGTGACGCCGAGATGCAGCGGGAAATTCATTCCCTCGCTCTCCATTACCGACGCGAGCAGACGGACGGTCTCCGTCATCACCCCCGTGTTGGAGGCCTTGATCGAGATTACGATATTATTGAAATTATGGCGGCGGGCAACACGGAGATATTCCATCACTGACTCCACCATTCCGGCCGGTGTGTCGCCGAACCTGCTCATGATGCGGTCTGACAGCGAACCATGATTGACACCAAGCCGGACACACACACCCTTTTCCTTGCAGAGGTCATAAAACGGACCGACAGCGGCTTCGATTCGCTCCAGCTCTGCTGCATATTCCTCGTCGGTGAAGGTCAGCTTGCGGAACGTCCGGGCCGCATCGGCAAAGTTGCCGGGGTTGATCCGGACCTTGTCACACGTTTCGGCGGCCGCGAAAGCGGCGCGCGGATTGAAATGGACATCGGCCACAAGAGGAACGTCACACCCGTTTTCAATCAATAACTGCTTGATCCGGGCCATATTCTCAGCCTCGCGGACGCCCTGGGTAGTCAGCCGGACTATCTCGCCTCCGGCCTCGGCAATCCGTTGAGCCTGTGCCGCGGAAGCCTCAGCGTCGGCCGTGTCGGTATTGGTCATCGACTGTATTCGGATCGGATTGTCACCGCCGATTCCGACATTCCCGACACGAGCTTCGCTTGCCCTGCGTCGGCTGTAGTTATATCTTGACATCTTCAAAAAGAGTATTTAGCAGGGGATGTTTCATAATTGACGCGAGCAACAAATGTACGGACATGGCGTGCCATG
>CAYMTQ010000140.1:0-2787 GCA_964393395.1 uncultured Sangeribacter sp.
ACTCATAACAAATTTCTCCAAAGGTCTGCAATAGAAAAGGCTCTTGAGTATTCTCGTCATTATGGTTGTTCTGATGTTGCTATAGGTATGGCAACTACCGAACTGGCTGTTTTTATGGCTTCAGTGTTTGATACAGATGAAGCAGACAGGCTATTTCAGAAGGCCTTAGATTGCTACTCGACTCTTGAACCGTCTGATCTGAGGATAATGTATCTTAATCGCGAATATGCCAAGAATTGCGCAATAAACGGATATCCTGACTATGCCATCCGGATTCTTTTAAACCAACTTGAGTTACTTGACACAGGCTACGGATCTACCCATACCGAATTTGCCAAATCATTTCTAACCCTGACGGAAGTGTCTTGCACTCATCCCGGAATAACCTTAAACGCTGAAGAGGTTGAGAAAAGGCTGGATGCCATTAAGGACTTATGTGAAGCCTCCGACCTGATGTTTGACTACTTTAAAACCAAAATCGCCTTTAACGATAAGACTGGGCGGGAGAAGCAGGCTCTAACCATTATAGACCAGGCATTGCAATTTGATTTTAACCCGGTGCAACGGCTTGAACTTTTACAAACCCGAGAAGAAATATCACGCAAGAGCCAGACTCCAAACGAATACCAAATGGAGTTAGGTCGAATCATACCTTCCATTAAAACAAGTATGATTTCCGGCTTACTGAGTATCTCCGGGGATGAAGACAGAACTTTCAATCGCCCCATATTATCCATGTTTGATGGAGCCATAAGCCTGGGCGCCGTCGAAGCTGCGTTAGAGTTGTCCCTCTTCCGTAAAGGACTCTTATTCACCAAAAAGAGAGTAATCGAAAGGTTGCTCTCTACAAACAAGGATTATAAGAGACTTCAAGACCAACGCAATAGATTAAATGCCGCGATTGCGTATAATGATTCGACGCATATCCCGGAGTTATCTTCAACCGTTTTCCAGCTGGAGCGGACGCTTGCAAATAAGCTATCTCGAAAGAAAAAGATTAATGCCAAATTTGACAGAAACATTAAACAGGTAATAGAGAAGCTATCCTCAAATGATTTGGCAATTGAGTTCGTCAAGTATTCTGCAGAAACTGGTAAGAAATATGGAGCATTCCTAATAGATGTAAACGGAGTGAATAAGTTTATCTCAATTGGGAATGAATATGATATTGTCAAACAGCCGGCATTGGTATGGAACTCAATCGCCCCCATCTTGCCTGAATATGAGAATGTCTACTTTTGTCCTGACGGTGTGTTAAACAGTATCGGAATAGAGTTCCTAAAAACTGAATCTGGTGACCCGGTGAATAATTTGACAAACATCCACAGGGTGTTCCATTTGTCAGAAATAAATCGGCAGCCTTTGGACTTGGGTAAACATGTTTTTGTTGCAGGAGTCTCTGACCATAACTCACCTATAGACGGTGGCGAGACGGTGAACCGCGGAAACTGGACCGATCTGCCAAATGTAGAATATGAGATTCAGTTAGTTACGGATGCACTGAAAGACCATAAAGTTACTCTGCTCCTTAACGACCAAGCGACCGAACCTGCCGTGACAGCTCTACCGGCCGCCGACATCTCCACATTACACATCTCCACTCATGGCTTTTATCGAGATAACAGAGTCTTGACTGAATCAGCACGTGACGCCTCCTGTGATGACTATCATGTGGCACGCCGATTCCTGTCAGCCGGACTCACCGAAGTTAGCGGCCTGGTTCTGAGAGCCGGAAATGTCTCATGGCAAAGCCCCTATATCCTTGATGAATATGATGACCTCTGGACATCTGAAGAGATAGAGTTAATGTCTTTCCCCAAAATGAACCTGACAGTGCTTTCGGCTTGTGATACGGGGTTGGGGGAAATTGACAGCGACGGTGTGTGGGGGCTTCAACGGGCCTTTCGAATCGCCGGAGCTAAATCACTCATTTGCTCCCTCACAAAAGTTGACGACTATTGGACTGCCCAGTTCATGGATGCTTTTTACGAATACGCTGCAAATGGTAATACTGTTTACGACTCATTCCAAAAGGCCCAGAAATGGCTGTATCACGAACTGCCCGACGAGCCGGAGGTGTGGTCATCATTCATACTCATTGAATAAGTAGTTCTTAAGTCTCTACAAAACTAATGGAAGAAACCTACGAAGAGATAGTCAGAAGGTGGTACATGAAGTTGCGCGGCAATTTCACGCACATACTCCTAAACAAGTACAAAGGGACAAATATGCGGCTGGCGGATGCGGAGAATATCTATCAGGATGTTTTCATTGCCATCCATCAGAACATCGAAGAGGGGCGTATCGGTACCAATTGGGACTGGAGCAATTATATTATCCGTATCGGCCTCAATATGGCGAGTAAGAAATACCGTAAAATCAAGATCAGCGGTTCTCTCGATGAAAATGAGACTGAAGAGGCAGAAAGACTTATTGCCAAGTCCCAGGAAATTACAGGCATAATGAAAGGACTTCCGTCTTATGCAGATGAGCCCGACCTTTACAATGATCCGGAGGCTCGCGCATTGCTGGGCGATGAGCTGACGCATACACCTGAGCCATGTGCGTCAATCATCCGAATGACATACTTCAGCAATATGTCTGATGCTGAAATTGTCGAGGAAGTATCTCCATATCGGGACAACGGCAAACCCTTGTCTGCTAATGCAAAGGCCGTGAAAGCCCGGAGGTGGCTTTGTATGCAGGATCTGATCTATCGCGTCAAACTTGCATTGTACACCGCCGGCATTATTGATGTGAAACCTGAAAGAAGAAATCGCAATGGAA
>CAYMTQ010000141.1:0-2714 GCA_964393395.1 uncultured Sangeribacter sp.
CTATGCTCCCTCGCCTGCAGAACGAAAATCGCCTCAAGGCTGCGACCCGTGCGGCTGCCATTTTTTTGAAACGGGGTCTTAGAGCCCATTTCATAAAATTTTTTGAAATGGGCTCTAAATAACAGCAGAAATACTCTTATTGTCGAATTTTGTAAGGTGACGGGGTGGTGGGGGGGCGGATCAGGAGTGACGGAGTAGGGGGATGAGGTGGGCGTAGCCTTGGGCGGCCATGTCGGCGAGAGGGACGAAGCGGAGGGAGGCGGAGTTGATGCAGTAGCGCATGCCGCCATCTTCGGCCGGGCCGTCTGGAAAGACGTGGCCGAGATGTGAGCCGCTTGACGCAGAGCGTACCTCGGTGCGATTACGGCCGAAGGAGTGGTCAGCGTGCTCCGTTATCAGCTCCGGGTCTATTGGACGGGTGAATGCAGGCCAACCACAACCGGAGTCGTATTTCCTTGTCGATATAAAGAGCGGAGTTCCGTCCGTTATGTCAACATAAATTCCGGGTCGGAATTCGTGGTCATATTCGTTAATGAACGGGCGCTCGGTCGCTCCGTTCTGCGTGACTTCCCACTGAAGGGGCGTCAGCCGTGACCGGAGTTCGTCCTTATCCTCAGCTGTCGTTTTTGCTCCGGTCTCTCCTGCCTCGTCGGCTTCCTTTCCGTGGGTGCTGCTGACCTCCCGGAAGAGGGCCGGATCTACGTGGCAGTACCCATCGGGGTTCTTATACAGATATTCCTGATGATAAAGTTCGGCCGGATAGAAATTGAGCAGGGGACCAACCTCGACAGCAAGAGGTTCCGAGTGGCGACGCTGAACCGTTGCGACGTATGCCTCGATAACCTCACGATCGGCCGGGTCGACGTAATAAATACCCGTACGATACTGTGTGCCGATGTCGTTTCCCTGGCGGTTGAGCGACAGCGGATCGATGCTCCGGAAGTATATCGAGAGTAGGCGGGTGAGACTGACGACATTGTCGTCATATTCCACCTCGACTGTCTCCGCCGCACCGGTTGTGCCACTGCAAACCATCTCGTATGTCGGATCCGGCACCCGGCTGTTCGCATACCCTGCCTCGGTATGCACGACACCATCGACAAGCGAGAACAGATGATCTGTTCCCCAAAAGCAACCCCCTGCCAGATATATCTTTTTAGTCATCTTGTTATTTGTAATGGCCAGTATGGCCAATAAAGGTCAATAAATAAGATTATTGTTTCACCCAGATCAGTCTGTCGGTGGGGTAGCCGCGTTTCTCCGCTTCTGAAAGGAGCTTCTCTTTCGTGTCGGGGGAGATCTGCGGCGTGCGCGAGAGGATCCAGAGATAATCGTCGGTTCCTCCGCCGATCAGAGCGTATTGATAATCATCGTCAAGAAGCATGATGCGGTAATCGGAATAGAACGGTCCCCAGAATGAAACACGCAGAAGGCCCGGAGTTTCCGTCAGTTTAGCCTTGCCTCTGGCTTCTGATTTTTTTCCCTCCTTTATCCCTGTGTTGAGAACGTTTACTTTCCCATCTTCACGAAGAACATAGGTTGCCTTTGTCTGTTCCATTCCGCGTTCAAATCTGTGGTCGAAACGTGCGATCTCATACCAGCTTCCCAAAAAGCGGTTGATGTCAAAGTCGGGTACGACGGAATTGTCTACAGTCGGCTTGCTGCATCCGGCCAAAAGGCAAAGCAGCACGGATAAGTTGAAAATCTTTTTCATGTTGCTTGTTTTTTGTTGGAACTAATGGTAAAGTTCTAACAACAATCCCCGGCAAAAAGTCAGAGCGGCAGGTACAAATCAGCCCCAATTTAACGGTTATTAAATAGAGGAGCGACAAACTGAGGATACTCAGTCCGCCGCTCCTTCTCTAAAGTCAGTGGTCCGAAAATTGAGTAAAGGTTTATTTGACTTTGATCTTTCTCACTGAGTTGCCGTTCCGGACAATATAAATTCCGGGGGCCAGGTCTTTCAGTCCGGATTCAATCCTGAGACCCTCTGTTGTAAATATCAGTGTCTCGCTGTTTTCGTCTGCGGTGAGATAATCTAATCCGACAATCTCGTTAACCGTCAGAAGGCATGTCGCAACATGCTCGTGGCCGAGGTTATCCGTCAGCTTATAGCCGACCGTCGCCCTTCCCTTTGCGATCGCCGTGACGACACCATTCTCGACAGTTGCCACAGAGGAATCGGAGCTGAACCAGCTGTCAGACAGGATTTCAACATCCTCATCTTTCTCAATTACCGGTGTCAGGATCTCGGATTGGCCTTCGGTGAGACTTAAATTCTCCTTATCCAGAGACACATGCAGACTGCACGATCCATTGATATACTCGCCCCAGTTCACGATATAGCTGCTGATGCACTCTCCCGAGACTGCATCAGTAGCGACGAGAATGAAGTTGAGGTTCTCCGGATCCATAGTTCCTTCGTTATAGTCAGGATTATCTGGGAGTTGGAAAGAGAATCTGCCTTTGACCGGAACTTTCGCAGTCCAGTCGGAAGCTACGGTTTCCTCAGCAGGAAGAATGAAACGCACTACGTCATTATACGTTAACGCGCTAGCGCCAATTGTCCTACCAAATCTTGAATACCATTCCGCAAACGGTTTCATGTCTTCAGGTATATTTATGTTAAAATAGCTAAACTGTTCGTAGTAGTTTGCCATATTATAGGCCGAATTGGTGCTGTGGATATTGTCCTGAGTAAGGATCAGCGCAAC
>CAYMTQ010000142.1:0-2548 GCA_964393395.1 uncultured Sangeribacter sp.
ATCACTCCAAGGCTGCGACCCGAAAATGTTAAAAATTTTATGAAATGGGCTCTTAAGCAAGATTCGCTTCCCTTCTCTGCGGAGGGGAAGCGAACCTATTTATCTGATGACTACCGTTTCTTTATTTCACGACAACCTTCACGGACTCGCCACCGAGAGTCACGATATACATGCCGGCAGGCAGATTGTCCTTTCCGGTCTCGACGCCGGAGATGTTGAACACGCGTGCACCCTCGGGAGCCTCGACACATCCGTAACCACCCTTGACAGTTCCGTCAAGAACAATCTCTGAAACCGCAGCCGCGATCTGAGCGGGCACGAAGGTGATTGTGTTCGAAACATTCACACCGGGAACCTCGTTTCCGCAGCGTACAAAGGCCTCGATGCTCTGGGTCCATGCGGCAGGAGAAACGGTCGGGATAACAACCTCGGTCACGTCGCCGACAGATGTGTCGTCATAACCGTCGACGATATAATAGCTGGCACCCTGCTTGCGACGTACGGTCAGGAAGTAATCCGATGCACCGTCAACCTTGTCCCATGACAGCTTGAACGAACGCTGGAGCTCATCGACAATCTCGACCTTGTGCATCACGGTCACATCTTCAATAGGCACACAGGTATTGTAGTTGAATGTGCTGACCTTGTTATCCGCATCGAAGGCAATAGAGGTGATGAAGGGAGCGAAATCGGCTCCTCTCGTCGAAGGTTTCAGAGAAACCTTGCCGTCGGGATAGATTGCAGTAACCGCCTTGTCGCCCTTGCCGGGGAAAACGTCAGACGAAGAAGAAGAGGGAACGATGGTGAATTTCGAAACACCATTTGTGTTCACGAGATTCTGTGCCCAGTCCAGTGCCTTGTAATCAACATGCCATATCAGCATTCCTTCACCCGGAAGCGCGGAATCCCAACCGTCGCGGGTACGGGTCTCGACCACATAATACTCGGGGTAGAAAGTTGCCATTCCCGGACGGGAGATTCTGAGACGCTTGCATACAGGTTTCTCTCCTTTGAGATATGCCGTCGAGAGCGACGGAACTTCAACACCCTCGATCTGATCGGCATTTGTCAGATCCTCATATTCAAGCCAGTGGCATACCCACTGCTCATATGCATTGAAAAGGGGAGGACGGGTTGACGAATCGTTATAGGTTCCCTGTGCCATCACATCCCAATAATGGGGAGTAGCTGTGGGTTTGCCGGGCTGAGGCTCTACGTCGTATGTGTCGGGAAGGCCGAGAACGTGAGCGAACTCATGGGCGAACGCGCCGATACCGTCGAGGTAGGGCTGGCTTGCACCCTCGGGAAGCGTGCTTCCCTGAAGCTCGTTTGAGCAGGCATAAGTCTTGAACGCAACCTTCTTGTCACCTCTTTCGAACACGATCTCAGGAAGTTTTAGTGTCTGGTCGGAGGTGTAACGTCTCCACTCGGACTGGTGGGGCCATACGGTGGTCGGATCGCCAGAGTCAGCCTGACCGTGACCTGCATAGAAGAAGAAGATATTGTCTATCGCTCCGTCATTGTCATAGTCATACTTGGTGAAATCCACACCCTGCTCATCAAGCTGTTCAAGGGCTTCCTTGATTGCATAACCGAAATATGCATTTGCACCTGCTCCGGCAATTCCGGAATCCTTGCCGACATAGTACTCGGAGTTATGGCTTACAGTCACGGGACCATAGATGTCGAACGTGGGATTGAACAGACCGTTTGAGCAGGCCTGATAGTAATCGCGCACCGAACCTTTGGCATTATATTTCGAGAAGCCCTCCTGATTCAGCATCTCGTTGAAGAGATTGACGGGATCAGGCACGGTGAACTTCGTGTCGGCATACTCGATCAGGACAACCATCGAATGGATATTATCGCCAATTGTCGGGAACTTGGTTCGGCCATTTTCAAGAGCGGCCATACGCATTTTGTTGCCGTTGACCGGAGATTCCTCGATCACATAGGCAGGACGATCGGCACGGAGACGTTCGATTCCGGCCACATCCGCCGTCAGGGCGAGTCCGTTGCGCACGGCAGTCGCCCAGCGACCACCGGTATATTCGAGCAGAGACTTTCCATCGGCACTGACAGCCCATGAGAAAGACTCGTCGCCATAGACATAACCCTGGACGGTCGTTCCGTCTGCATTGATGAGGGTTCTCAGCCCCGGAGCCGCAGGGCGCGCCGAGACGAGGAGAGGCAGCGAGAGAGCCGCCAGAGACAGGAAATTTCTGAGTTTCATTTTCACTTATACGTGTGTAGGTTAATTTCTTTTCTATAAGAGCCCGCGCAGAAAGACGACGCTGTCCTGCTTGGATGTGGAGTTTTCTCTTAAACGGAAAACTGCCCCGCATTATTCGACCGCTAATTACCTTTGAGGATTAATCCGGTCCGCAGAACTCATGTCCGTCACAATGTCTGCACCCTGAGCTTTCATGGCCGCCGGCACAATCGCCCGGCTTTCCGATATTCCGGAGGCTTCGCTTTCGCTCCGGAATCTGTGTCTTTAAAAGTACCTCCGAGGGGAATCGAACCCCTATCTAAAGTTTAGGAAACT
>CAYMTQ010000143.1:0-2545 GCA_964393395.1 uncultured Sangeribacter sp.
CATGCGTCTGGCAATTTCGGTAAGCTCCGGACCTTTGTAGTCGCGGAACTCTATCGACTCGTTGAAACGTGATTCGAGTCCGGGGTTGGCGTTGTGGATGAAATAATCCATTTCACGTGGATATCCGGCCAGAACCACTACCAGTTTACCCTTGCGATCCTCCATATTTTTGAGGAGCACCGTCACGGCTTCATTACCAAACTGGTCATCAGCACCGTTCCACATATTATTCGCCTCATCTATGAAGAGGATTCCACCCATGGCTTTGTCAAAAGCCGCATCAACCTTTGGACCGGTGTGGCCGACATACTGTCCCCGGAGATCTTTAGGCGCCACCTCCACAAGCTGTCCCGATGGAAGAATGCCCATAGCACTGAGGGCGTCAGCAAAGACACGAGCCATAGTAGTCTTGCCTGTTCCGGGATTACCTAAGAAGAGGAAATGATCCTTTAGCTCATACTCTTTGTCGGGGTGGAGTTTGCGGAATGAACTTATGGAGTCAACGATGCCCGTCATGATTTTCTTGATGTTGTCCACACCGACATACTTGTCGAATTCGCCCATAACCTCTTCGAGGGTCTTGGGCACATATTCCTTGCCCTGAATGTCTTCCATCGCCACCTCTGTGGGCATGGAACCGCGTCCTCGGCGTGTGGCTTTCATGACAATGTCGTTTGCCTTCGCATTGGCGAGATGAGCATTTCCGAAAGTATCGCTGTTACGCCGTTCAAAGTTGAACACACGACAAAGTTTTTCAAAGGTTCCGGAGCCGAAGACCATCTTATACTTCTCCTTCAGGATAACCTGACAAATCTCAGCAACTTCTACAGGCGAATACTCCGGCAGACGAAGATTGAGCGCGAAAAGACCTTTGAGTTCAGGTTTGGAGTCGATAAACTCCTGAAACTTGTTATCGCCGACAACTATCATGACAAACTCTTCGTCTTCAAGCGAGAAATGAAGGCGTGCGCGGTCTAATACATACTCCAAAGGAGTGCCGATAAGTGGATTGTCCGGATTTTGGCTAAAATTTCGTTGTGCATCATCGATTATCACAGCCTTGGCGGGATTCTGTTCAAGGTCAATGTTCTCCAGAGACGTGGCGGTATAAGCCTGACATTCACTTTCCTCGATTATTCCTTCGTCCATGAGGTACTCAGAGATTGCCATTAGTAACTCCGTCTTCCCAGTGCCGGAGGGGCCTGTAATCAGTATATTGGTGTTAAGGGTTTTGAGAGCACCTTTACCATGAGCTTTAGTAACGATTTTGATAGTATGGACAAGTTCGCGGACGGCTTGCTTTTGTGCTTCGAGACCGATGAGGTCGTCGAGACGGTCCTTCTTTACTTTCGGAGCTTGTCGGATTGTTATTTCAGGCGAACCGGCTGCAAGCTCCGTGCCGCAATGGCGACAGAACTTCGCTTGGTCGCGATTCTCCTTATGGCATTTTTCGCATGTTTTCATTAGTTCCCTTTATGACGTGTGTTCCCGTATTTGTCAGTCTCGTAAGTGCCAAGTGGACCCGAATTAATAGTGTTACCCCTGTGATCCTTTGAATCGGTTCCCTTGAACATCCAAGCCGCGAAAATGAGTAGGCAAGCTGCAAAGAGGAAGTTGATAACCACAAAGATAGCGGAGATTACCGTAAGCACAATCCCTATATAGAGCAGAATGGTAATCACCATATCGGCAGGACCTTCAACTTCTCCGACGAAACGATAATTCTTCACGGAGAATACCATCATTGCAGCTACTATACAATAAGGAATCAGAAGAGGTGTTGCTATCCAGTATCCTACATCATCCGGGTTGACCCACCAAGCGGCATCGGTGCCCAGCGAGAAAGCCGCGCCGATTTCGAGTATGGAGATTACGCAGAGTGGCACTGCATAGCACCAACGCATGAACATGGGGGCTTCGTCTCCTTTGAAGAAGCGCCAGATGAGGAAAATTGCGGAGAAGATTGCACAAAAGAGCGCAATCAGTCCCGGCTCAGATGTGCGATACCAGTCTCCTAACCATGTGTTGCTAAGATAGTTGCGGATTCCAAGACTCGTGGTCGCTTCACCCTTTTCGTTTACGGGTTTAAGATCCTTGTCAGGAAAAACAACCTTATAATAATTCCCTTCATACTCGAAAACAAGACCTTCTTGATGTACAAAACCTGAACCGGCATAATTATAGTCCTTTCGTGCCGGGATTTCGAATGCTTCGATAATGGTTCCGTTTTCAAGATACATATCATAGTCACGCTTCACATATTTCCAATGACCATCTGCGGGTTCGACTTGCACGAAACGCGCTTTCCCTGACTTATTGGCAACTTCATAGCGTTGAGTTTTGCCAGTGTCTCCGGCAAAAGCCATCATTCCGGGTGCTATAATTGCGATTAAAAGAATTAGATATTTCTTCATTTTGCTTTGAGATTAATTAATATAAAGTGTCTTCGCCGAGAATATTTCCCGAAGATTTTGTCTCTTTTTCTGAGGTCTCTTCCTGTGTGGAGGAAGCCTGTTCCTCTTGTTCGCTGTCCACAGAATTTTCT
>CAYMTQ010000144.1:0-2430 GCA_964393395.1 uncultured Sangeribacter sp.
TGTTATCGGATGCGGATGACGGACGGAGTGTAGTTCCAGGCGAGGCGGACGGTCAGGATGCGCGTCGCGGCGTCATAGCTCCAGCCGTACTGGCGGATCGCCTTGGGGCTGACTGCCTTTTCGAGCGGCTTGCCGTCGAGGAGCACTTCGGCCGGTGCTTTCGCGACATTCTCCACCTCAAACGTCAGCATGCGGAAGTCGGACATTCCCTCATATCGTCCGCCGTTGTCGGAGATGCCGATCTCTGTAACGCCACCTTTTGATTCGCCTGTGAAGGTGATCAGCTGATAGGCATTGTCGGCAAGAGATGTCGGCGAAATCCTGTTGTCATCGAAAAGAGTATAGCTTGTCTTTTCGGCCGACGGGAAATACCTGATCGTCAGGAAACGCGGATCATATTCCGTCACATTCTGAACCGGGCGGTCATACTGGGGAATGAACGAGCCTGCGCGCACGAAGAGCGGAAGAACCGAAAGAGGAGCCTTGACAGTGGCAGTGCTTCCTCCCTTATAGGTCTTGCGGGTATCGTTCCAGTCGATCCATTCGCCTTTGGGGAAGAGCACCTTGCGGCTCGTGGCGCCGGCGGTCATAACCGGTGCGACGAGAACGTTGTCGCCCCAGAGATATTCATCGCTGATCTCGGAATATTTCTTGTCCGGATTATCGCCACGGAAATCGAGAGGGCGGGCGAGCGGCCAGCCGTGCGTGGCGTTCTCGTATGCAAGCGTGTAGTTGTATGGGAGCCATTCATAACGCATCTTGATGAAGCGTTTGATGATGTCCTCCTGCTTGGGATAATGATATGGCTCGGGACGATCCTGGGCATGAGTGCGCAGCATCGGCGAGAAGGTTCCCATCTGGATCCAGCGCACATAAAGTTCGGGATCGTATGGCTTCGCCGGATCGACAGCGAAACCGCCGACATCCGAACCCATATAGCCGAGACCTGAGATTCCGGAAGAGAGCATCAGGTTCACCTGAGGCTGAAGGCCGCCCCACGAACGCGAAACGTCCGTTGTCCAGGGGAAGACGCCATATCTCTGAAGACCGGCAGTGCCACCGCGCATCATCAGCATCGGGCGCATCTCGGGATAGTCCTTGCGCAGACCCTCATAGATCAGGCGTGACCATTCATTGCCGTATGCGTTGTGGAATTCCGATGCGGTCAGTCCGTTGTCGTGGACCATTGTCAGCGGATGAACCTCCGGTTCGCCGAGATCGCCCCACCAGCCGGCGACACCTTCGGCCGTCAGGCCCTTCAGACGGTTCCACAGCCATTCGCGTGTCTTCGGGTTCGAGACATCGAACATGCCGGCATCTCCGACCCATGTCGTGACGTCATGTGTGTTTCCTTCGGCATCCTTCACGAGCATACCCTTTCCGGAAAGCATATTGTAATTGTCGATCGCCCCCTTCTTATTTATATAAGGCTGAGAGATGAGCACCATATTGACCCCCTTGTCCTTCAGGTCGCTGAGCATCTTCCTGTGGTCAGGCCACTGGACGCTGTCCCATTCCAGACGTCCCATGTCCGTCTCGACGCCATACCAGTAGAGGTCGAGGACCATGCCGTCGAGAGGATAGCCGCGAGAGATCAGCGAGTCGACCGCTCCGCGAGCCTCCTTCTCATTATGGTAGCCATATTTTGATGTGACATAACCCAAAGTCCAGAGCGGAGGAAGGGGCTGACGGCCTGTCAGACGGGTGAAGCTCTCAGTCGCTCCGGCGAGGTTGCCGTTTCCGTTTACGAAATAGTAACCGAGACCGCTGCTGACCGGCGAGGAGTAACGGATATGGTTATTGTCTGTGACGAGGACAGCGTTGTCATAATCATCGAAGAATACGCCCGAACCGTCCGGCTGAACGATAAAAGGAACGGAGATGCCCATCTGGCTGATTCTCGGGTCGCCGGCGGTATATCCGTAGTTCTGCCGGTTATACATCGTCAGGGTGTCACCCTCGACGGTAGGCCTGTGGCCGCGTTCGCCGCCGCCATACAGGCGGCCGGGATTGCGCAGGAAAGAGACCGAACGTTTTCCGGGAGTGGAATTGTCGATTCCCTCGAACTCGGTCAGGAGGAGGCGTCCGTCGGCATCGTAGAAAGAGACGAGGCCTGTCGCGCGGTCAATGTGGGCCGAGGTTGTCGGAGTGAAGACAACGACCTTCGAGCCGTCAGCCCATACGCGATGATCACTTTTGACACCATCGGCGATGACACCCTGGGAGAGTCTGAAGTCAACGTCAGCGCCGTTTGGAATCCGGCGTACGCGGAAGAGGCCGTCGGCTGTCGGAAGAAGGCGTATTTCGGCATCCCGGGTCGTGACCGACACTTCCCCGCCATCTGTGAAGAGAGTTCCTGCCGGAGAGCCGTTTGCGTTCAGCGCCGCCGGAATGACCAGCAGCGCCGAGAAAAGAGATCTGAATTTCATG
>CAYMTQ010000145.1:0-2377 GCA_964393395.1 uncultured Sangeribacter sp.
AAGATTGGCAAGCAGCTCTGACACTCAACGATAAAAATGAGATTGAGAAGACCGGGCAGAATATCAAATTGATCCTCCTTAATGATGCTGAATTGTCGAAAGTCCGTTTCGACCGTTTTACCAAGAAGGATATAACCCAAAGCACAGAGTTTTGCAATGAGCGAGACAACAGGATTGATGATGAATCAATCGGGAAAATAGCACTTTATATTGAAAGCACCTATGGATTGCAGCTCTCTCAGCCACGTATCCTTGAAATGCTGAAGACTACATCTAAGGAAAGAGGCTTTAACCCTGTTCATGAGTTCATCACATCTGAAGACTGGGACGGGAAGGAACGACTTGAGACTGTGGTCATCCGCTATCTGGGTGCTGAGGACACTCCTCTTACAAGGGCTCAGACTAAAAAATGGATGGTTGGAGCGGTCGCGCGTGCTTTCAGTCCCGGGTGTAAGTTCGATCATATTCTGACATTCACCGGCCCACAAGGCGTAGGCAAAAGCACATTTCTCAGCACTATCGCCGGAGAATGGTTTTCGGATTCCTTTTCATTTGCTCATGATGACAAGGCTAAGATTGAGGACATCACGGGGGCCTGGATAGTAGAAATATCCGAACTTAACGGTATGAAGCGTGCCCACGACGCTGAGGCAGCGAAGGCTTTTCTCAGTCGCGTCCGTGATGACGTGCGTCCAGCTTACGCTCGTAAAAGTGAATCTATCCCTCGAAGCAATGTATTTGCAGCCACCACCAACGAAACAGAGTTTCTACAAAGCTGCAATGGCAACCGCCGTTGGTGGATAATTCCAATCAAGGGAATCGGGCAACCGCGACTGTGGATTGCAGCTCTTAAAGCAGAGGTTCCACAGTTATGGGCTGAGGCATATACCTACTATTCTTTCGGAGAAGATCTTTTCTTACCTCCCGAACTTGAATCGGAAGCTAATCTGCGACAGGCTGAATACACTACCGCAGCCGGGGATGAACTGCTTGAAGAAATCGAGGCGTTTCTCAATCGTCTTGTGCCGACAGCCTATGCCACTTGGCCGCTATCAAGGCGGTTGCAATGGCAACAATGGTCGGTGGATTCTTCGTCTTTCCTTGAAGAAGGTTACAAGCAGATTGGGACAGTTCCATTTACAATGGTTTCGCCCAAGATGATAAAACGGGAGCTGCCGAATGACACAATCAGAACTTCCTTCCGCTATTCCTCTCAGTATATCAATTCCCTTATGGAACATATAGCTGGCTGGGAACGGTCTGAAAAGGAGAAACTGCCAGGGATGCATCCTGATTATTGTGGTGCCGATGGTCGGGTTAAGCGTCCTTGGATTCGCACCGATATCCTCACCCCTAATCAGGAGCCACCAACATTTGACTTCTTTCCATCAGAGGAAGCACCTTTTTGACCCAAATGACCCTTATTCCTTTCCTTACAATCCAAAAGTTTTTTACAAAAGGGAGTATAGTGTCGCACACCTAAATGCCTAAAATAAAAAATAAAGAAGATAAGATATTTTTTAGGGGTCATTGGGACTTTTGGGACAACTTACAATCAACAAAAATTCAAAATCTTAAAATATGAATACGTTAAATCAAATCACATCGATGGAATTTGATTCCATTGTTCCGGTCGATGACCTTTGTATCGCTGCCGGATTAATATGTACTTCGCAACGACGGGCATTACGTCACTATCTACTCAGCGATGGCAGGGAGTTGACAGTGAATACCGCACGAAACGAGTGGGCTATGAAAAATCCTGATGAGTTCGGCACATCTTCCTCATTGGCTGATAAATTCGGTCTTGTGAAGAACAATGACTTCTCAAAGGCTATGCAATCTGTGGAGAATCTCTATGCCGAACGCGTGAAGATTCCTTTTGCCTTCCCTTCCGCATTGATAAGTCGCCCGGTGTGGGACTTTACCGAAACCTGTCACCCCAAGGATGCCGGTATCGGAAGACTGGCAACCCGATTGGGGTTGTCTATGGATACCGTAAAACTCTTTTCTCTGGAAGGCTCGTTGCCGAAAGTAAAAGGAGGTTCGGAGCGAGTTATAGCTTTCCACACCAGTCAAGAGGGTGACAATTTCATAGCTTTCAACGGCTCTTCTTACCGACATATCGGTGAACCGGGAATCTCAGTTTTCGGAGTTCGAAGGAAAGACCAGACCTGTATGGTTTATGAGAATCCAATGGATTTTCTCGCATTGATGGAACAGTGCGAACGAAACGGGGTACGCGCCATCATGGATCGCCGCTACCATATTATCCTTAACGGCAAACGTGGAATTAGAGAAGCTTGCGAATATTTGAAGGCTAATCCGGATTTCCTTGAAGTCAGATGTTTCATGCCTTCTACAGAATCGGGTGCAC
>CAYMTQ010000146.1:0-2179 GCA_964393395.1 uncultured Sangeribacter sp.
ATACCCGAATCGCGGAGGGGGACGTCGGGGTTGAGGCCGTGGGTAACGGCTTCGGTGATGACGGCTTGGCGGTAGGCTTCGAGGTCGGCAATCATTCGCTGTTCTACCTCAATCAACTCATCAATTTCACCACACTTCTCATCAAGCCACTCCGCTATCCGCTCCTGCTCCTCCATCGGTGGAACCGGAATCGACAATTTCTGCAAGTCATCAAACTTCATACTAAGACGTACGCCTCCACCAAAAGAATAAAAGACCTTGCAGATGTCGTAGGTATAAAAAAGCCTTTCAAAGAATGACGGTGATAGATTCTCTTTCTTTCTGATGGTAACATAAGCAGATGTGATTATCCCATGTTCCTTTACTAAGCCGGATCTTAACGAATGTTGATCATTCTGTAAATCGGTAAATCTGAAAACTATGTCTCCCGGTTCTACAACATTATATGTGTTAAAAGACGCTGGTAAGAGCCCTTCTTTAGTTTCAATATTTTTGCGAATAATATTACCATAGCTTAAGGAAAGAAGATTATTTTCTATTACATTCTTGTTTAATTTTTGGTGTTCATAGAAAAGTCTTCTTACCGGTTTCACGTCCCAATGCTCCGGAATTAGCCCAATCCAGGGGATGCCGCTGTCTTTAAGTTTTCTTTCCATCACGAGTCCAATTCTTTAGGTTCGAAATCTTCAGGGGCTTCCGGAGGAAGGATATAATCTGTCGCCTTGGCAGATGAAATGACGGATTTGCCGAGCTGAGATTCGAGTTTATCGCGTGCGGCTTTGGCAACATCACCCCCTTGGCGGGCAATATGAGCATTTGCCGAATAGCCTCTCGGCGACTTCTCTCTAGATAATTCAGTTGCCGAAGCCTCTGCGAGTGTATTGAGAGCCAATTCAATATTGGTCATATTGTCTCGTAGGTTCTCTTTCTTCAATCCTTTGTGCTGCTTGTACTCTTTTGTTGTCTTTCCGCTCCACTGACGAGTGATTATATCGGTAAGAGTGGCAAATTGTATTCCTTCCTCCATACCGCCGCGTCGCCATTCATCGGTGAGAGCCTTGCGCACCTCGATTGAACGTATGCGTTGGTTTATCCAGTTCTCGGAATACCCTAATCGGCGATAGTCGTAGATAGCTTGTTCAATTGACAACTCCGGATCTTGCATTTGGTCAAGTCGAATCTTCGCTACCTCTGCAATCCATTGTTTGAATGGCTCCGCTTTAGGAGAAGGTATAGATTGTATTAACCGAAAAAGATTCTGAGTGTCAACCACATCTGTCAATCGCATCTTTCCATCGGGCGCCTGCATTTTCAAACCGTGACAATTTGTCACGGTTTCATTTCCCTCCTTTTTAAGTCGTTGCTTAAGTTTTCGCCAATAGGCAGTTGGGTCAACGCTATCAGTAAGGACAGCAATGACATCAACAACTGAGAAGTACCATTCTTCTCGGTCTTCATCCCATACCGTGCGAACTTTACGTTCCTCAAATATCTGTATGTTTTGTTTCTTTGTCATATTCCAATGGGATTATTTGCCTAAGATTATGGACATCAATTCCTGTTCGCGTTCGCCGAGGGTGCGGAAATGCTCAAAGATTTCAGCAGCCGGGCGTGGGGCAGTATAGCGGTAAAACTCACGTGTGAAGGGTATTTCATATCCTATTTTGGTTTCCGTCGGGTCGTACCAGAAATCAGGGGCGTATGGACGCACGTTAGCATCGAGAAATTCATCAACATCATTCTTCCACGGAATTATCTCGCTGTCTTTAAGCTCTGAGTCAGACGCAAAGCCACTTGTCATGTCTGTTGGTTTTACATATGCTTCCGACATAACTGGATTACGCTTGCCATAGAAATTACGGATCATAGCTACCTTTCCCTGAGCTACTTTAACCTTCTTGGCTTTCAAGTGAGTGAAAAGGTCATAATCGTTCATCGGCTCGGTATAATCCTCACAAGCGTTGGCTACCTCTTTAAGCAACGCAATATCGGGGGCTTTCATCCCGGCTGATTTCTGCTCATCAAACTTCAGTACTGAGTATTCCAATCTCAGCGGACGATAGGTGAATACCTTGCGATATTTGAAGTCATCGACATCCTTAATGCGACTTTCCACACGGATGGCGCCGTCTGCATACTCTTTATTATCGAAATCCTTGTAAGCCTCTACAATCATTTC
>CAYMTQ010000147.1:0-1982 GCA_964393395.1 uncultured Sangeribacter sp.
GATATCAGCAACCGAGTTCATCGGGTTGTCAACATAGATCGGTGAAGTGTAATCTTCGGCTCTCACTTCACCACCCGTTGTCCGTAAACCTTTGGCAAAAAGAGTTGCTGCCAGCGATTTCTCGGAAATGCCGTAATGGGACAGTTTCTCAGGATTCACCTCAATGGAGATCTGCTCATTCTGTTTGCCCAGCACGTTCATTGTCCCGACACTCGGGACTGTGCGCAGTCTTTCCCGGAGTTCGTCCATATAGTCGCCGAGTTCGCGATAGGTCTTGTCCTCGCTTTCCATCGTGATCAGCAGTGCGGAAGTATCTCCGAAATCCGACATGACCTCGATAGCCAGCACTCCGGGTGGCAGCTGAGCCTTCACATTTTTTATTTCCCGGCTGAACGTGTTCCAGAATGAATCGGTATCGGTTATCTTATCATCAAGCTCCACGAATATCATCACCATGCCGTCTGTGGCATTGGAGGTTGTCTTCGCTTTATTGACTTCCTTGAAACTGAACACGAAATTCTCCAGAGGCTTCATTACCTGCTGTTCCATCTCGAGGGAACTTGCTCCGGGATAAACGGCGACGACGACTCCTTCGCGTATCGTGAAATTCGGGAACTCGTTCTTGTTCATAGTCTGGAGTGCATAGACTCCAAAAATGACGAGTACGCATACCATCAGGATCACTACATTGGCATACTTCACTCCCCATGTGACAAGAGGTGAATTCTTGACCGGCGGCAGCTTTGAGAGCAAACCTCCTTCCATATTCTTTTTAGAAGAATCTTTTTGTTCCATTTTTTGAGACAATGTCTTGAACGGCTTCGGAGTTAATTGATAGCGACGACTTTGGTGCCTTGAGAGACTTTATCCATTCCGGAGATAATGACTTTATCTCCATTATTCAGCCCGGACTCAATCATAATTCCTTCAGGAAGCATGTTGCCGGTCCTGACGAGTCGTTTCCTCGCGGTGTTCGCGGAATCAAGCCAGACAAAATTGGTGTTATCCGAGGATAGAAGAACCGCACCGACAGGCAACACAAATCCTTCAACAGTACCTGTGTCATTCAAAACGACGTCACAGATCATTCCAGGAAGCAATTTGCCTCCCTCATTTCTGACCCTATATTTGACCGCATAAGAACGGGAAAGAGGATTGGCGGAGACACCCTTTTCGACAAGTGTGCCGACATAGGTCTTGCCGGGGTTGGCTTCTGTTGTGATGGTTGCCGTCATTCCGTCCGAAAATCCGGTTATCTCGTTTTCAGGAATAGAAATGTCAACCTTCACACAATTGATGTCCACGATCTTCACCACCGGCACACCGGGTGCGATCGTCTGACCTACGGATGCCATTTTCTCCGATATAACTCCCGAGACCGGTGCATAAAGTTTTGCATCGTCAAGGGCGATCCTTGCGATCCGGACGGCGTTTTCCGCCTGGCTGAGTTTGCTTTGAACTTCAACCCATTTAATATCCGGAAGCGAGTTTGAGTCATGCAGGAACTTCATTCTGTTGTAGGCATCTCTGGCCTGATTGAGCGTGGCCTTCGCGATATCGTAAGCACTATGGAGCGATCCGTCGTCCAGTGTGCCTATAAGCTGACCCTTTTGAACGCGTGATCCTTCCGAGACTGTCAAAGACTTGATTGTGCCGGCTGTCGAAAAACTGAGGACAGTGCCCTGATCTTCCTCTACAGTTCCGGAATATGTGCATTTCTCCTGAATCCCATCGACTGTCACGGTCAGGGTCTTTACCCTTACGGGCGGACGAGAGTCCTTCTTGTCATTGTCGCTTTGTCCACAAGCGGACAGAAGTAAGAGCATCATCGGCATCAATAAAGCCTTGCTCGGAAAATTATGGTTCATATTTGTCTTTTTTTTAATAGTCGTATCTGAATCGATTTTGAAATGCAAAATTAAGAAGCCTGTGACTTGAACTGAGAAAAGTTGACACTTTTGAGAGCCAATACTCGAAAAAGC
>CAYMTQ010000148.1:0-1944 GCA_964393395.1 uncultured Sangeribacter sp.
AATTCACTCGAAAATATGCCGCCCCTGCGTTAACATTTTTTGGGGAACGGAGCCTTAGGCTCCGGAGGGAAGTGCAATATTGCGATAATGTTGGGACGGTGCTTAGCTATATTTGACTAACATACCGGTTAACAGCATAACATGCCAAAGGCATGTCTCTACATGGGCACGGAGACAGAGACCAGTACACCTTCAAAACTTATTTAGAAGACCCCAGAAGGATTCCGTGCAGCCAGTCGGCTACGAGAATCGAGGTTTCCTTCTGAGTCTTCGAGAAGACATGGTTCTCGTCAGGAATAAGTCTAAGCTCACTGTTTCGGATCTTTTCGTTATATCTTTCGGCGTATGTATAAGGGACTATCTGGTCATGAGTGCCTTGGACAATCAGCGTCGGACCGTCATAGTTCGAAGCTGTTTCATAGATCGGAAGTCTGATCGCTGTCTCGACATAATCCTTGCCGAGAAGCAGCGCTCCGGCTTCGGGAGAATGCGGCAACTCGATATAATCTCCCTTGAAGTTCCAAGGATCATATTGAGCACCCATGGTGTTTCCTCGCAACGCATCATCACGGAGGACAGCCGCCGCAGCAAGGAGTACCTCGGCTTTGATCTCTTTGTCTCCTAACTCACCGCTGACCATGCTGACCACAACTCCACCTTGTGAATGGCCGACAAGACTGATATTCTCGACCCAGGGTTGTTTGCGTGCCCAGCCAATCACATCTTTCAGATCTTCGATCTCGTTCAGCACTGTCATGTTACGGAATTCTCCATCGCTGTGACCATGTCCGTTGAAATCAAATCGGAGGGTTGCCATACCCTGCTCGACGATGCTGTGTGAGAGATCATTGATGAAAGGCCGCTGGCAGTTTCCGCTGAATCCGTGACAGATGATCACTAATGGGACCTTCCCCACTGTCGCAGGTCGTTCGACGATACTGAAGAGTTTTCCTACCGACCCCTCAAGATAGAGAGTGTCTGACTTTTGAGCATTAGCTGAAAATAGGCTGACCATTGCTGTTAATGCGGCTAAAAAGTTCTTTATATGTGACATTTGGAAGTCTTTTGATTGGATCTAATATGATAAAAAGATGACAAGATTTCTTTGAGACAGGAAACTTGTCATCTTCTTTTTCATAATCATTTTGGAAATGCGCTTCAGTCAGTGAAGCTTAACTTACCGCTGACGATATCGTCAACCATTCCCTCGTAGGGATCCTGAGAGATGACCTTTTCATTGTTGACACCTTCATTTTTCGAATAGAAAATCCGGCCGAACTCAGGAACCACATATTTGGGATAAGTGGCATATTTTTCACGGCTTTCTTCCATCAGAGGAATGTGCTCATTCTGATAGCATACCGTGATTTCGGGGTGTTCCTGCACCCATTTCGGGAAAAAGATCACGCCGTGAAGACGATTCTGCTCGGGCATGAAATTCAGGCTCACGTCGGTGCCAGTAGGCTCTGTCCATGAGATCTTATAGACGCCATCGGCGAGTTTGACGATGTCTGCCTTCTGATCCCTTACCCATCTTCCGCCCACCATTCGGGTGTGGATTCGATAATCAACTGTGTTTTCGTTCTTTACATAAAGTTCATACATCCATCCATTGTCATAAGTGTAGATGAAATGTGAACCGATAAAATTTTCCATAGTATTAGATTTTTTTAGATTCGGCCTCATCTCAGGAGAAACGGGGTCTTAATAATTTCTTTCCTTCGGGTAAGAAAATCAAGTCGTCGATTCCATCACATTCATCGGAATTCGGCTTATACTCGCGACGGAGGGAAGATTCATTGTTCATCAATAAAACATCTCATCCCCCTCCAGGTTCACTCTTTCCCCTACAACTTGTCTTCCTGCAGAAAAAATACATTTTATCACAATTCGTCGCCTTTCAGGTTAAACCCAAGACGTCATTATCGTCTTTCAAATGGAGAC
>CAYMTQ010000149.1:0-1790 GCA_964393395.1 uncultured Sangeribacter sp.
CATTTAATATTGGTCGAGGGCTTCCTGAAGGCGCGTGCGGACCATCAGGACGAGCTCCGGAGGGTCGAGCACCTTCACCTGATTGCCGAGGGCTGTCAGCTCGCTGACGAGCTCATAATTGAGCTTCAGCCGGTAGGTGAAGACCGAATAGGTGTCGTGGATCTCTTCCGTCTGGGAGGGGTGGAGCGGCAATGCGCGGAAATATTTGGCCTGGACGGGCGTTGTCCTGAGCCTGACGATGCGTTCGTCGGCGTGTGAGGATGTGACCCCGATGATATTGCCGAAATGCGTTTCTGGACTGAAGTCTTTCGGAATTTCGAAAGACTCTTTTTCTATGTGCATCTCCCGGACACGGTCGAGCGCATATGTCCTGAAACCTTTCGATTTCTCTTTCCATCCCAACATGTACCATCTCTGCTTGTATCTCTTCAGATGGTAGGGGTGGAAGACGATGTCATGTTCCGCTCTCGAACGGTTGAATCCGGCGTATGTGAACCGGAGCTTACGGTTGGATTCCATCGCGTCGAGAACTGTGGGGAGGAATTCTCTGGCCGAGGGAACGTCCTCGACTTCGACGCGTCCCGATGTTGCGAACGAGTCACGCAGGGCATCGTTGACAGCATACGAGTCAAGAAGCATGTTGGCGACGTTCCGTGAGTTGCGTGAGCCGGAATTGTCGATATAGTATTCGCCGTTGGCGTTACACTTGATGTCAATATGAAAATTGTCCTCGATTCCGCGCCGGTAGTGGTAGAATGTCCTTGCCGGCATGGGGTTGCCGTCCGAGAAACGTGATCTCATCCAGAGTTCGTTGATCTCCTCGCGTGTCAGCCGACGGTGGCGGTAGAGTGTGTCAACGATCCAGATATAGCGTCCGATTAGGTCTTTTGCCATGTAAGAAGAGTGATTGGGTGTTAGTGATTAGGTATCAGTTATTAGTGATGAGTGATAAGTGATAAGTGAGAAAGAGATGAGATATACTGAAAAAGGCCGGCTTATTTCCGATAAAGCCGGCCTCTTTCAATATTGTCGAAAGATTATTGTCATTTGACTTCCCAGGTCTCCATTGTGCGTGTGATCATGTCACGCAGGGACTTGAAGCCTTTCTTCTGCTGGACTTCGCGGACCTGAGCCTCGACTTCGCTCTCATAGCTGGGAGCGTCATAGTCGCGGATCACGCCGATTGCCAGCGGGAGGTCGTGTCCGTCCATCATCGCGAGCTGCTGCTGAAGGAGGTTGGACTTGCAGTGGGCGTCATGGACGAGCACATCGTCGAGGGTGTAGCCGTCTTCACCGACAGTCACGGCCTTGAGGCCGAAACCGTCCTGGACGAGACCCTTCTCGAGGTTCTTGCCGAAGAGCATCTTTTCGCCGTGGCGGAGATGGATGGTGTGGTCGAAACGGGCATCCTTGTCGCTCATGTAGGCATGGATTCCGTTGTTGAAGATCACGCAGTTCTGCATGATCTCGACGACCGAAGCACCTTTGTGTTTCGCCGCCTCGACCATAACCTCGAGTGTGGTGTCGAGCGAGATGTCGAAGCTGCGGGCGAAGAAGTTTCCGCGGGCGCCGAAACAGAGCTCAGCCGGGATGAAGGGATCTTCGGTTGTTCCGTAGGGTGAGGACTTGGTGACAGTTCCGCGGTCGGAAGTCGGAGAGTACTGACCCTTGGTGAGACCGTAGATCTTATTGTTGAAGAGGAGGATGTTGAGGTCGATGTTTCGGCGCATCGCGTGGATGAAGTGGTTGCCGCCGATAGCCAGGCCGTCGCCGTCGCCGGAGATCTGCCA
>CAYMTQ010000150.1:0-1787 GCA_964393395.1 uncultured Sangeribacter sp.
AAGCTCCTTCACCTGCAAGGCCAAATTCGGGGCACATCTGCGACCCCTGCGTTAATATTTTTTGGCGAACGGAGCCTCAGAATACGTCACAAAAATAATAAGATTCGTGGAGGAGTCAAAATGCGTTGGTATCCGCATGGTGAATTTCGTTTTTATGTTTTGTAACATATTTTTTAAATTTGTTGACATCATCTTTTTTTATAAATTGCAATCGCTTTTCGGGAAATAACAGAAAAGCCACTCTCCGAAGAAAAAAATAACCGAAATCTTACACGTCCATGAAGATTTACAACACAAACGAAATTAAAAACATAGCCCTTCTCGGATCGAAGGGCTCGGGTAAAACCACGCTCGCGGAGTCAATGATCTTTGAATGTGGTGTTACAAAACGCCGCGGAACAATTGAAGCCGGAAATACGGTTTCAGATTATTTCCCCGTAGAAAAAGAATATGGCTACTCAGTATTCTCGACAGTCTTCAACGCTGAGTTCAACAATAAGAAACTGAATATCATCGACTGCCCGGGAGCGGACGATTTTGTGGGCAATGCCTATACAGCCCTCGGAGTGACTGACATAGGTGTCATCACGGTCGATGCCGAATATGGTGTGGAGGTAGGCACACAGAACATCTTCCGCACAACAGCCAAACTCAAGAAACCCGTAATTTTCGCCCTCAACAAAATCGACGGAGAGAAAGCAGACTATGACAACGTCATGGAACAGCTTCGTGAAGATTTCGGTGCGAAGGTGATCGCGATCCAGTATCCCCTTCAGTCGGGCCCGGGTTTCAACTCACTGATCGACGTGCTTCTGATGAAGAAATATGAATGGGGACCCGACGGCGGTGTTCCGACAATCAGCGAGATTCCCGAAGATCAGCTTGAGAAAGCCAATGAACTTCATCACGCACTCGTTGAAGCAGCCGCAGAGAATGACGAGACTCTGATGGAGAAATATTTTGAAGAGGGTCATCTGACTGAAGACGAGATGCGTAACGGTATCCGCAAGGGTCTGATCGATCGCTCCATCATGCCGGTGATCGTGGTCAGCGCAGCCAAAGACATGGGTGTCAGAAGAATGATGGAATTCCTCGGAAACGTTTGCCCGTTTGTCGACGACATGCCCGCGCCCGAGACAACCGAAGGCGTTGAAGTCAAGCCCGATCCCGAAGGACCTCTCTCGGTCTTCTTCTTCAAGACTTCTGTCGAACCTCATATCGGCGAGGTTTCCTACTTCAAGGTGATGAGCGGTACGCTCAAAGCCGGAGTGGATCTCGACAACGTGTCCCGCGGAGGAAAGGAACGTCTCGGTCAGATATTCACCGTCTGCGGTCAGCTCCGCACTGCAATCGACGAGCTGAAAGCCGGTGATATAGGCGCGGCTGTAAAACTCAAAGATGTTCGTACCGGCAACACTCTTGACGAAAAAGGAATCGACTGGCAGTTTGATTTCATCAAATATCCGGCACCCCGCTTCGTGCGTGCGATCCGTCCAGTGAACGAGGCTGACGCCGAGAAGCTCACCGGTCTCCTGACAAGAATGCACGAAGAGGATCCCACTTGGGTTGTCGAACAATCCAAGGAGCTCAAGCAGACTCTCGTGAAAGGTCAGGGAGAATTCCACCTCCGGACATTGAAATGGCGTCTTGAAAATAACGAGAAACTCCCCGTGACCTTCGATGAACAGAAGATACCCTATCGTGAGACAATCACATCGGCCGCTCGTGCCGACTACCGCCACAAGAAACAATCCGGCGGTTCAGGTCAGTTCGGTGAGGTTCATCTG